>CADAVL010000054.1 GCA_902791335.1 Oscillospiraceae bacterium
ATCTTCCAAAAACACCTTCCAGCCCGAGCGTGAAGAAAAACACACTGGTCGGATTTCTCGGCGGCGCACTGCTCAGCGGCCTTGTATTCTTCCTGATCTTTGCTTTTAACGACACCATCAAAACCGACGAGGACGTAGAACACTATCTCGGACTGACCGTACTCGGCTCTATTCCGAAATGCGAGAAAAAGGCCAAAAAACCGGCCAAATAAATTTTCTCGTGGCACGAATAAGCAACAACGATTGAAAATCAACGGGACGCGGTTGACCTTTTTTGAAGGGCTTACCGCTGCGCTTGCCCTCTTTCATAAAAAAGTGCGAAGAAAATAAGCTTCGCAGAATGGAGTAAAATAACATGGAAACCTTTGAGCTTGCAAATGAAAACAAAGATTTCAGGCTGACGGAAGCATATAAAGCCTTGCGTACCAATATCACTTTTTGCGGCAGCGACGTTAAGGTGATCGCGCTCACAAGCTGCATGCCGAACGACGGTAAATCCACCGTTGCGTGGAATGTCGCAGTTTCAATGGCCGAGACCGGTAAAAAAGTGCTGCTGATCGACGCGGATCTTCGCAATTCGGTTATTATGCGCCGCTTTAAGATCGGCCAAAAGATTGTTGGCCTTTCGCACTATCTTTCCGACCAAGCCACCTTGCAGGAGGTATTATACCATTCCAGCCTTCCGAATTTGGATATTATCCTCTCCGGCTCTTTTCCGCCCAATCCGGCGGAGCTTTTGAGTACGCCGAAGTTTGAGTCCATGATAAAGGAGCTTCGCGAGCAGTACGATTATATCATCATTGATACGCCGCCGCTTGGCTCTGTGATCGACGCGGCAATCATTGCCACGGTGTGCGATGGTTCCATTTTGGTTATTTCCAGCGGCAAGGTCAGCTATAAATTTGCCCGCGATACCAAAGCACAGCTTGAAAAATCCGGCAGTAAGATTTTGGGCGTTGTGCTCAACAACGTGGAATACGATTCCGCGCTGAGCCATTACAGCAAATCCTACTATTACCACTACGGCTACGGCCCCAAAAACGCAAAATAATGAGGAATTCCGCCTTTGCGGTTTCAATTATAAAAAATCACCGGCAGCAATTCTTTCAAAAAAACTTCTGCCGGTGTTCTTTTCTGTTTTTAGCCGCTTGATATAAAAACGGTGACGGCGGCAGATCCTCTTTCTTTATAAACCGGTATTACAATAAATCGGTATGACCAACCTTAATTTTACACTTTGCGCGTGCTTTACACCTTGCGCGTGCGTTTGCGATTGTGCGCCCCTTTGTCACGATAGCCAACCAAGCGAGGAGTTTTACATATTATGAGCTTTAACAGAGCGTCTTGCAAAAAGTTAATATATATTCAAGTGATTTATGTTTCGTTGGTTATGTTTTGTGTAACGGTATTAAAGCTGCCTTCCGCACTGACTTATGTAACCGACATTTTCATGCTGCCGCTGATACTGTTTCTTTTGCTGGAGAGAAGCCATCCTTTGAAACAAGTGGGCGCCGGCTATGTTTCTAAAATATACATATTATACGCTTTGATAATCGTCATTGGCCTAATTCTTAATTTGGTTTCGCCGCTTTTGGTCGTGTGGGGTCTTCGGAACGGTTTCCGCGGCGCGGTGTTTATGATAGCCTGCGTCAGTTTCTTAACAAGCGCCGATGTCCAAAAAATCTTTAACATTATGTTTTGGCTGCAAATTGCAAACATTGCCGTCACGTTATATCAGTATTTCGTATTGGATCTCAGCCAGGATAATCTCGGCGGTATTTTCGGAACGGAAAGTGGCTGTAACGGCTATTCCAACCTCTTTTTCATTATTTTACTGGCTTACTATACCACGGCTTATTTTGCCAAAAAGACGTCCTTTCTAAAGCTACTCACTGTGGCGGCGTCCACCATTTTGATTGCGGCTATTGCTGAAATCAAATTTTATTATTTCGAATTTGCCATCATTGTGGTGCTTTGTATCCTGTTTTCAAAGCCTTCGTACAAATCTATCTTTTTTGTCCTTCTCGCCGCTGTGGTGATGCTCCTTTCGCTCAGCATTATTGAACGGATCTTCCCGGATCAGGCCGCCGTTGTCACCAATGTTGACGAAACGCTTAACTATGCCAATGCCGAAGGCGGCGGGTACAATATTTCAAGATTCAATGCATTTTCAAGAATTAATCAGCTTTTCTTCCACGGGGACCCCATAAAGAACCTGTTCGGCCAGGGGCTGGGTTCTGCGGAAATGTCCAGCTATTCCTTTTTAACCAGTGATTTTTACAATGAATTCGGCCATTATAATTACCGCTGGTTCTCCCACATGATGCTGTTTCTTGAAACCGGTTATTTGGGTGTAATGCTTTATTTAAGCGTTTTTGTTGCAGTGTTTGTGCACGCAGTAAAGCACCGCAAGGTTTTAAACCGGACCGGCGACCTTTATATAGCAGCCTTTGTACAGATCCTTTCCCTGATGGGCATTATTAATACTTTTTATAATGCGTCGCTGCGCGCAGAACCGCAGTATTTGTATTTCTTTGCAATTTCCGCGTGCATGATTTACTGCAAAAAGCGAAAGCCCTGCACCAGTCAAGTAACAAGCGGTATCAAAGGCGAAAAAACAAATTGCTATTGAATGGATTGAGTCAATGAAAAAAGTATGTATCTTGTCTATGCAGCGGGTATCTAATTTTGGTTCGTTACTGCAAAGCTATTCATTAAAAAAAATAATAGAGGGCTTGGGCGCAGAGGTTCATTTCATTGATATTGAGCGCAATGAATCAGATGACCGGGCGGCTCAAAAAAGCCGAATCACCTATGATAACGAGGCGGAAGCTCACGGCGGACTGCTTTCAAAATTCAAAAAGCTTGACCGCTATGCGCTGAACCGATTGAGAATAAAATTGAGATCCCGAAAACAAGAAAAATTATTTGAGGCTTTCAGAAAAGACATTTTGCGTATTGCCCCCGAAGATAATCAAAAAAAATACGACCTGTGCGTGATTGGCAGCGATGAAGTGTTCAACTGTACGGCGCCCTCGCCGTGGGGCTTTACAAGCCAGCTGTTCGGCAACGTGCGGCAGGCAGACGAAGTGATTACCTATGCGGCTTCCTGTGGGGCTACAAGCCCGGACCGGCTGATGCCTCAAATGCTTACGATCATTGAAAATGCGTTTCAAAGAGTACAGGGCTTTTCGGCAAGGGATGAAAATACTGAAGCTTTTATGAAAGCGATGACCGACGAAAAAGTGTTTCGACACTCAGACCCGGTTCTGATCGGAGATTTTAGTGACGAAATAGAAAAAACGGAAATTCGTAAAAAGCTGCCCCAAAAATTTTGTATTATTTATTCTTATTATAATCGCATTCACGACCCGGCTGAAATTCGGGCAATTCAAAGCTTTTGCAGAAAGCAGAATTTAAAACCGATTGCGATCGGTGCGCCGCAAATGTGGCTGAAAAGCTATTTGCCGACAACGCCGTTTGAAATGATGAAGATCTTTCAAATGGCGGACTTTATTATTACCGATACCTTTCACGGCACGCTCTTTTCAGCAAAGCTGAACGGTCACTTTGCCGTTATGTGCCGCGAGAGCAACCGCAATAAATTATCCGATCTTGTAAAAACGCTGCACGTGCAAAACCATGTTGTGGGGCGCTTTGAGGAGCTGGATCGGGTATATAAAGAATTCAGCAATAAGGAGGATTTTAAAGAGTTTTATAACAATTCAAGAGAACAAAGCATGAACTATCTAAAAGATTTTCTTAAAAATTAATGTAAGCCCGGGTCTGACGATCGTCGGCCTACTGTACTGTGGCACGTACGGTTTGCATTTTATATATGGCACTATGATAAAATGATGATGGGTGAGTATGGAATGAATCGTAAATTAGTTAGTATCATTGTACCGATTTACAATGTTGAAAAATATATAGAAAAAACCGTAGGCTCCCTGATTTTGCAGGACTACGATAATATTGAGATCATTCTCGTTGACGACGGATCACCGGATAACTCGGCGCAGATCATTGACCGTCTTCAAAAAAAGGACAGCAGAATTCTTGTGATCCACAAAGAAAACGCCGGCGTTTCCTCCGCTCGAAACGCCGGACTTCGTGCTGCAAAAGGTGCGTATGTTATGTTTGTTGACGGGGACGACTGGGTGGAAAAAGACTATGTTTCTTATTTTGTTGACCTAATTGAAAACACCGGCTGCGATGTTGCAATGAATCGGAATAATTTTTCAGAGTATAATAAAAGATCCTCCGATTCGGTCTATTCTGTTGACGCCGAAAAGGCGATCGAGTGGATCTACCTTGGCAAGGTGTTTGTTGCAGTGTGGAATAAAATATATAAATCGTCGGTTTTGAAACAGAATGGTATTTGCTTTGACGAAAGCATCTGGTACGGCGAGGGTATGCTTTTCAATATTGATTGCCTGCAGCACGTCGACCGGGTGGCGATCGGCGAAAAATGCGTCTATCACCAAACGCCGAATATGGATAGCGCCATGAGAAAATTCAACCTTGAGAGTAATTACTGCGGCATAAGATCCATGGAAATACAAAAGACCCACTGGATCAAGCGCAGCAAAAAGATTGAAGACGCCTGGAATTATCATCGCAGAGCGTTCAACTGGTCTATTATGTCGGGGCTTGCCCGTTCCGGACAGGACGCAATTTATCCGGACGAATACAACCGCTGCGCGAAAAATTTAAGAAGAGATCTTTCGGCATCCTTGAAAGTTGATATTCCCATAAAACAGAAAATTCTATATCTTTGCCTGGCCTTGAATCCCTATTTTATGACAAACAGAGAAAGAAAACGCGCAAACAGGAATGAGGGTGCAAAGTGAAAATTTTACATATTTTAGGCTATGATGAGCAAAAGTTCAACGTGCCACTGGTTCAAATGCTTTTAAATAAGCAATTGGGCTTTGAGGACGATTTCAGCTTTGCAACCAATCACAAAGAACTATACCGTGCAATCAGCAAGTACGGTCATGCAGAATACTTCGAGAAGGGGATTGCGGCATATATTAATGAAATTTATAAATCGTACGACCTGATCGTTATACAAGGTTGGAATCAAAGTGTTCCAAGAGCTTCCGTTCTGAAAAAACAGGCCGCAGAGAAAATTGTATGGCGGTTTTGGGGTTCTGATTCTTTTCCTTTTGAAAATGAGACCAATCTGAAGCGGAGGCTGGCAGGCTATCTGTTTTTCAGAAGGCTGTGCCGCAGAATTGCAGGATTTTATGCCATTGGCTACGCAGTAAAAACCGACATGACCTTCCTTGAAAAGCGCTTCCAACTGTCTCGCGATACAAAGGGATTTTCACTGCCGTTCAGATACAATGAAGGGCAGGGGGCAGAATATAAAAATATTTATGAGCAGTGTAAAAATCGGAAGAGCGACGCTTGTAGAATTATGGTGGGGCACTCCGCCAACGAAAGAGAAAACCATATTGTTACATTGGAGCGGTTAAAGAAATACAAAAATGAAAATATTACTGTGATTTTGGTTTTGTCCTATGGAAACGATGCCTACAGAAGATCCGTCATTTCAAAGGCTACAGAGATCTTTGGCGAAAAGGTTGAAATTCATCTTGATATGATGCCGCTGAACGAATATCGGAAATTTTTAAGCGGTATCGATGTTTTTCTGATCGAATCGCTCGGATCCAATGCACTTGGTAATGTCACCGATCTTGTGTATTTCGGAAAAAAGATATTTGTGCGCAAAGACAGTTTTCTGGATCAATACTTAACTCACGAAGCTGCGGATCATTTTTTTGTGGAAGATCTCGAAAACATGGACTTTGATTCATTCGCAAGCAGAGATTTTAACGCAGAAAAGAACCACCGGTTGCTTTCCTGGAAAGAGGATGATGAGGCTGGCGTGAAAGCACATAAGATGCTCTATAACACATACAGGAGAGAACGGAACAATGAATAATAATAAAGTAGTCGTCAATTTTATTTGGCGTTTTGCAGAGCGCTGCGGCGCACAGGGTGTTACCTTTATTGTTTCCGTCGTTTTAGCGCGGCTTTTAGACCCGAAGGTGTACGGAACGGTTGCTCTGCTTGCGGTTTTCACCACAATTTTGCAGGTCTTTGTTGACAGTGGCTTTGGCACGGCCCTTGTTCAGAAAAAAGACGTTGACAATGTGGATTTTTCAACCGTGTTTTATTTTAATGTGACCGCCGGACTGTTGCTTTATGCGCTTCTATATTTATTTGCACCGGTCATCGCAGCCTTTTATAAAATGCCGGAGCTTGTACCAATGGTTCGTGTTGCCGGATTGACGCTGATCATTTCAAGCGTAAAAAACATTCAGCAAGCGTATGTGTCGCGCCACATGATTTTTAAAAAGTTCTTTTTTTCCACCTTGGGTGGAACGATCGGCGCGGCAGTTATCGGCATCTTTATGGCTTATAAGGGCTTTGGCGTGTGGGCCTTGATTGTACAGAATTTGTTTAATCAATTCTTAGATACACTCATTCTCTGGATCACGGTGCGTTGGCGACCGCAGCTGACATTTTCATTTGAACGCTTTAAATGGCTTTATTCCTATGGGTGGAAGTTACTGGCATCTTCATTGATCAATGTGATTTATTTAAAAATTCGCCAGTTAATTATCGGAAAGCTTTACACCGAAAGCCAGCTGGCTTTTTACAATGAGGGCGACAAGCTTCCGTCGTTTGTTGTTACAAATATCAATACATCCATAGACAGCGTGCTTTTGCCGGCCATGGCAATGAATCAGGATAAGGCTGAGAGTATCAAATCAATGACGCGTCGGGCAATTTGCGTCAGCAGCTATTTTATGTGGCCGCTCATGTTAGGCCTTGCCAGTGTTGCGACACCGCTCGTCTCTCTGGTTCTGACCGATAAATGGCTGCCATGTGTTCCGTTTTTGCGTATATTCACATTTATTTACGCAATGCAACCCATTCAAACTGCCAATCTGAATGCGATCAAAGCAATCGGTAGAAGCGATATCTTTTTAAAGCTGGAGATCATCAAAAAAATTATGGGCTTTGGCGCAATGATGGCAACCATTTTTATCAGCGTGGAAGCTATGGCGTACAGCTTCTTTATTACAACAACTTTGAGCGCCGTGATCAACGCTTTCCCAAACAAAAAACTGTTGGGCTATTCTTTCCTCGAACAAATTAAGGACATTCTCCCGTGCCTTTGCCTGTCTGTTTTTATGTTTCTTGTTACATTTGCGCTGTCTTTTCTGCCGCTTGGCGACATTTTACTGCTGCTTATCCAGGTCACAGCCGGTATCGTGATCTATATTGTAGGCTCGGTTCTTCTCAAAATTGACACCTTTTATTTTCTTTGGAATACTCTTAAAAAAATTATTAAAAGTTGGAGTGCAAAACAAGCTTAAAAATCTACCTGAAAAAAGTGTTTTTTAAACTTAAAATCCATCATTTTGAAAAGAAAGGATATCATTGATATTACGCAACCTTTTGGCGCAAGGAAATGCTGCAATCCTATAAGTCCAGCAATCTACGACAGCACAGTAGCGGTTTTAGGAAACGGGCAGACCGCAAAGGGTGCATTGCGTGTTTTGCACGGACTTGGCGCTAAGGTTGATGTGTAATGGCAGAAAATTTGAAGATCTTTTTAAAAAGAAAATGTTCGATTATGATGTTATAGTGAACTGCGTTATGTGGGACACCAACCGTACCGATCAAATTATATACAAAGAAGATATTAAGAAAATGAGGAAAGGCACGCTGATTATTGATGTCAGCTGTGACCCCTACCTTGAAATTGAAACCTCACACCCCACCACTATTGATGATCCGGTTTATACGGTAGACGGTGTGGTTCATTATGCCGTGGACAACACGCCGGCAATGTATCCGATAACGGTGACCAAAGTGCTTTCCGAGGGTATTTGCAGATATATGGATCAAATTATTACAAACAATGATTCTCCCGAATTAATAAAAGCTACCGTTATCGATCGTGGGCATATTGTGGATGAAAATATTGAGAAATTCCGCAAACAAAGAAATCTGTTTTGTAAATAAACGCTTCTTTCTGCGAAGTACCTTCTAAATGATAAACGAGCGATCCGGCCCCTGCTCCGTTCGGAGGCGTTTCGCTATTTGTGGAATATGGCACAGTCTGCAATAGGTAAAATTCGAAAAAAAGGTTAGAAATGAGTGTGTTTGGCTATGAAAAAAATTCTCTTGCTCGGCGGTTCGGCGCAGCAAGTCATAGCAATTAAAAAATCAAGAGCGCTGGGATATTTCACCGTGCTCTGCGATTATTTAGAGGACAATCCCGGCCAATTTGAAGCGGATAGGTTTTATCTTGTCAGTACGACCGACAAGCAAGCGGTTTTAGACGTTGCCAAAAAGGAGAAAGTAGACGGTGTGTTGGCCTACGCCTCTGACCCTGCTGCTCCTACGGCAGCTTATGTTGCCGAAAAGCTTTGCTTGCCCGGCAGTCCGTATCAATCGGTGGATATTCTATGCAACAAGGATAAATTCCGGCGGTTTTTGTCGGAAAATGGGTTTCATACACCCACAGCCAAGGGTTACAGTGACGTGGATTCTGCGTTCAAGGATATCAAAGCAGGCGTGTTTTCTTTTCCGGTGATCGTAAAGCCGGTGGATTCCTCCGGCAGCAAGGGCGTCAGCGAGATCGACTCTGCCGACGAGGCAAAAGCAAAGCTTCAATATGCAATGTCCTATTCCCGCGGTGGGAAGATCATTGTGGAGCAATACGTTGAAAAATATGGTTATCAGGTCGCAGGCGACGGTCTTTCAATAGACGGAAAACTCATGTTTCGTTATTTTGCAAACGATCACTTTAACCCGCAGTGCGTCAATCCGTTTGTACCGATCGCGGCAAGCTTTCCTTACAATATGCCGGCAGACGTCCAGGATAAGATCCACAACGAGATTCAAAGACTGATCACGCTGCTCAAAATGCGGACCACCACCTATAATTTTGATATCCGGATCGACAAGGACTGCAATGTCTATCTTATGGAGATCGCTCCGAGGGACGGCGGAAACTACATTCCCGATGTCATTCAATACGCGACCGGCGTGGATCTGGTTGCCTGTTCCGTGAAAGCGGCCATGGGCGAGCGCATCGAAATTCCGAAAATTCAACCTTCCGGTTATTATTCCTATTTCGCGGTTCACAGTCTTTCGTCCGGCGTGCTGGACAAGGTTTGGTTCAGCGAGGAGGCCGTGCCGCATATTTTGGAGAATCACCTGATCGTAAAACCCGGAGATCCTGTCAGCGTCTTCACTGGCGCCAACACTACGTTAGGCTGCCTTATTATGAAATTCGACAGTATGGAGCAAATGCTCGGCATGATGGATCACTCCGAGCACTGGTGTAAGGTTCTTCTGAAAGAGTAAACCTTCAAAAAAAGGAAATGCGCGGCCCAAAAAGCCGTCAACCAAGCGAAAGCCTGCATTTTCCCCACGACGATCAAACGAAAAAGGCGATAAAATGTCAAAGATCTCATTTAACGAAGTCATCACAAAGGAAGAAATACTTTCGATCCTTAAGCTTTATGAAGAGTCTCTGCCAACGCTGAAAAACGGGACGGTAGACAAGACGCAATATGCTGAGAAAATTGCACGATTTGGAAATGTTTTGGTAATGACAGCGGACGGAAAACCGGCCGGATTTGCGGCGTACTATTGTAATGATACGAAAACAAAAACCGCGTATTTGGCCTATATTGCTGTAGCGCCCGACTTTTTGCATTTTGGCCTCGGCAGTCGGCTTTTAAATGAAGTAAAGAAGCGTTCACTGAAAAGCGGCATGGAATTTCTGCGGCTTGAGGTGCGTGCGGACAACGACCGTGCCATTCGCTTTTATCTGAGAGAGCGTTTTGTAAGAGAGGGCGAAAACGGCGATAGATCCTTTTATATGATCTGCAATTTAGTCTGAAATTCTGCAGATTCGTTTGGATTTAAAAAATCAAAGTGCCGTGAAAGGCTTCATCAAAACTGCCTTTTGAGCGCGGTGCATGGCCATTTGAAAAAAAGCGGTGCGCCATGATCTATTAAAAAAAGGAGCGTATATCTATATGTCGGAGCAGATATTTGTTACCCATTCCTCTATGCCGCCGTATGAGGAATACTGCAACGAAATCAAATCTATTTGGGAAACGGTTCAGCTGACCAACGGCGGACCGATCCATAACCGTTTTAAGGACGCAGTGCGCGAATACCTGAAGGTGCAGCACCTGGAGCTTTTTGTAAACGGCCACCTGGCGCTTTACTGTGCATTGAAAGCGCTCAAACTTTCCGGTGAGATCATTACCACGCCGTTTACCTTTGCCTCAACCACAAACGCCATTGTTCAGGCAGGCTGCACACCGGTTTTTTGTGATGTAAAACCGGATTATACCATTGATGAGGAAAAGATCGAAGCCCTCATCACCGAAAAAACGACCGCGATTCTCGGCGTCCACGTTTACGGCAATATCTGCAATGTTGAAAAAATTGACGCGATCGCCAAAAAGCACGGCCTTAGAGCGATCTATGACGCAGCGCACGCATTCGGCGTGCAGTATAAGGGCAGGGGGATTGCCGATTTCGGCGATGTTTCCATGCTGTCTTTTCACGCTACAAAGGTGTTTCACACCATAGAGGGCGGCTGCGTCTGCTTTCATGATGAAGCATTAAAAAAAGAGCTGACGCTGC
Source organism: Oscillospiraceae bacterium (assembly GCA_902791335.1). Classification (GTDB taxonomy): domain Bacteria; phylum Bacillota; class Clostridia; order Oscillospirales; family Acutalibacteraceae; genus UMGS1532. Next base: position 10,699 of record CADAVL010000054.1, read on the forward strand.
AGCGCAATTTCGGCGTGGACGGTGAGACCCTGCAAATTTTTGGCACCAATGCGAAAATGAATGAATTTCAGGCGGCTATGGGTATCTGTAATCTGCGCCACATTGACGACGAGCTCGCTTTGAGAGCGGCAGTATTCAAAAGATATTCCGAAAATTTGCAGTCGGCAAAGGGCATTAAAATTTTAAAAGATCAGGAAAATGTCAAAAGAAATTTTGCTTATTACCCGATTCTGGTTGATCCTGAAAGCTTCGGCGTAACGCGTGACGACCTGATACAAAAACTGCAAAAAAACGGTATTTATGCCAGAAAATATTTTTATCCGCTCACTTCCGAAAACAAGGCCTTTCCAAATGGCTTGGCCGAAAAGACACCGGTGGCAAAGCAGGATTCCGAACGGGTGCTTTGCTTGCCGATGTACGCACATTTGAAGCTCTCGGATGTGGACCGGATCTGCAGGATTCTCTTGCAAAAATAACCGAAGATCGTATCATATTTATTGTATTTTAGGAGGCTACCCATGAAAGGCATCATACTTGCAGGCGGCAGGGGAACAAGGCTTTATCCCATTACGCACGTTGTGTCAAAACAGCTTTTACCGATTTATGACAAGCCGCTGATCTATTATCCGCTTTCAATTCTTTTGCTTGCCGGTATTCGCGAAATCCTGATTATTTCCACGCCGGAGGACATCGACAGCTATCACAAGCTGCTTGGAAACGGTGAAAGAATCGGCGTGCGTTTTTCCTATGCGGTGCAGGAAACGCCGAGGGGCCTTGCCGACGCGTTCATTATCGGAGAAGAATTCATTGGAAACGATCAGGTGTGCCTGATTTTGGGCGACAATGTTTTCTACGGACAGAATATCAGCAGGCTTTTGTGGAACGCCGCCAAACGGACAAAGGGCGCCACGGTTTTCGGCTATCCGGTAAAGGATCCGCGCGCGTTCGGCGTGGTGGAATTTGATGAAAACAGAAAAGTGATCTCCTTGGAGGAAAAGCCTAAGGCGCCAAAGTCAAACTATGCCGTACCGGGACTTTACTTCTATGACAACCGTGTTGTAGAAATCGCAAAAAATGTAAAGCCCTCGCCGCGCGGTGAGATCGAGATCACGGCCATTAATAATGCGTATTTGGAAATGAACGAGCTGCACGTCCAGCTGCTTGGCAGAGGAATTGCCTGGCTCGACACCGGAACGCCGACCGGAATGCTCAAAGCGGCGGAATACGTTGAGGCGGTGCAGGAACGACAGGGCTTTTATATTTCCTGCATTGAGGAAATTGCCTGGCGGCGTGGATTTATCACCACAGAGCAGCTGAAAAAGCTCGGTGAAAGCCTCTCTATGACCGATTACGGTAAATACCTCATTTCAATTTCCGAGGAGGGCGCACAATGAAAAAAACCGTTATTGTAACCGGAGGCGCCGGATTTATCGGCAGTAATTTTATATTTTATATGCGAAAGAAACATCCGGACTACCGCATCATCTGTCTTGATAAGCTGACCTACGCCGGAAATCTTTCTACCTTAGCGTCGGTCATGGATCATGAAAATTTCCGCTTTGTTAAGGCGGATATTTGCGATCGCGCGGCACTCAAAGCTTTATTTGAAGAAGAACACCCCGATTTTGTGGTGAACTTTGCCGCCGAATCTCATGTGGATCGCTCCATTGAAGACCCGGAGATTTTTTTAAAGACCAACATTCTCGGCACGGCCGCCTTGATGGACACTTGCCGCGCGTTCGGCATTGAGCGCTATCATCAGGTTTCTACCGACGAGGTCTACGGCGACCTGCCACTGGATCGCCCGGATCTGTTTTTTACCGAAAGCACCCCCATTCACACAAGCTCTCCGTATTCCAGCTCCAAAGCCGGTGCCGATCTTTTGGTGCAGGCGTATCACCGCACCTACGGTCTGCCGGTCACGATTAGCCGCTGTTCCAATAATTACGGCCCGTATCATTTTCCCGAAAAGCTTATTCCGTTGATGATCGCCAACGCACTGGCGGACAAGCCGCTGCCGGTTTACGGAAACGGACAGAACGTGCGCGACTGGCTTTATGTGGAGGATCACTGCAAGGCAATTGATCTAATCCTGCACAAAGGACGCGTCGGCGAGGTCTACAATGTCGGCGGTCATAATGAAATGAAGAATATTGAGATCGTTCGTCTGATTTTGAAAAAGCTTCAGAAACCCGAATCGCTTATCACCTATGTGACCGATCGCAAGGGGCACGACAAGCGCTATGCGATCGATCCCGGCAAGATTCACGCTGAGCTCGGATGGCTGCCCGAAACCAATTTTAAGTCGGGTCTTGATAAAACGATCGACTGGTATTTGCAAAACCGCGACTGGTGGCAAAATATTA
>CADAVL010000055.1 GCA_902791335.1 Oscillospiraceae bacterium
TTCAAGCAGCAGCACGTTCATCACGTCCTCCACCGTCAGCGGTTCAAAATACAGCTTGTCGGAAGTGGTGTAATCGGTGGAAACCGTTTCGGGGTTGTTATTGATGATGATTGCCTCAAATCCGGCCTCTTTAATGGTTTTTACGGCGTGGACAGTAGAATAATCGAACTCCACGCCCTGCCCGATCCGAATCGGTCCCGAACCCAATACCACAATTTTTTTGCGATTTGTATATACCGATTCGTTTTCGTCCTCATACGTTGAGTAAAAATACGGAATATAGCCCTCAAATTCCGAAGCACAGGTGTCGATCATTTTATAGACCGGCAAAATATCATGCTGTAAGCGGTAGTTGTAGATTTCCTCCTCCGACTGCTTTAAAAGCCGTGCAATGGCGCTGTCGGAAAAGCCCATTTTTTTGGCCTTTTTTATAAGATCGGGCGTCGTCGGCGCGTTTGCCAGCGCCCGTTCCATTTTGATGATATTATAAATTTTCTCCAAGAACAGCATATCAATGGCCGTGGCATTGCAAATGCGGCCGATATCCTCATTGCGTCTTAAAAGCTCTGCAATGGCATAAATGCGGTCGTCGGTGCCGCGCTTAATATAATCGAACAGCTTTTCCTTTTCGAAGCGGTCGAATTTTTCCATATACAAGTGATCCACGCCGATCTCCAGTGACCGCGCCGCCTTTAAAAGGCTTTCCTCCAAAGTTCTGCCCACGCTCATGACTTCTCCCGTGGCTTTCATCTGGGTGGAAAGGCGGTTGTCGGCACCGGCGAATTTATCAAAGGGAAACCGCGGCATTTTGGTCACAACGTAGTCAAGCGTCGGCTCAAAGGAAGCCGGTGTATTGGCAATGGCGATCTCATCGAGCGTAAGGCCGGCGGATATTTTGGCCGAAACTCTTGCAATGGGGTAGCCGCTCGCCTTGGACGCCAGTGCCGAGGAGCGCGATACACGCGGATTCACCTCAATAAGATAGTATTGAAAAGAAAGCGGATCCAGTGCAAACTGCACGTTGCAGCCGCCCTCGATTTTTAGTGCGCGGATCAGCTTTAAAGCGCTGTCGCGCAGCATTTGATATTCCTTGTTCGTCAGCGTTTGCGAGGGGCAGACCACAATACTGTCGCCGGTGTGAATGCCCACCGGATCGAAGTTTTCCATGTTGCAAACCGTGATCGCGGTGTCGTTGCTGTCGCGAATGACTTCGTATTCAATTTCCTTAAAGCCTTTGATGCTCTTTTCCACCAGCACCTCACCCACCGGCGATAAGCGCAGCGCATTTTTCAATATTTCGCGGCATTCCTCTTCGTTGTCGGCAAAGCCGCCGCCCGTACCGCCCAAAGTAAAGGCCGGCCGTAGCACCACCGGATAACCGATCTCTTTTGCAATTTTCAAGCCCTCGTCCATGGTCTTTGCCACTTCCGACGGCAGCACCGGCTCGCCCAATTCCACGCAAAGCGCCTTAAAGCGCTCGCGATCCTCGGCACATTCAATGCTGTCGGAATCGGTGCCGAGAAGCTCGGTTCGGCACTCACGCAAAACGCCCTTTTTCTCTAACTGCATGGCAAGGTTTAAACCCGTCTGGCCGCCGATGCCCGGCAAAATTGCGTCGGGGCGCTCATAACGAAGGATCTTTGCCACATATTCTAAGGTCATCGGTTCCATATAAACCTTGTCGGCAATGGCGGTGTCGGTCATAATGGTGGCCGGATTGGAATTACACAGCACCACCTCATAGCCCTCCTCCTTGAGCGCAAGGCAGGCCTGCGTGCCGGCATAGTCGAATTCCGCCGCCTGGCCGATCACAATGGGGCCGGAGCCTAAAACCAGAATCTTCTTTATATCGGTTCTTTTGGGCATTTTACTGTTCCTCCATCATTTTAATAAAGCGGTCGAAAAGATAAGCGCTGTCCTGCGGCCCCGGTGCGCTTTCGGGGTGGTACTGCACGCTGAACACCCGATCTTTTTCGTGCTTTGCGCCCTCCACGGTGTTGTCGAGCAGATTGATGTGCGTAACGGTAAGACCCGTGCCGTCAAGACTTTCCGGCTTCACGGCATAGCTGTGATTTTGAGAGGTGATCTCAATTTTTCCGGTTTCAAGATTTTTTACCGGGTGATTGCCGCCGCGGTGGCCGAATTTTAATTTGTAGGTTTCGGCGCCGTAGCTGAGGCACAACAGCTGATGTCCGAGACAAATGCCGAACATGGGGTATTTTCCGCGCAAAGCGCGGATCGTTTCAATCACCGGCTGCACGTCTTCGGGGTCGCCCGGGCCGTTGGATAGAAAGATGCCGTCGGGCGAAAGCGCTTCAATGTCTTCGGGGCGCGTATTGTAAGGCACGACCGTGACGTTGCAGCCGCGGGCGTTTAAGGAACGGGTAATATTCTGTTTCATGCCGCAGTCGATCGCCACCACATTAAACCGCACATTGGCCGTTCTTGAATACCAGCGCTTTTTACAACTGACGCGCGCCACGGCGTCGTGCGGAATTTTTGTATTCTCTATCAGCTTTAGCGCTTCGTTTACGTCGGTTTCACCGTCTACAATGGCCGCACGCAGACTTCCGAAGGTGCGAATATGCCTTGTAAGCTTTCTTGTGTCAATGCCGCTGACGCCGGGAATATCGTATTCCTCCATAATTTCCGAAAGCGTTTTGGTGTAGCGGAAGTTTGAGGGGATATCGTTGTATTCGCGCACGATCATACCGCCGATGGTCGGCACGCGGCTTTCAAAATCCTCGTCGGAAATGCCGTAGTTTCCAATGAGCGGATAGGTCATCACCACCGCCTGATCGGTATACGACGGATCGGACAAAATTTCCTGATACCCCACCATGGAGGTGTTGAAAACCAGTTCCACGACCGTTTCCTTTTTCGCGCCGAAGCCGATACCCTCATATAAGCTTTGATCCTCTAAAACAATTTTTACCGATTGATGTTTTGCCATACTGCACTTCCTTCGTAGGTTGTTAAAAGATTTTTTCCGTATACGGTGTTTCCCTCAAACGGGGTTGCCCTGCCTTTGGATAAAAAGCTATTGGGGTCGATTTTATAAGACTTTTCAAGGTCGAACACACAAATTTCCCGAGTTTCCGGCAGATCAAAAATTTTTCTTGGGTTCAAGCTCATTTTTGTGATCAGATTGTCTAAGCTTAAAATGCCGGTTTTTACAAGGCCTGAATAAAGCACCGAAAACGCGGTTTCCAGCCCGACAACGCCCATGAAGCTGTTTTTGAGTCCGCCCGATTTTTCCGCGATCGAATGCGGCGCGTGATCGGTGGCAATGCAGTCGATCGTGCCGTCCGAAAGCCCCTCGAGCAGTGCTTCTTTATCTGCTATTGACCTTAGCGGCGGATTCATTTTAAAACGGCCGTCCTCTTGTAGGTCTTCGTCCGAAAGCAGTAAATAATGCGGTGCGGTTTCCGCGGTTACCTGCACGCCGGCTTTCTTTGCCTCGCGGATAAGCTGAACACTTTCTTTTGTGGAAACGTGACAAACGTGATAGCAGCAGCCGATCTTCCCTGCCAACTTCAGATCTCTTTTTAAAGGCCGCCACTCGCTTTCGGAAGATATACCGCGGTGACCGAACCTCGCGGCGTAGTCGCCTTTGTGAATATATCCGCCGAAAAGCAAGGAATTGTCCTCGCAGTGCGCGGCAATAACCTTATTTAAGGCCTTTGCCTTTTTCATGGCTTCCTCCATAAGCGCGGCGCTTTGCACGCCGCGGCCGTCATCACTGAAGCCCACCACAAAGGGGCTGAGTTCCTCCATATTTGAAAGCCGCTCCCCTTTTTCGCCCACCGTTAAGGCGCCGAACGGGTGCACACCGATTGCGGCGTCCTTTTTTATAATATCCGTCTGTACTTTTAAATTTTCCAAAGAGTCCGGCACGGGGTCGAGATTCGGCATGGTGCAAACATCGCTGTAGCCGCCGTGCGCCGCCGCAAGTGAACCGGATTTTATGGTTTCCTTATAAAAAAATCCCGGCTCTCTGAAATGTACGTGAACATCACAAAAAGCCGGAAATATAAACACTGGATCATTATAAAACAAATCGCCCGCACCACTGTCACCGTGAACGTGAAAATCACAAGCGACAGCGTCTTGAACGCCCAAATCGCGAGCAGCAAAATTTTCAACGGCAAAATCTTTGTTTGAAAGCGAAGATTCTCTGCCGAAAGCCTGAGCATTTAAAACCGTTGCATTTTTAAAGGTAATTCTCATAGCGTCCTCCAATGGTATATAAAAAAGCCTTGCCGAAAGAGTCGGCAAGGCTTTACAAAACACAAAGAAAACCGCAAGTAGGGTTTTAAAGGTCTTTTATGCGCGCTCGTAAAATATAAACTGCGGGTATTCGCGCCCAAAAAAGGTTGTTATTTAAAATCTTGCCGGCGTCACAGCACCGTGATTAAAGATTTATTTTTTATGATATTACCATATTTGATCCCGTTTGTCAAGACTTCATTTTTGAACAAAAAAACAAAGCGGCAAGCTTCATAAATCCTTTTAACATCCAAGCAACAAAGCGGCAAGCTTTTTTGATTCTTCACAACAAAGCTTTTTTCTAAAAAAGCACCGCCTTTGCTTTGTCTAAGCGCTTGTGACTTTTTTATATAAAAAGCACATAAGGGCCGCCCACCGCCAGCGCATGAGATAATAAATTGCTTTTCCTTTTAAGGACATATTTTTGTGATTGCACTTTTTGAGCGCCTCGCGGCACTGCGGCAATTGAAGGATTTCACGCACATTTTTAAGATACAGTTTTTTATCAACCATGTTCCAGCCGCAGCATTCGTTGGTAATACAGGCGTAAAAACCGTCCACACACATAGAATAATAGCTGTCGCGATAGCACTCATATAAACCGGCTTTTTGAAGCTCGGCTTTATAGGCGTTTTGTAAATTCAGCATTCTCGGCAGCATCTCGGTTTTATAGCGTTTTGTGAGAGAGCCCTCGCGAAAATCGTAAAAATATAATATTTTGTGACTGATCTCCACACGCTGTGCGTTTAACAGCGCCGCATAGTTAAAAAGGTAATCCTCGCTTAATATCTCGCGCTCGGAGCGAAACTCAATATCGTGCTTTTTTAAAAAATCCAACCGATACGCACAAACGCAGGCGGAAAGCAGCGGCGTTTTGGCATAGTCAAACAACCGGATCGGCCCCACCACACCGGGCAAAAGCTCTGTTTTTATACGCTCGCGCTCATAAAGGCCTTTCGAAAAATAGGGTACGGTATCGGCAATGCTTTCTCCGTCCCTTATCTTTCTGTATCCGTATTTCAAAAGGTCGCAGCGATGTTCTTTCAGGTGCGCGTCCAAAAACTCAAAATAATCCGAAGTCACATAATCGTCGGAATCTATAAAGGTGATATACGCACCGTGCGCGTTTTTGATTCCGTGATTTCTGGCGCTGCCAAGGCCGCCGTTTTCCTTGTGAAACGCGGTTACTGCCGCATATTCGGCCGCCAATGCGTCGCAAAGCGCGCCGGAAGCATCGGTGGAGCCGTCGTCCACCAAAAGAATTTCGCAGTCCTTATAATTTTGCGCGGTCAGCGATTCCACACAGCGGCGCAGGTATTTTTCAACATTATAAACCGGTACAACGACCGAGAGAAAAGGCATCGTTTTTTCTCCTTTTCATTTCTTTTAATTTTCTTTTGATAACACCCTAAGATAAAGCGTGCTGAGCTTTTCAAGATGACTTTTTAAGGAATAGCTTTCTTCTGCTTTTTGAAGACTTTTCTGCCCCATTTTAAAAGCGAAGTCGCGGTCTTTTACAATTGCCAGGATCGCATTTGAAAAGGCTTCTATATCTCCGGGGTCTGCCATAAAACCATTCACATTTTCTTCTACAAGCTGCGGAATACCGCCCACGTTTGATGCAACGATCGGCAGCCCGTAGCCCATTGCTTCTAAAATAGACATCGGCATTCCCTCGGTGTAAGACGGAAGAAAAAACAGGTCGGCGCTTTTTAAAAGCGCGTCCTTTTCGTCGTTTCGCACCCAACCGGGGAACTGAAAATACTGCAAAAGTCCTTGCGTTTTCAGCCTGCTCTGCAGCGTTTCCGCATCTCCGCTTCCGGCTATGATAAATCGGATATCCCCATATTCCTTTGTTACCTCGGCTGCCACCGCCGGAAGATCAAAGCAGCCTTTCAGTTTTGTGATAAAGCCCAAAAACAGCACGGTTTTCGGCGTTTCGTTTTTTACCCGCAGGCATTCTTTGTGAATCGCGCTGTAATTTTCTACCACGACCTTCGGCGTGTCGGTCTTTACAACCGCTAATTTTTCCTGCCATTCCTGCGAAAGCACCACTAAGCACGCACACTGATCGAAGCATTTTTCCACAAGCCGTTGCTTGCGCTTGCCGGCATTGGTATAAAATTCGGCGATCTCCGAGCCGTGAATGTGGTTGATGATTGGTATTTTATGGCGGCTTGCAAGACGGATAAACGGCAGTTTTCTGTAAAAGCTGCCGCCAAAGGAGGAGTGCACATGCAAAAGATCCGGCTTGTGAAACCAGACCTCTTTTAAAAAGGCAAAGTACGCGCCGATTGCTTTAAAAATCTTTCTGAGCTTGTTTCTGTCGCAATAGGTTTCGATATATTTCATTTGGAACTGCTTTTCCAAATCGGAATTTCTGTAGCCGCTTACGACCGTGGCAATGCCGCCCTTGGCCGAAAAGCTCGGCACGATCATGCAGACCCTCTTTTTCATTTATGAACCCCTTTTTTCTTTCGATAAGTACCACAAAAATTTGCTGTTGGTTACAAAATACCGTTTAAATAGCCGCCGCGGCTCTTTCATCAGTCGATAAAACCACTCAAGTCCGTGGTCCTGCATCCACTGCGGCGCACGCGGAATCACGCCGGAGATCACGTTGAACGCACCGCCGACCGCGATCCAGACAGCGCTTGTTCTTTGGCTTAATTTTGCACAAAACTTTTCCTGCTTTGGTGCGCCGAGCGCCACCCATACATAATCCGCCCCGGAGCGGTCGATCCTGTCGCAAAGCGCCGCTTCCTCCGCGTCCGACAGCGGCCGAAACAGCGACGGTTCAAAGCCTGCAACCGAAAGCTTCGGGTAATGCGCTTTTAAATAATTCATCAGCGCGTCGAGATTTTCCTTTGTATTCCCGTAAAAATAGTGTTTTAATGAACTTTCTTCGGTCTGTGTGATCACCTGCTCCATAAAATCGGGGCCGGTCACATGACCCATCTCGGCATAACCGCGGCGAATGCCGACCGATGACAACGGTTTTCCGTCCGGCAGGGTCATAAACGATCCGTTCTGAATTTTTCTGTATTCGGGATCATCATGCGCTGTGACGGTTGTATGAACATTGCAAGCGCAGATATACTGCCCTCTTGCGTCATCAAGGTGATCCGAAAGATACTGCAATGCCGTTTCTTTGTTGACCGCAGAGATTTCCACGCCCAAAATATTTACTCTTCGCATTCTGCTAACCCACTTTGATTCTTAATATTTGCGCCAAACCATTTTGTTTACAACGCCGGTGTAGCTTTGAATGATCTTTACCACCTTGTCGGAGACATTTTCGTCGGTGTAATCCGGCACCGGAATACCGAAATTCCCGTTTTTATTCATCTGCACGGCCACATCTACCGCCTGCAGCAGGTGGTCGCCGTCGATACCGGCTAAGATAAAATCGCCCTTATCAAGCGCTTCGGGGCGCTCGGTGCTGGTGCGAATGCAAACAGCCGGGAACGGCTTGCCGATGCTTGTAAAGAAGCTGCTTTCCTCCGGGAGCGTGCCGGAATCGGACACCACGCAAAAGGCGTTCATCTGAAGACAGTTGTAATCGTGAAAGCCCAACGGTTCGTGCCGAATGACCCGCGAATCGAGCGCAAAGCCGCTTTCCTCCAGGCGCTTGCGGCTGCGCGGATGACAGGAATAAAGAATGGGCATATCATATTTTTCAGCCATTCGGTTAATTGCCGTAAACAGGGAGTTGAAATTCTTCTCTGTGTCGATATTTTCCTCACGGTGTGCCGAAAGCAGAATATATTTGCCCTTTTGAAGCCCTAAACGCGCGTGGATATCCGACGCTTCAATTTCTTTTAAATTCTCATGCAGCACCTCCGCCATTGGAGAACCGGTTACATAAGTGCGCTCTTTGGGCAGTCCTGTATCGGCAAGATATCGTCTTGCGTGTTCGGAATAAGCCATATTTACATCGGAAATAATGTCCACAATGCGGCGGTTGGTTTCCTCCGGCAGGCACTCGTCCTTGCAGCGGTTTCCGGCTTCCATGTGGAAAATCGGAATATGCAGCCGTTTTGCGCCGATCACGCTGAGGCAGCTGTTTGTATCGCCCAGCACCAGCACCGCGTCCGGATTTACGGCGGTCATCAGCTTGTAGCTTTCGGAAATGATATTGCCCATGGTTTCGCCGAGGTCGGCACCGACGGCATTGAGATAGACCTCCGGTTCCCGGAGCTTTAAATCGTGAAAGAACACACCGTTTAAATTATAATCGTAATTTTGGCCGGTGTGTGCCAAAAGTACATCAAAGTATTGCCGGGTCTTGCGGATCACAGCGGCCAAGCGGATAATTTCCGGACGCGTGCCCACAATGATGAGCAGCTTGAGCCGACCATTGTTTTTAAACGAAATTTCAGAATAATCAGCCATTGTTTTTTCTCCTTTACACCGGTTCAAAAAATGTGTCCGGGTGATTCGGGTCAAAAATTTCATTGCAGGTCATCACCGTGACAAGATCCTCTTTGTCGGACAGATTGATAATGCTGTGCGTCCAGCCGGGAATCATGTGTACCGCTTCGATTTTTTCACCCGACACTTCGAATTCCACGGTTTCTCCGGTATTGATATTCCGTTCTCTGATCAAACCGTGTCCTGCCACCACAATGAACAGCTCCCATTTGGAATTGTGCCAATGCTGACCCTTTGTAATGCCGGGCTTGCTGATATTAATAGAAACCTGTCCGAAATCCTCAGAGTGGACAAGCTCAGTAAAGGAACCACGGTCGTCAGCGTTCATTTTTAATGCGTATTTAAACTGTTCTTTCGGCAAATAGGTCAGATACAGAGAATAGAGCCGCTTTGCAAAGGAATGCGCCGGCATTTTCGGCATCATCAGCGTTTTCGGCTGTTCTTTAAATGTCTGTAAAAGATCGACGATCTCGCCCAAAGTGACCTTATAGGTTGTGGGTACATAGCAATAGCGGCCGTCGGCGTTCGGCACGGTTTTCACACCGTCGAACGTGCAGTGCTGTTCTTTGCCCTCCAACAGGTCGAACATTCCTTCCAAAAGGTCATCAATATATAACAGCTCAAGCTCTGTGCTGCGGTCATTCACCGTAAAAGGCGCATCGTTTGCCACCGCCCAGCAAAAGGTGCTGACCGCACTGTTGTATTTCGGGCGGCTGTGCCCCATAAGATTCGGAAAACGGTAAACCGCGACCTTCGCGCCGGTTTCTTCCGAATATTGGAAAAACAGCTCCTCCCCCGCTTTTTTACTGCGGCCGTAAGCACTGTCGCCGAAGCGGCCGGATAAGGTTGCCTGAATGGAGGACGACAGCATCACCGCTGCACGGTTTTGGTGTTTTTTCAGCGTGTTCAGAAGCTCAGACGCAAAATCTCGGTTGCCTTTCATGAATTCTTCGGGATCTTCCGGACGGTTCACCCCGGCAAGATGAAATACGAAATTCGCTTTTTTGCAATATTCGTCCAAAAGCTGCGGCGAAGTATCTACATCGTATTCAAAAATTTCTTCGATCCGAAGATTTGGGCGGGTCTTATTCTTCCCGTCCCGAATATTTTTTAAATTATTTACAAGGGCCGTGCCAACCATGCCCTTTGCGCCGGTAACCAAAATATTCATACCTTTTCACCCTTTTATAAACGCGGAAATTAAACGCGCCGATCAAAAGCACAATTGTCTTTTCATGCGTCAATTTGTAAAGCGTTCGTTTAAAAATGTAACCTTAAAAAAGCGTACTTTCAGGAATGCGTACGCTTATAAATCAAGCGCCTGTTTTACGCATTTTTAATGCCGTTCAGCGCTTCTCTGACATAGTCTGTGGTCATAATTTTTTGAACGGTGCCGTCAACGTCCAGAATATTGGTATTATGGCTGGTATAGGCCTCATTCGCCATGGTATGTACTTCACCGTTTACAACAAACTTATCATAATTAAGATCGCGGTTGTCCGCAGCCACGCGGAAATAGTGACCCATATCCTGACTGCGCAGGCATTCTTCACGGGTCATCAGGGTCTCATAAAGCTTTTCACCGTGACGGGTGCCGATAATATGGGTTCCGGTGTCGCCGAACAGGCGCTGCACCGCCTTGGCAAGATCGCCGATGGTGGAGGAGTCAGCCTTTTGAATGAACAGGTCGCCGGGATTTGCGTGTTCAAAAGCAAACATCACAAGATCCACCGCCTCGTCAAGATTCATAAGAAAGCGCGTCATATTAGGGTCGGTGATCGTGATAGGATTGCCCGATTTGATCTGATCGATAAACAAAGGAATTACGCTGCCGCGGCTGCACATGACATTGCCGTAGCGCGTGCAGCAAATGGTGGTGCCGCCGCGTTCGGCCGCCACGCGCGCGTTTGCATAGATCACATGCTCCATCATTGCTTTGGAGATGCCCATGGCGTTGATCGGATAGGCCGCCTTGTCGGTGGAAAGACAGACCACGCGCTTTACGCCGGCGTCGATCGCAGCATGAAGAACATTATCTGTGCCGATAATATTCGTCTGCACCGCCTGCATGGGGAAAAACTCGCAGGAGGGTACCTGCTTTAAGGCTGCGGCATGGAAAATATAGTCCACGCCGGGCATTGCGTCCCTGATCGATTGCGGATTGCGGACATCGCCGATATAAAACTTTACTTTCTTAGCGTTTTCGGGATGCTTTAACTGAAGCTCGTGCCGCATATCGTCCTGCTTTTTTTCATCACGGGAAAAAATACGGATCTCCTTTAGATCCGTATCCAAAAAGTGCTTTAATACCGTTGATCCAAAAGACCCCGTGCCACCGGTGATCATCAACGTTGCGTTGTCAAATGCGTGCATTTTTCTTCCTCACTTTTTAAAAAAGTTTTTTCGCACAGACCGGCAGTGTTCACTTTTTTTGCCAAATGGACATTTCAAAATGAAGAAACGCCGTACTTTGCCACAAATAAGCTGTGCTTTGTAAAGGACCAAAGGCGAGTTTTATTTTGCAGTTGTGCCACTTTTTTGCAAAAATCGCCATGGTCATACAAAGAAATTATATATCATTTATAAATAATTGTCAACCGCGCTGCATTCAAAAAAGGTACTGCTTTTCTTTGAAAAAAACCGAAGGATTTTTTCTTCTAAAAAAAGCTACAAAGAAAAGCGGCGACAGGAATTCAAAAGCCGTCCAAAAAAAGAAAAAATCACAAAAGAAACTGCTTGTACAATGGAAAATAATGTTGTATAATAGCCATGTAGCAAAAACCAAATAAAGGAGCTTTACGTTATGAATATTGAAAAAGCATATGAACTTGCCAAAGAGCAATACGCCGCCATCGGCGTTGATACCGACAAGGTGCTTGAAAAACTGCAAAACGCAGTGATCTCCATGCACTGCTGGCAGGGCGACGATGTAAACGGCTTTCTTTTTAAAGACGTTGCATTGAGCGGCGGTATTCAGACCACCGGTAATTATCCCGGCAAGGCCAATACGCCCGAAGAGCTGCGCGCCGATATTGAAAAGGCGATGTCCCTGATCCCCGGCAAGCAAAAACTGAACCTGCACGCCATTTATGCCGACACCGACGAAAAGGTGGATCTTGACAAATTGGAGCCGCGCCATTTTGAGCGTTGGGTAGAATGGGCAAAGAAAATGGGCATCGGCCTTGATTTCAACCCCACCTGCTTCAGTCACCCCATGGCCGACAGCGGCTTTACCATCAGCTCGTCCGATGAGAAGGTTCGCAACTTCTGGATCGAGCACTGCAAGCAGTCCAGAAAGATCGCCGCATACTTTGGCAAGGAGCTTGGTCAGGTTTCGGTTACCAATTTCTGGTTCCCAGACGGTTATAAGGATATTCCGATCGACCGCGAATCTCCCCGTCGCCGCATGATGACGGCACTTGACGAGGTATTCAGCGTGGATTACGATCCGAAATACACCAAAGACGCCATTGAGAGCAAGGTTTTTGGTATCGGTGCAGAAAGCTACACCGTAGGCTCCAATGAATTCTGCGTGGGCTATGCGGTTTCCCGCGGCAAGATGTGCTGCCTTGACGCCGGCCACTTTCACCCCACCGAGGTAATTTCCGACAAGATTCCCACCGTGCTTTTATATACCGACGAGTTGCTTTTACACGTCAGCCGTCCGGTACGTTGGGACAGCGATCACGTAGTCATCATGGACGACGAGCTTTTGGCCATTGCTGATTCTCTGGTTCGCACCAATCTTTTGGAGCGTACCCATATCGGTCTGGACTTCTTCGACGCCAGCATCAACCGTATCGCCGCTTGGGTCATTGGTACACGCAATATGCAGAAAGCGCTTCTGCGCGCCATGCTCCAGCCGATCGAGGCGCTCAAAAAGATCGAACTTGACGGTGACTACACCTCCCGTCTGGCACTGATTGAGGAATACAAGACCTATCCGTTCGGCGCAGTTTGGGATTACTTCTGCCAGAAGAACAACGTTCCGGTTGGCACCGACTGGTTAAAAGAAGTTAAAAAATACGAAGCCGACGTGCTTTCCAAAAGATAATTTTTGAAAGCATTGTTTCCTCGCTCCGACCGATAAGGGCCGATAAAGCCATTATTTGTTGCGAACAAAATTGCTTTGCTTGAGGAGAATAAAAACCTTACATAAAAAAACCGATAAAAACCGCCCGAAAGTTTATGAAAAAAAGCTTTCGGGCGGTTCTTTTATTATGAATTTTACAAGCTTCGGTCGGGGAAGGCATAAAATGAAAGACCGGCCTAAAACGCAATTACCGACCGCGATAAAGCCAAAAGCCTCCCTGCGCGCCGCGCGGAGTTTTCCCGAAAAGGGAAAACTCCGCTGAACCCC
>CADAVL010000056.1 GCA_902791335.1 Oscillospiraceae bacterium
GAAACCTCCGACTGCACCACGGTGGCGCAGGAATACAAGGCCGCCGGGCTTGACGACCTTTGGCTGCTGCCGCACAAGGTGGAGTTTGAAAGTGAGCCGAAGCGCGTTCGCATTAAAGTGGACTATGTGATGGCCGCCCCCACCAAGGAACCGGCGATCTGCGGCACAATAACCTACGAAGTGGACGGAAACGGCAGAATTCTGATTGACTGTGACACGAAAGTAAACGAAAAAATTAAATTCCTGCCGGCGTTTGGGTTGCGCGCCGTAATGGACAAAGGCTTTGATCGGGTGGAATATCTCGCGGCAGGCCCTATAGAGAGCTACTGCGACATGAACGCCGCTTCTTTTGTGGGTCATTTTAAAAACAAAGTGGTGGACGAATTTGTGCATTATACAAAGCCGCAGGACAACGGCAACCACATCAACGCGATGTACTGCGCGGTAAAGAACGCCGACGGTACGGGACTTTTGGTGGAAAGCCCGGAAGAATTTGAATTTTCCGCGCTGCCTTATAAATGGGAGACCATGGAAAAAGCGCGCCACGACTTTGAGCTGCCAAAGCAGCAACACTCGGTTTTGAGCTTTTACTACAAGCACACGGGGGTTGGTTCCAACTCCTGCGGACCGGAGATCAATCCGGCGTTTACGCTCGCGGAAAAAAGCTTTAAAAAGGTGTTCCGCTTACAGCCGCTGTACCGCTGCAAGGATTTACTAAAGAAGGTTTTGGAAAAATAAAACCCTGCGCTATTAATCATTTTTGATCGTTCGGCGCGCAATAAAACTCAAAAAGACCGCTTCGGCAAAGAGAAGAATTTTCAAAGCTTTGTCAAAGCGGTTTTTTCTTTAGGCGGAAAAGTGCTTAAACAGTGCTTTCGTAAATTAAGTCACCGTGGGCTTTTAGTTGTTGGCGATTTACGATGATCGGTATTGGCGTCTTTTCCCCGGGATACTGCCACCTCAAAATTAAGTCGGGCACGATGCGCGCCGCCGCGCCGGCCGTGAAACGGCCGATAAGGAACGCCGCCGGAGGCCCCGAGCGGACCGCTCGGGGCCTCCGGCGGCGTTCCTTTGTTTTCGCCTGCGGCAAAAACGCGCGGCGGCGCGCTTCGCGACCGACTTAATTTTTGAGTGGGGCAGTATTCTTTCCCCCTGCTTGCCGCACCTTTTAAAGAACAACAAAATTAAAAAACGGCCGGAAAGAAGAAACTGCAAAAAAGTTATCTTTACAGCCTCCTCTTCCGGCCGAGCATTCAATGAATTTTAATTTTAAAAAGCCGCTATTTTTCCTCCATAATTTTAAGGATCTCATAAAGCGTGTCAATGGGCGCGCCGGGTTTTGATTTCACCGAAACATACGGCTTGTTTCCGGCGTTTAAAAGCGCGCGCAGCTTTTTGGTGGAGCAGAGATTCGCCACCGGCTTTGACATAATATTTTCCACATACAGCAAAATATTGCCTTCGCGCTGAGAAACTTCGCGAATACCCACCGCCGCCGCACGCGCGCGCAGCAGCGCAATGTCGCAAAGCGCCAGCACCGCCTTCGGCGGATCGCCGAAGCGGTCGATCAGCTCGTCGATCACGTCCTCGCGGTCACTTTCAGAACGAATATCCGCAATGCGCCGATATACCCCCAGTCGCTGCGGCAGCGCCTCGATATATTCTTTCGGAATGTGCGCCGGCACCGCCAAATCCACCGTGCATTCGTCGGTGACGGTCTTTTGTGGCTCGCCATTTTCTTCGGTGATTGCCTCGCTTAAAAGCTTTAAGTACATATCGTAGCCGACCGCTTCCATGTGGCCGTGCTGTTCGCCGCCCAAAATACTGCCTGCACCGCGGATTTCCAGATCGCGCATGGCAATTTTAAAGCCGCTGCCAAATTCGGTGTATTCACGGATCGCGTCCAGCCTTTTTGCCGCAACGTCGCTTAAAGCCTTGCCGCGCCGAAAACAAAGGTAGGCGTAAGCGCGCCGGGTGGAGCGCCCCACCCTGCCGCGCAGCTGGTGAAGCTGAGAAAGCCCCATGCGATCTGCGTCCTCAATAATCAGCGTGTTGGCGTTTGGCACGTCCACACCGGTTTCAATAATGGTGGTGCAGACCAAAATATCAATCTCGTGCTCCAAAAGCCGTCCCCAAACACGGGATAGAGTTTCCTCGTCCATCTTTCCGTGCGCGGTCGCAACCGCCGCGTCGGGAAATTGCATTTGAATTCTTGCGGCTGCCGCGTCAATGCTCTCCACGCGGTTGTGAAGGTAATAAACCTGTCCGCCGCGCCGAAGCTCACGGGAAATCGCGTCCTGCAAAATGCCGTTGTCCTGTTCTAAAACATAGGTCTGCACGGGGTGACGGTCCTGCGGCGCTTCTTCAATGACCGACATATCTCGAAGTCCGGTCATTGCCATATTCAAAGTGCGCGGGATCGGCGTTGCCGTCAGCGTGAGTACGTCCACTTGTGGAAACAGCTCCTTGAGCTTTTCCTTTTGCTCCACGCCGAACCGCTGCTCCTCGTCCACGATCACAAGCCCGATATCACGGAATTGTACGTCCTTGGAGATCAGGCGGTGCGTGCCGACCAGCAGATCAATTTCGCCCGAACGCAGCTTTCTTAAAATCTCCGTCTGCTGCTTTTTGGTGCGAAAACGGGAGAGCATTTCAATGTTTACCGGCATGGTACCCACTCTGGCAATCGCCGTGTTGTAATGCTGCCAGGCAAGAATGGTCGTTGGCACCAAAATGGCGCACTGCTTGCCCTCGGCCACACATTTAAAGGCTGCCCTCAAGGCCACCTCGGTTTTGCCGAAGCCCACGTCGCCGCACAAAAGCCGATCCATGGGCACCGCGCGCTCCATATCCTTTTTGATTTCACCGATACACCGCAGCTGGTCGTCGGTTTCCTCAAATTCAAACCGGCTTTCAAAGTCGCTTTGAAGGTCACCGTCCGCCCCGAACGCGTAACCCTTTGTTTGCATTCTTTTGGCGTACAGCACCGTCAACTGCTTTGCCATGTCTTTTACAGCGTGCTTTACGCGGCTTCTGGTACGGCTCCATTCCGTGCCGCCCAGTTTGTGAAGCCGAACGCCCGAATCCTCACGCGGGCCGATGTATTTGGAAACAAGATCCAGCTGCGTGACCGGCACATACAAAATGTCCTGCCCCGCATATTTAATTTTGATATAATCCTTTTTCACGCCCTGCACACTCATGGACTGAATGCCGTCAAACACACCGATACCGTGCGCCGCATGAACCACATAATCGCCCTCGCAAAGCTCCTCCAACGAGCCGTAGGGCTTGGAATTTTTCGGCCTTGCAAGGTGACTTTTCTTTTTGCCGGAGGCTCTGCCCTGCGTAATCAGGGTAAACCCGATGCTCGGCAGATAAAACCCTGCGGAAAGTCCGCCGCTCGTCACCGTAACACCCTTTGAAAGCTTTTTAGGATCTTCCGAAAATGTTGCCGCAACGCCGCCCTCGGAAAGCTCGCGGCAAAGTACCTTGGCCGCTTTTTCGCCGCCGGCCAAGATCACATAGGTATCCTCTTTTCGGCGCGTGGAAAGATCGTCCAAAAGCGTAAAGACCGAGCCGCCCCAAAAAGACGACTGCTGAAAATTGACCGATTCTAAGTAGGAAAGCTTTGTTTCATAGCTTGACCGTGCAAAATTCTCAAGATACACGGCGCCCATATCTTGGAATTTTGAGAAAAGCTCCGACGGCTCCAACAAATACTTTTCAAGCCCTTTGGAAAGACTTCCGTCCTCAAGCAGTGCCTTGACGTCCTCGCCGTATTGCCACTGCACCGCGCGCACGCGCTCGGTCACCTTTAAGCTTTCGCTTACAAAAAGCACGACTTTTTTCAAATAATCAAAAATGGAGGTCTCCTTTTGGAAGATCAGCGGCAAATAGCGGTCAAACGGCACAGAAACGCCGTTTTTCAAAGCTTCAATATCCGCGTCCAGCCGCACGATCGCCTGATCACTCAGCTTTTTGGTGCTCTTTTTATATTCCTCAATCCGTGCTGCAAGCTTTAAATAGCTTTCGGGGAAAACCTCGCTTGCCGGAGTCAGGAAAACCGCATCTAAGCTTTCGGTACTGCGCTGAGTTTCGGGGTCGATCAGCGTCAGCTTGTCAAGCTCATCGCCAAAAAAGTCCAGACGCAGCGGTGCCTTTTGCGACGGCGGAAACACGTCCACAATGCCGCCGCGGCAGGAATACTGCCCGGGACCCTCCACCATTTGCGTCGCTGTATAGCCCGAAGCCGAGAGCTTTTTCAAAAGCTCCTCCACACTTAATGTGTCCCCCACCGCAATTTTAAAGGTGGCGTTTTTCAGTTTTTCGGGCGGCAGCGTCAACTGCATGGCGGCGTCGGCCGGTGCCAGAACAACGTCAAAATCGCCAGACAAAATTTCAGACAGTACGCCAATGCGCTTTTGCTCGTACTCTTTCGAATACGAGCGAATATTTTTCATGGTAAAATCGCGCGCACAAAAAATCAACGGACGACAGCCAAGCGCCTGCAAATCCTCAGAAAGACGACTGCACTCCCCCTCGTCCGATGTTAAAACCAGCGCTTTTCTGCCGTTTTCCGCAAAGGCGGCAAAAAACAGCGCTTTATGAATGTGTGAAAGTCCGCTCACCGCGGCCGGAAGCTTTCGATCTTTTATCACACTCAAAAGCCGCTTGTATTCCGGCGTGGTTCGGAAAATTTCTTTTAAAAATTCCATGGTAACTCCATTCGCAAAACATTACAGGTACAAACATCGGCCGCAAAAACTTTTTGCGGTTCGCGGTCGTCCAAAATAGGCAGTGCTTGCCGGCCGGACCACCGGCCCGACCCGAACGCCTGATCGTCCGCAAAGCCGTCCGCTTGATCGCCTTTCGGTGATCTTTTCGATGATTTTTTTGTTCGTCCTTTTAGATCGTTCGTCCGACTGCTCCCGAAACCGTTTGTCCGATCACCTGCCGGCCTTCCGCAAAGCCGTCCGTCCAACCGTCAGCCTAACCGTTATATTGGCACATTGCTTTGTCTATCTCGCCGCCGACGATCAATGCTGTTGCCGCCACGGCATTTTTTACGGCGTTATAAAGCGTTTCGCCGTCTTCCGCCCGAAACCGACCCAAGACCCAGGCCGCCAGATCATAGTCAGGGTGCGGCTTTTTGCCCACGCCGATCTTAATGCGTGCGATATTGTCCGAACCTGTAAGGTAAATAATGCTTTTCATGCCGTTGTGGCCGCCGTCGCTGCCCTTGCGGCGAATGCGAAGCCGACCGACGTCTAAAGTGACGTCGTCTAAAATCACCAGAACCTGTTCGGGCGAAAGCTTGTAAAAATTCATGATCTCCGCTACCGCCTCGCCGGAATTGTTCATAAAGGTCTGCGGCTTGCACAAAAGACAACGCTTGCCGCCGATCGTGGCCTCGCCCAACAGTGATTTGAATTTGAGCCTTGCTGTCGGCGCGCTAAATTGCTTTGAAAGCTCGTCGAGCGTGATAAACCCAATATTGTGCCGCGTTTTTTCGTATTTGTCGCCGGGGTTTCCAAGCCCCACGATCAGATAATCAAAACTGCCGCCTTTATCTTCTTTCTTAAAAAACATTTTCTTCCTTCTCTGCCTTTTCCATTCCTTATTTTTTGCCCCGAATTTCGGCCGAAACTTTTCCGTCCTGCGTCCTTTCGGCCGGTTTTCTTTGGTGCTTCGTCCAGTTTTTGCGCGTTTGACCTGTGCCGAGCGTTCTGTCCGTGCGCCGTCCGGATTTCTTTGTAAAGCGTTATATTTAAGATTCGGGTTCGGGCAATAAAAGCTTTACCACTTCTTTCGGTGTTGCGGCCAGCATATCGGCGCCGCAGTTTCTTAGTTCCTCCGGCTTTGAAAATCCGTATAAAACGCCCAAAGTCTTTAAGCGAAGCTTTTTTGCGGCATCAATGTCGTGGTGTCGGTCGCCGATCATGATAGCTTTCGATCTATCCTCAATATTACAGCGCTTTAAAGCCGCCTTGATAACCTCGTCCTTATAGTTGATCTTACCGTCGAATGTCGCGCCCACCGTTTCATAAAAATACTTTTTAAGGTCGAATTTTTCCAAAATACGATCGGCAAAAACTTTCGGTTTGCTGGTGGCAAGGATCAGTGTTTTTCCGGCGGCGGACAGCGAAGAAAGCATTTCCGGCACGCCGTCATAAACCCGATTTTCAAAAAGGCCGATCGTGCTGTAGCGCTCACGATATTTTTCCACGGCCGATTTTGCGGTTTTTTCGTCCAGGCCGCAGTATTTTGAAAATGCGTCCATAAGCGGCGGACCGATAAATTCAAACAGCACATTTTCCGGCGGCAGCGGCAGCGAAAGTTCAGTTAACGCATATTTCACGCAGCCGAGGATGCCGGGCGCCGAGTCGGTCAGCGTACCGTCCAAATCGAATAAAAGATATTGAAAATTTTCAGTGTTTATCATTATTTGCACTTCTTCTCTCTGCTTCTTTTATTGCTTCGGTACTCTTTTCTTGCGGCTCTTTTTTCTTTGAGCGCTTCTCTGCGCGCACGGCACCAGCCGCGCTGTTCCGCCATTTGGTTGACCTCCGCGCCCACAAAAAAGATATACATACAAAAATAAAGCCAGACCATTAAAAGTACAATGGCCGCAAGACTGCCGTACACATAGGAAACATTGGAAAAATTCTGTATGTAAATGGAATAAAAGAAGGAATAAATATACCAACCCAGTGCCGAAACCACCGCGCCGGGCAGCTCAAACAGCATTCTTGACGGGCGGTTGGGAACGGTGGTATATAATAGATCAAAGAAAAACAGAATTAAAAGGAACGCCAGAATCTGACGGCCGAAATTCAGCGAACTGTTAAACCGACCGAGGCTTGGGATCAGGCTTTGAAGCACTCTTACAATGCTATTGCCGAAAACCATTAAAATCAGCGCGATCAGCAGTGCCGCCAAAAAAATTACGGTGTATAAAAGCGAAATGCCGCGCACCAAAAAATAATTTCGGGTTTCTTTGTGATTATAAACGCGGTTCAGACCCAACATGACCGAATAAACACTGGTGCTGGCCGTCCACAAAAGCGTGATCGCGGTGATGGAGAGCGTCATACTGCCGGAGCGGTCGAAAATTTCGCCGATGGCGGTCTGCACCGTAGTCTGAATGCCGCCCGAAAACAGTCCGTTGAACGCCGCCTCCACCTGCGCCTCGGTGACCGGCGCATACGGCACGGCGGCCAACAGCAACATAACAAACGGGAAAAAGGAAATAATCAGAAA
The DNA here is from genome assembly GCA_902791335.1 of Oscillospiraceae bacterium. Lineage (GTDB taxonomy): Bacteria > Bacillota > Clostridia > Oscillospirales > Acutalibacteraceae > UMGS1532. The sequence goes on from CADAVL010000056.1 coordinate 7,264, forward strand.
AAGGGTGGAATGTCCGGCCATGGCATAAACCGAGTCGCTGTCTGTCCTTTGGAAAAGTTCCGCAAGTGCGCCCAAAAAGCGTTTCAGCCGTTTCATCGAATCCTCCTGACCTTGGTGATTTTTTAAGTTCTGAGCCGGTGCAGCAAACAAAAACCGCTCTTTTAAAAAAAGAAACAAGGCGGCTTTTTTAATGCTGTCCACGCTCAGGCGGTTGTATTTTACACATAAATACCTATGATACATTATACCGCACGAAAAGTTTTTAATCAATCGTTTTTATGGCCGATTTTGAAATTTTCCGATTTTGCCATCATCATTATTTTGAAAAGCCCGTTTTTTGAAGCGTTCTCATAATTTTAGAACGCATTTTAAGACTTCACAAAATTTTCTTAATAAAAACATGAATATGGGCTTAAAATATTACAAAATGATGAAAGCGATACAATAAAACTTTACTTTTCTTTAAAAATATGCTAAAATGTTAAATATTAATTGTAGGAGGAAATAAATCATGAAAAGTTTTAAGCGTATTCTCTGCGCCGCTTTGGCAGGATGTATGCTGGCCGGAAGTTTTGCCGGTTGCGGCAAAGACTCCGGTAAATCATCTGAAGATGCAAAAACCGAAAGCAAAAAATCCGATAAGGTTTGGGTCGTAGCAACCGACACCGCCTTCAAGCCCTTTGAGTATAAAGACGCTTCCGGCAAGCTCGTGGGTATCGACGTTGATATTCTCGACGCTGTTGCAAAGGATCAGGGCTTCGAATATAAGCTCAACAGCATTGGTTGGGACGCTTCTATCGCCGCTTGCCAGGCCGGTCAGGCCGACGCGATGATCGCCGGCGCTTCCATCACCGACCAGCGTAAATCCGAAGGCTGGATCTTCTCCGACGGCTACTACACTGCTACCCAGTGCATGACCGTTGCAAAAGACTCTGACATTAAAGGCTTTGACGATTTAAAAGGCAAGACCGTTGCCGTTAAGACCGGCACCGAGGGCAAGACCTATGCCGAAAGCTTAAAAGACAAATACGGCTTCAAGATCACCTATCTTGAGGATTCGCCCACCATGTATCAGGCCGTCATCGGCGGTCAGGCTGTTGCCTGCTTTGAAGATACACCCATTATGGCGGCATCTATCAAGGATTCCAACTTAAACCTCAAAATTCTGGAAGACACCCAGAACCAGGGTGCACCCTACGGTGTTGCGATCCACAAGAAAGACCGTCAGAAATTCCTGGATCTTTTCAATGCCGGTCTGAAGAACATCAAGGCCAACGGCAAGTACGACGAGATCATTTCCAAATATCTCGGCTAATTACAGGTTATCTGGTTAACAGTGGCTGTTGTATTTATTCTTATAAAATAGCACCAAAGTATTTTTAGTTTTTTAAAAATTATCTTTGCGTTGTTTTATATCGTATTTTATCCGCCTATGTCGTATTCTTCTGTTTTTTTAAGAATACGGCACGGGCGGATTTCGGCGATTATAACGAGTAAATACATAGATCTTGTGTTTCACAAGGCCGCTTTTTATAGGAAAGGAGCTGCCCGATGGTTAGAATTATATCTGAATATGGGGAACTGTTGCTTCGCGCAATGGGGCAGACCTTGCTTTTGGCGCTGTGCGGCTTAGTTTTTGCCTGCGTTCTTGGTCTGTTTTTCGGTATGTTGAGCGTTTTAAAAAACCGTGCTTGCAATATTATCGCTCAAGTGTTTGTTGACGTGATCCGCGGTGTGCCGATGATCGTTCTTGCTTTCTTCATTTATTTCGGCGTACCGTACTTTTTCCAGAACTTCTTAAACAAAAACGTCACACTTTCGGCACTGACAGCCGGTACGATCTGTCTTGCGCTCAACTGCGGTGCCTATATGGCGGAGATCATACGTGCCGGTATTCAGTCGGTTGATAAAGGGCAAATGGAGGCTGCGCGCAGCTTAGGTCTGCCTTATTGGCGTGCCATGCACCGAGTGGTGCTGCCGCAGGCGATTAAAACCATGATCCCAAGCATTATCAACCAGTTCATCATCACCTTAAAGGACACCTCCATTTTGTCGGTTATCGGCTTTCCGGAGCTGGTCAACAGTGCAAAAAATGTTGTGGCTGACACCTTTAAATCTTTTGAAACCTGGGCTTTGGTTGCGGTGATGTACTTAATTGTTATCACCATTTTATCCAAGGTTGCAAAGATTTTGGAAAGGAGGCTCAACAATGGCCGTTAATAAAAACAAGGTCAAGATTCATGTTGAAAACCTCAGCAAATCCTTTCATAACTTAGAGGTATTAAAGGATATTTCAACCGATATTTATGAGGGTGAGGTCGTGGTCATCATCGGCCCGTCCGGCAGCGGTAAATCCACCTTTTTACGCTGTATGAACCGGTTGGAAAAAATCACCGGCGGCACGGTGGTGATCGACGGCTATGATGTCTGCGACAAAAAGACCAACTTAAACAAAATGCGCGAAAACGTGGGCATGGTCTTCCAGCATTTTAATCTTTTCAAAAATTTAAATGTTTTGCAAAACCTCATGCTGGCGCCCGTGGACTTAAAAAAAGAAACGCGCGACGAAGCGCGTGCGCACGCCATGAATATGCTGAAAAAGGTTGGTCTTGAAGAAAAGGCTGGCGTCTACCCCTCCAAGCTTTCCGGCGGTCAGAAGCAGCGCGTTGCCATTGCACGTGCGCTGTGCATGAACCCCGATATTATGCTGTTTGACGAACCGACCTCCGCACTCGACCCCGAAATGGTCGGCGAGGTTTTGAATGTTATGAAGCAGCTGGCTGCCGAGGGTATGACCATGGTTGTGGTGACCCACGAAATGGGCTTTGCGCGCGACGTGGCCGACCGCATTCTCTTTATGTCTGACGGCATGATTGAAGAAGAAGGCACGCCTGAGGAGATCTTTAAAGATCCGAAATCTCAAAGAACGCGCGACTTTTTAAGCTGTGTGCTTTGATCTTTCCACCTTAAGCGTGACGAGAGCCAGCCCCGTTCCGGGGTTCCTTGTCTCGTCATCCTACAGAAACACGGATAAAACATCTAAAGAAAATATCCGGCCGAAGCGGTGATTTTTTCATGAAACCGCTTCGGCTTTTTCTATGTGCGACGATCGCTTTGCGGCGAAAATGAGCCTAAAAATTCCTTATACAGGTTGCACAAATTAAGGCGTTTTCAATTGTAGTATTTTACAAAATATCAATCAATGAACCCCATGGTATTGCATTGGATTTTCGCTGCGTTTATAATATTAAGTAGATAATCTATATATTTTTATGCACCAACAAGCATTTTGTGTCGGTGCAAAAAACGGAGGAAAGAAACTATGAGGAAAATTATCTCTCTAAGTCTTGCCTTGTGCCTGATTTTAGGCGCGTTCGCCACACCGGTCTTTGCCGACACCGGATACGGCGAGTCTTACGGCAATGTTGAAGACACGCTGGACGATGCCTCAGTGGAGGAATCGGTCACTGTGGCCTTTAACGATTTTGAAAACGTTACCGGTTATGTGGAACAATCAGGTTTTAAAATCGCCGACACCGGCGACGAAACCCACGGAAAAGCCCTTTCTGTGCCGAACGCCGGTTGGGGTGTTTCAAGCAAGTCCGGTACCTATACATATAAGGACAAAACCTTTACAATGTTCCGTGAGCCGCTAACCAAGGGTCAGACTTATATTTTGGAATACGACTATATGTCTGAAAAGCAGGACAAAACATCTAAGGACTATCCGTTCTCCTTTAGCCCCGAATATCAGCAGTTCTGGGACGGCTCTGATTACCGCGACTATCCCCCCGTTCATGCAGACGGCAACTGGTACTCCTATGCCGTTGCCTTTACGGCCGAAAAGGATAACATTGATTTAAAATTGAACTCTGCCGCCACCTATATTGCCTCTTATATTGATAATCTCAGAATCAGAAAGGCGATCACGGTTACCGCCAACGGCGCAGTGCTTAATAAAATTCTCCAGTTAAAAACCGGCACACCGATTGGAAACAGCAAGGCTCAGGGTATGGTTTTCCCGGCCGGTTCTGATTTTTCTTTCACGCTGGATCTCGGCGGCATGAACGCCACGGTAATGACCGGCGGCTGTGAAATCAAGCCCGACGCCAGCGGCGTTTATCATGTAAACGGTACCTTAAACGATGTGGTGATCACGGCAGAGCTGAACATGGATTCCTTTAAAAAGCGGTTCCCCATTGTGGACGAAACAGTTTATCTGCCTGCCGGTACTTCTGTTAATTTTTTGACCTCGACGCTTTCTCTTTCCAGCAGCGATATGTTCGCCGCCATGAGAGGAGAAACCGCGCTGCAAAAGGATTATGTGTTGAAAGCCGGCGACGCATTTATGATTACAAAGCTCGGCACCGGCGACTCCAACTCCTACACTGTTAAAATTTTGGGCGATTTTGACGGCGACGGCAACGTGACGGTGACAGATCTTGTAAAAACGGTAGCCCTTAGCCTGAAAGGTGCCGCGGCAGACCAAAATATCTCTCAGGATGTGAATGCGGACGGCCGCATTACCGTAACCGATATTGTGAGGATCAGAAAAATGATATTAAGCGAGAGCACCAGTATTACACCGGACGACGCCGTGATTTCGGCCATTGACAGTTCCATCAGCGAGGCCATTCAGAAATCCGGCGTTACAGTGACCGACAAAAACTTAGAACAGTCTATTTTTAATATCGGCGACAGAACCCGCGTGGCCAACGTGATCAAAAAAGCCATGCGCGGTGAAAAAATTGTGATCTCCACCTTTGGCGGTTCCATTACCGAGGGTTCCGGCCGCGGTACTGCCCCGAGCAATATCACATCGGGCTATGAATCCGGCGATATTCGCTGCTACGCCGACGTTTTTGCAGACTGGTTCCGCGACGCCTTTAAATCCTACGGTGCGACTGTTGAGCTTCGCAACGCCGGTATCGGTGCGACCGACACGCCTTACGGCATTCACCGCATGGGCGAAGACGTGCTGGCTTACAACCCTGACCTGGTTATTTTGGAATGGGATATGAACGACCAGCCGGAGGATTACAGACAGGGCACCTATGAATTTATGATCCGCAAGCTTTTGAAAGAGGATATTGCTGTGGTGATGCTTTCCATGGCCGGTTCTAAGAACCTCGGTACGCAATTTATGCACGAGCCGCTTTCAAAATTCTACAATGTGCCTTACGTCTCCTACCGCGACGCATTCAAGGATGAAAGCTATTTTGCCAATCTGACCAACGATACCGTTCACCCGAACATTGTGGGTCATCACCTGACGGCAATGCTGCTCTCCAACTTCTTTGGCGATGTTTACAAGGATATTGCCAACATCGGCTCTATTGCAAGCGGCGTGCCCGACGTTTACTACAACAGTGATGCCGCCTGCTATACCGACAACCCATATATTGCCAAGCTTTCGGATATTGAGGACGGCAAGGTGAAGGGCGTGCGGATGATCAGCCGCGGTTCGTTCCAAAAGGAAGCCAGTGAGAACGGCTTTGGTTTCCGCAGATATTACGGCTACACGGCAAAATACGCCGAAAGCTACAAACCGATGGTACTCGAAATAGACAAGTGCCAGACGCTGTTCTTACAGATCATGAGAAGCTATGGTATGCGTGATGCCGCATTCTATTTGGAGATCAACGGCGAAAAGGTTACCGATTCCTCCTTTACCTGCAGTCACAGCTCGGGCGGTGACAGAAAAAAAAAAAAAAACCAGTATCA
>CADAVL010000057.1 GCA_902791335.1 Oscillospiraceae bacterium
GAGAAAACTGACCGCGGCTTGGTCCTGATCTTTGAAAAAGCCGCGGATAAATGTTGCAAAGAGCGGCAAGTTATGGTACAATTAACAGTGTTTTATAAAAACAATACGGAACAAAACTGTTTGATTTTAGGATGTGCTGACCATGAATTTTAAATACGAGCAAGAGTTGAAGGAGCTTTTAACCCCGCTTTTTAACGAGCTGGAGCTGAAACCCTGCGACGACGACATTTATTTAAAGGACGATTTCGCCGTAAAGCTTGACTACGACGAGGAAAAACAACTGGTTGTTTTAAAGGCGGCCAAGCCGCAGGAGGGCGAAAGTCTTCAGTTTATCACCCTTTCGGAATATCTTTTCGACAGCGGCAGCTCTGAGCGCGATTTAAAGGCCGTTGCCATAGATTTTGAAGAAACCTTGCGTTCGGAGTTGGGCGTAAAACGGGCAAAGGGAACTTCCAAAATTGCTCTGCCGACCCGCGCCGTGCAGGGGGAGACCCCCACGATCGAAGCTTTTACCAAGGTGTTTTTGGATATGTGCCCCAAAAACCGTGACGATTACCGCCTTATGATGGAGGTAAACGGCAGCTTTTTATATGTGGAGTTTTATAAAAAATTCGGCGTTCAAAGAATGAAGGAATTGGCGCACGGCGGTGCAAAGACCGAAAAACAGTTGGGCAAATTCCTGAATTTTCTCAATAAATATTTTTTGGAGGGCGATCGCTACGTCATCGCCACCATTACCACGGTGATTATGGCCGGCGCGTTTTATAATGACCGCGAAACCTTTGAAACCGTGATAAAGCCCAGGATCTCAGAGGACAAATACTTTTTGTCCGCCGCCGAAGCCTCTATTGACTACGCGGCAAAGCACAAAAAGCTGCAGGCGGTTCTTTCCTGAGCCCCGGCGGTCATCGCAAAATATTGAAAACCCGACGTTTTGAAAACAGCTTTCATAAAAGGCCGTTTTCAAAGCGTCGGGTTTTTCGTTTTTTCATTTTTTTAAACGATTCCTTGTTCGGGTTCTTTTGTGCGCCGGAATCGCCCTGGTTATTAAAACAATTCTATTTATCGGGATAATAATTCTTGTTTCTCAGGCAGGGGCGGTCGCACTGATCGCAGCGGTCAAAGCCGCAGGCGCCGCAACAGTATTCGTTTGCGTCGGGGCAGAGGTAAACATTGCCGCCCGAAAGCTCCAGCCGTCGCCGCTCAATAATGGATTTTGCCACCTTTTTTCTGGCGGACTCGTAAATATTGGTAACCGTTGCCCTTGCAACCTGCATCTGATTGGCCGCCTGCTCGTGGGTCATACCCTCGTAATCCAGCAGACGAATGACCTCGTATTCGTCCACGGTCAGCAGCACTGCGCCGCCGCGGCGCGAAAGCGGTTGAGGGTAAGCGCAGATTCGCCGCGCTTTCACCGGTCTTGACATAATTTTTTGCTCCTTCGCCCTGTTTATTTTTTCTTTTGCTGCCCGTTTGGGGGACAATTGAGTTTTTGCAGAAATATTTTTCTTTTATATCTTTTGTATTGTCTAAACGTCTTGTAATCTACAAAATATCATAGCATAAAAAATAGCATATGTCAAATTGAACCGTCCAAATTTGTGCGCTGTGGTTAACCATAGCGCACAAATTCATGGTTTTCTCTTTGGGAAATTTTAAAGAACCGGCCACGATCAAACCGGAGGCCTCCCCGCGCGCCGCCGCCTTCGGCGAAAAGCCCCAAAACGCCGTTGGCGTTTTGGGGCTTTCAGCGGTGTTTCCCCTTTTAAGGGAAACACCGCGCGGCGCGCGGGGAAGCTTCCGGTTTTATCGTGGCCGGTTTTCATGCATTTTTTTCCTTAGTAAAAAATGGCCCGAAAAAACTGAAAAATTCTTAAAAATATCTCCCCAAACGCTCAAGAATGTGTTATACTTATTATAAATATGCGGTTTCGTACGGATCGCATGAATTTTTTGGAATTATTCCGGCCGTTTTTTGCGCGGCCAAAAAGCGTTTCGTCGGCACAAGGCATCGGCGCAAAACGGTCTTTAATCTCAGGAAGATCCATTCAAAATTAAAACGGAAAACCGGGAAAACCAAAAGGAGGTCGGCATCATGGGCAAGCAATTAAAAAAAGCGATCTGCTGCGCGCTTTCGGCAGTGCTGATCTCTGTTTTGTTCGGCGGATGCAGTTTCTTTTCGGGCCAAAGTGATAATTTGCTTGCAAGCCCCTGTCCGAGCGGCGACCTCGGCGGCATTCAAAAGGCGCTGAACCGTGAACTTGGCAGCTCATTTGTGTTGAAATATGCAAAATCGGGCGACTATCGCTCGGCCTATATCGTCAAGGATTTCGACGGTGACGGCGAACCCGAGGCCATTGCCTTTTACGGCGTGACCGACCAAAAGGAAGACGAGCTTCACATGATGGTCATTCAAAATGAAAACGGTTCGTGGAAGATTGCAAGCGATTCCAAGCTCGACGGCACGGACATTGAGCGCGTGGAATTCGGCGACATGAACGGAGACGGTGTGGAGGAGGCCGTGGTGGCCTGGAGCATTTACGGCTCGCCCGAAACACGGCTCACGGTTTTCGACCTCGGCAATACCTTGCCGGTGGAGCTTTTTGAGGGGAGATATACCGATTTTTGCGTTTACGACCTCAACGGCGACCGCTGCGCGGAATTAACGGTGCTTTCGCTTGACACCATTGAAAAAGCGGCAAGTTGCAGCTTCTTTGTCTACGAAAAGGGCAATCTTCACAAAACCTCCACTGTGGCGATCGACAAAAGCATCACCTCGGTAAAAGCCATTCATAAATCCTCGGCCGACGGCAAACCGGCGCTTTATATCGACGCTTATCAGGACGCAGGAAAGCTGTTTACCGAGGTCATCGTTTTGGAGGACGGCAAGCTGAAAGCACCGCTTTTTGACCGCTCTCAGCAGTCCAGCCTGATTACCCTGCGCTATCAGGAGCTTACCTGCGGCGACGCAGACGGCGACGGAAATATTGAAATTCCCTGTTCCACCGTTTTGCCCAACGGCTCCACCGCCGCCGATAATGCGCTGTGCCTGACCGAATGGAAGCAGTATGAAAAGGGTGCACTGACCGTTCGCGAGCGCTCGGTTGTTTCAAAATCCCTGCAATATAAATTCAAGATCGACAAAAGCTGGCTCGGCGCTTTTGGCTGTGTTGCCACGCAAAAGAACGACGGAATTGATTTTTACGATTACAACAGCAAGTCGGGCTTTGGCGGCCGCATTTTCCGACTGTGCGCCGTGAACGCCGAAACCTATTCTTCGGAGGATTTTGCCGATTGGTTTATTTTAACGCAGGACTATAAAAAGGTTTATCTCGCACAGATTACCGGCCAAAGCGAAAAGCTCAGGATCAGCCGGAACTTGATAGAACAGCAATTTTCGGAAAGATTGGTGGAGGAAAACTCATGAAAAGAATTTTGGTTGTGGAAGACGAAACCGCTATTCGCGAATTTGAGGTCATCAACCTAAAGCGCGGCGGATACGAGGCCGTGGAGGCCGCAAGCGGAGAAGAAGCTTTAAAAATTTTTGATGAAAGTGGCGGCAATTTTGATATAGCGCTTTTGGATATTGCCATGCCCGGCATGGACGGATTTGCTCTTTGCAAGGAGCTGCGCCGCCGCACCCAGACGCTCGGCATTATCATGCTCACGGCAAGAACGCAGGAAATGGATAAGATCAGCGGCTTAATGATCGGCGCCGACGATTATATTACAAAGCCGTTCAGCCCCACCGAATTAATGGCGCGAGTGGATTGCCTTTATCGCCGCGTGGAGATGCAGACGAAGGCGCCTAAAGAAAACGGCGACGAGATCACCCTGGGCGAATTTACCCTTAATCTGCGCCGTCGCTCGCTTTCCAAAAACGGCAAGAATATCGAGCTGACACAGGTGGAATTTCAGATCATTGTTTATTTCTTCACTCAGCCCGACGTGGCGCTGGATCGCACCGATATTTTAAACCACGTTTGGGGCGAAAACTATTACGGCGAAGAAAAGATCGTCGATGTGAATATCCGCCGTCTGAGAATGAAGATCGAGGACAATCCCTCTCAGCCGAAGCGGCTGATCACGGTTTGGGGAATGGGCTATAAATGGTCCACAGAAAACGCTTGATTTTGTTCATAGAACCGACCCGGTCAAAAACATCTTGATTTTTTGCGGGCTGTCGGATTTTTTGCACTCCGTATAAAGCAGTTTTTACTCCGTACAAGACAGTTTTTTTGCTCTGTACAAAGCAGTTCTATGCTCTGTACAAAGCAGTTCTTTCTTAAAAACATTCAAAAGAAACGAAGACAAGGAAGGTGCGCTTTTGTGAATACCGTTATTAAGGTCCGCGGCATTACAAGGCGTTGGTTTATCAACGTCATGCTGAGTATTCTTGCCGGTGTACTGATCGCCGAAGTCGCCTTCGGGTTCTTCATTTTTTCTTATTATTGCAGTATCGCGCGCTCCACGGCCGACAGCTACGCCCGATTTTTCACAGGCCTCAGCTACAGCACGGCCGATAAATTTTCCGATTCGGCGCGGCAGTATGTGGAACAGTTTCAGCACAGCGAACAAATGCAGGTGCAGATCCTGGATTCCATGGGCAATATTGTGGCCGATACGAGCGGCTTTACCACCGCACAGGAAAGTATGCCGGACTATGACGCCGCACTGAAAAGCGACGGCGGCACCGGCTCCTTTACGGGGAAGCTCAGCACCGGCGAGCGCGTCATGGCGGAAACCACCGTTTTGAACGATACCGGAAACGGTACCAACGGCGCGGTGCGGTGGATCATTTCCATGAATCCCATTTATAAACGGTTTGCCATTACCATGATTTTTGCCGTGCTTTTGGGCGCGGTCCTGGTCACCTTTGTCAGCTTTTCGGGGAGGTATTTCAACCGTTCCATTGTGGTGCCTGTGCGCGAGGTTTCCAAAACGGCGCACCGCATTGCCATGGGCGATTTTAAGGCGCGTCTGGAGGTCAAAGAGAGCGACGAGATCGGTGAATTGTGCGACACCATAAATTACATGGCCGGCGAGCTTGCTACCGCCGAAGAAATGAAGAACGATTTTATTTCCTCGGTTTCTCACGAGCTTCGCACGCCGCTGACCGCCATTAAGGGCTGGGGTGAAACCACCAAAATGTCGATCGGCTCCGACCCAAAGCTTGTGGAAAAGGGCATCAACGTCATTTTAAGCGAGGCCGACCGCTTGCAGGGACTGGTGGAGGAGCTTTTGGATTTCTCCCGCATTCAGTCGGGTCGGCTTTCGGTCAACGTATCAAGAATTAACATTGCCGGCGTGATCGACGAATCGGCCGAAATGTATGACGAATTCGCGCGGCAGCACAACATCGCTATGAGAATCTGGCGGCCATACAGGTTGCCGGAGGTCCTGGGCGACCTCAATCGCTTAAAACAGGTGTTTATCAATATCATCGACAACGCCGTGAAGTACACCATGCACGACGGTCGGGTGGATATTATCGTTACGGTGGAGGAGGGCTTTATCCGCATTCTTGTAAAGGACACCGGCGTGGGCATTCCGGAGCAGGATATTGACCGCGTGAAGGAAAAATTCTTTAAATCCAACAAAACCGTGCGCGGCAGCGGCATCGGCCTTGCCGTTGCGGACGAAATTTTAAAACAGCACAAGGGCCTGCTTTTTTTGGAAAGTCAGGAAAATGTGGGTACCACGGTGACCATTGTGCTGCCGGTGGCCGATGAAAGCGGACAACCGACGGCAACGCCGCAGGTGGAGCTTGCCCCAACGGAAAAATCGGTTGGAAAACCGGAGGGCGTGTAGGCGATAATAAATATTTTTCAGCCGTTTTTTGGGGAAGCCTTAACCGTTCGGCAAAAGCGCCGCACGACTTTTATATAAAAGCACAGTTTTTACAAATACTGTTTTAACAAATATTCTTTCAACAAAAACATCAGCCTAAAAAGGGCGCTCACACAAAATGCAATGAAGCGAAAGGAAAACAGATAAAATGCAGAAAAAAACTTCTATCGGCGGCCAGGCGGTCATTGAGGGGATCATGATGAAAGGCCCCAAAAAAACTGCGCTTGCCGTGCGCGTGCCAAACGGCAGTATTGACGTGGAATACATAAGCGAAAACCATTTAAAGGATCGTTTTCCCATTTTCGGCGCGCCGGTTTTAAGGGGCGTGGTGGGCTTTGTGGAGTCCATGATCACGGGCTACGGCGCCATGATGAAATCGGCGGAGAAATCCGGATTTACCGATATTGACGAAGAGGACACCATAGAAAAAGAACTGGAACTTAAAAAAGAAACCGCTTCGGGTCAAGCGGATCGTGCCGATACAGCCGTAGACGAAAGCGCGGCCGAAACCGCCGAAACCGCCGAAGCCACCGCAGTGGCAGAAGAAGGGGCGGAATCCGTTGCCGAATCCGCCGAAACCGCTGCTGCCGCAGCAGAAACCGAAGAGAGCGCCGCGGCCGAAAAGCCGGAAGCGCCAGAGGAAAGTTCGGCAAACACCGAGAACGAAAAATTTGCCGAAAAGAAACCAACCTCAAAATTTGTGAACGTCTTAATGGTGGTGGCTGCCGTGCTGGGCGTGGCGCTCGGCGTGGTGCTGTTTATGTATCTTCCGGCGCTGCTTTTCGACCTTACAAACCGCGCCGCAGGCGGATCGCTGTCGCCCTTTAAGGCGGTTTTTGAAGGCGTTTTAAAAATGATCATCTTCCTTTGCTATATTGTAGCTGTTTCCAAAATGAAGGACATTCACCGCGTTTTTCAGTATCACGGCGCGGAGCATAAAACCATTTTCTGCTATGAAAAGGGACTGCCGCTCACTGTGGAAAACGTGCGCGTGCAAAGCCGTTTTCACCCGCGCTGCGGCACGTCGTTTATGGTGCTGATGCTGGTGGTGGGCATTTTGTTGGGCGTAATTTTGACCTGGTGCTTTCCAAGTCTTCAGCAGTCGTCGTTCCGCCCGGTTTGGGTCGCTATTAAAATCCTCATTCTGCCGCTGATCTGCGGCATCGGCTATGAGCTTTTAAAATTCTGCGGCCGCCACGACAACGCACTCACCAAGGTGATTGCCGCGCCCGGACTTTTAATGCAGCACATCACAACACAAGAGCCGGAGGACGATATGATCGAGGTCGCCATTGAATCGCTCAAAGCGGTGATTCCCGAAAATCCCGAGGAGGACGTTTGGTAATGACGCCGAAAGATGCCGCCGCAAACATTAAAGAAAAGCTTTTAAATGCCGGTTTTCCCGACGCGGCGTTTGAGGCGGAACAGCTCACCTGCGGTGTTTTGAAACTAAGCGCCGCCTCCATGCATTTAAGCGAAGAAAAGCTGTCCGGCGGTCAGATAGAAGCGCTCGAAAACGCGATTTCCAAAAGGCTTTCGCACCAACCGCTGCAATATATTCTCGGCGAATGGGAGTTTTACGGACTGCCGTTTTCGGTGGGGGAGGGGGTTTTGATTCCGCGCCCCGACACCGAAACGCTGGTGGACGCAGCGCTGCAATTTATCGGCGACCGCGAGGGTTTAAAAATCGCCGACCTTTGCGCCGGAAGCGGCTGTGTGGGCATTGCCGTGGAAAAGCACACCGAGAGTTGCTCCGTTTTTTCTTATGAAAAATATCCGGCGGCGTTCCGCTATTTAAAGGCCAATATCAAACGAAATAACAGTAAGGCGAACCCTGTTTTAAGAGATATTGAGGACGGCCCCTTATCGGACGAGCGGTTCGATCTTCTTGTGAGCAATCCGCCGTATATCAAGGCCGAAGTGATGAGATCGCTTCAGCCCGAGGTGCAGTTTGAGCCGGACACCGCGCTTTCGGGCGGCACGGACGGCCTGCACTTTTACCGTGAGATCTTAAAAAAGTGGCTGTCGGCGCTGAATGTCGGCGGCGCGGTCGCTTTCGAGATCGGTTACGATCAGGCCGACGAGGTAACGGCGCTGATGAAGGCAGCGGGACTGCAGAATATTCAAGGTATTTGCGATCTTTCCGGCACGCAAAGGGTGATTATTGGTACTTTTCTCCCACAATCGAACGGTTCAAAGGCCGCGGCACTTGAAAATTCTATCAAAAGCAGTTAAAATATAAATGTTGCACCCGATTGCGGACAGATCGTTTTTTTAAAGATCATCGCCGCTGTCATTGGACGGTTTGTTTTGGCGTGACAGGGTCATTGCTTGTCAGCCACCCAAAAGGGTACGGCACGGATATTGGGCAATAAAAAATTTAATTTATAAAAAGGGCAGCTGCCGCATTTTTTAAAGCGGCACGCTTTTTTGAGAGGATGAATGAACGAATGGCAGACGATAAAGCACGCGCACTGGAAACCGCACTGCAGCAGATCGAAAAGCAGTTTGGTAAAGGTGCGGTAATGAAGCTCGGCGAAAACGCCAACATGAATGTAGACCATATTTCCACCGGTTCTTTGTCGCTCGACGCGGCGCTCGGGATCGGCGGACTGCCGCGCGGCAGAATTGTTGAAATCTACGGACCGGAATCTTCCGGTAAAACCACCGTGGCGCTGCACTGCGCCGCCGAAGCGCAGAAGGCGGGCGGCACGGCGGCCTTTATCGACGTGGAGCACGCGCTCGACCCTATTTATGCGGCCAAGCTCGGCGTGGATATTGATTCCTTGCTGGTTTCTCAGCCGGACACCGGCGAGCAGGCATTGGAAATTGCCGAGGCGCTGATTCGCTCCGGCGCCATTGATATTGTGGTCATTGACTCGGTGGCCGCTTTGGTGCCCCGCGCCGAAATCGAGGGTGAGATGGGCGACAGCCATGTCGGTCTGCACGCGCGTTTAATGTCGCAGGCGTTAAGAAAGCTTGCCGGCGCACTCTCCAAGGCAAACTGCGTGGCGATCTTTATTAACCAGCTGCGCGAAAAGGTCGGCATTGTTTACGGCAACCCCGAAGTCACCACCGGCGGCCGCGCCTTGAAATTCTATGCCAGCGTGCGTATTGAGATCCGCCGCGGCGAACAGCTGAAAAACGGCACCGAGGTATTGGGCAACCACACCCGTGCAAAGATTGTGAAAAATAAAGTTGCGCCGCCGTTTAAAGAGGCCGAATTCGATATTATGTATGGCGAGGGAATTTCGCGCACCGGTGAAATTATTGATATGGGCGTGAAAAACGGCGTGTTAAAGCGCAGCGGCGCCTGGTTCTATTACGGCGAGATGCGCTTGGGTCAGGGTCGCGACAACGCAAAACAGACCTTAAAGAACAATCCGGAGCTTTCGGCCGAGATCAGTGAAAAGGTGCTTGCGAAAATGCAGGAATCCACCCTTTCCGACGAAGCAAAGAAGAAAATCGCCGAGGAGCGCGAGGAGGCGCAAAAGAGCAGCGCCGCCGAAAACACCAAAAAAGCCGACGCCGCAATGTCTAAAATCAGCATCGACGTTGCCGTGGACGATGAATAATGCCCACGATTCTTGAAATAAAGCCGCCGAAAAAGCACCTCTGCGCCGTTTTTTTGGATACCGACGCTCTGCCGCCGGACGCCCCGACCAACGCGTCGGGTCACCTTGTGCTGGATTCGGATTATTGCGAGGAGATCCACTTGAAAGCGGGGCAGTGCTTCTCGGACGAGGCGCTGGAAACGCTCATTACGGAAAGTGAGCGCCGCCGTGCAAAATCGCGCGCGCTGTGGCTTTTATCGCGGCAGAATTACTGCTCCGGCGCACTGTTAAAAAAGCTTTCCGCCGTGTTTTCTGCGGACGCCGCGGAATACGCCACGGCCAGAATGTGCGAACTGAAATTGATTGACGACAGAGCCTACGCCGAGCGACTGGCTGAGGTGATGATCAACGAAAAAAAGATCGCACCCAAAAGAGCGCCGTATTTAATGGCGGCCAAGGGCGTTGATCTGCAATTGGCAAAGGAAACCGTCCTTGCGCGCGCCGACGACCCGAAGGTGCAGATTGCCGAGCTGATTGAAAGAAAATACAGCGTGAAAATCCGCGATCCCAAAGGGGCCGAGCGCACGGTGGCAGCACTGCAGCGCAAGGGCTTTTCGTGGAGCGATATTCGCGCGGTCATGCGGCAGTATTCGGAAGAAATAGATGAATTTGGAGAATAATATGACCTTTAAAATCGGAATGATCTCTCTCGGTTGCCCAAAAAATCAGGTAGACGCCGAGGTCATGCTCAAAAAGCTTTTAGACGCAGGCTTTGCCATCACGCCCGACGAGCGTGAGGCCGACGCCATTATTGTGAATACCTGCGGCTTTATTGAGGAAGCAAAAAACGAAGCCATTGAAAATATCATTGAGGCGGCCAAGTTCAAAGCCGACGGCAAGCTTCGTGCGCTCATTGTCACGGGCTGTCTTGCCGAGCGGTATCGCGATGAGATCAGCCGCGAGATCCCCGAAGTGGACGTGGTGGTCGGCATCGGCAAAAACGGCGACATTGTTTCCATTGTAAAAGAGGCTTTGCAGGAGCATTTTCAAAACACCTACGCCGAAAAAGAGGCGCTCGCTCTGAAAGCGGAGGAACGGACCCTTACCACGCCGCCGTATACTGCTTATTTAAAAATCGCCGAGGGCTGCGACAATTGCTGCACCTTCTGCGCCATTCCGCTGATTCGCGGCCATTTCCGCTCGAAAGCTTACGACGACTGTATCAAGGAAGCCGAAATGCTGGCCGATTCCGGCGTGACGGAGCTGGTGCTTGTGGCGCAGGATACCACCCGTTACGGCGAAGATCTTTGCGGCAAGAGCCTTTTGCCGCAGCTTTTAAAGGATCTTGCAAAAATTCCGGGGCTTCACTGGATTCGAACCCTTTACACCTACCCCGAACGCATTACCGATGAGCTTTTGGCGGTACTGCGCGACGAGGAAAAAGTGGTGCCTTACTTAGATATTCCCATTCAGCACTGCAACGGCGAGATTTTAAGCCGCATGAACCGCTCTGGCGATGAAAAGACCCTTTGTGCGCTCATGGAAAAAATTCGCCGCACCGTGCCGAGTGTTACTTTGCGTACAACGCTGCTTTGCGGCTTTCCCGGCGAGACCGACGAGCAATTTTCCGAACTTGCGGAATTTGTAAAAAAGGTTCGGTTCGACCGCCTCGGCTGCTTTGCCTATTCCGAGGAGGAAGACACGCCGGCCGCCGATTTTAAAGATCAGGTGGATCGTCAAACGCGCGAGGATCGGGCAGAAAACATCATGAACGAACAGCTTTTGATCGTGGACGAGAAAAACCGCCAAAAGATCGGCAAGACCTTTGAGGTTTTGATCGAAGGCTACGACAACTACATTCGCTGTTATTTTGGTCGCAGTGCCGCCGACGCGCCGGAGATTGACGGAAAAATTTTCTTTGTTTCGGATAAACCGCTTGAAATCGGTTCGTATGTGCGCGTTCGGATCAATGACACAATCGACTATGATTTACTGGGAGAACTGGAGGGAATGGATTCATGAATTTGCCGAATAAGCTCACGGTTTTGCGAATGATCATGGTGCCGTTTTTCCTTATTTGTATGACGCTCGGTTTTCACGGGCACTATCTGGCGGCGCTTATTTTGTTCTGCCTTGCGTCCATCACCGATTATTTTGACGGAAAATTGGCGCGATCGCGCGGACTGATCACCAATTTTGGAAAATTTTTAGACCCGTTGGCCGATAAAATGCTCACAACTTCAGCACTGCTCGGCTTCATTTTAATGGGCAACGATCACGTGCCCGGCGCGCTGTGGGTGGCGTTTATCACCCTGTTCCGCGAATTTTTGGTGGCCGGTATCCGGCTTTCGGCCGTGGCCGACGGCGGCAAGGTGATTGCCGCAAATATGTGGGGCAAGGCCAAAACCGTTTCGCAGATGGTGGCCATCATTTTAATTCT
Organism: Oscillospiraceae bacterium; assembly: GCA_902791335.1. GTDB lineage: Bacteria > Bacillota > Clostridia > Oscillospirales > Acutalibacteraceae > UMGS1532. The sequence continues at coordinate 11,845 of CADAVL010000057.1, forward strand.
TTTGTTCCAGTTTATCGGCGAAGCCTTTACCATTGACGACGGCCTTTTCCGCATACTGGAGCTTTCCGGCACCTGCATTTTGTGGATTTCGGCGGTGCTCACCGTGATTTCCGGCACGATTTATGTGGCCGAAAACGCAAAATATATTGATTATAAAAATTAAGTATAGACAAATTCGCAAACTTGTAATACAATGTTATTAAAAGCGTTGCATAATTTTTTAAAGCAACTATTTCGTGCGTGCGCCCACTTTTTTAAAGGAGCGATTCGCGGCTGATTTTTTGCAGCGCAGTTTTAAATACCGAATAAAACTCAAAAGCTTCGATCGGAAAGAGTAGCTCGAAAAAAACCGTAAAAGAGAGCCGGTGCGCTTTTGCTGAAAGCATCGGTTGCGGCGTTTTGGGTGAAGTGCGTCCGTGAGCTGTGAAGAAGAACACCGAATTTTTTAAAAGCCAACAAAACGGGTTTTCTAAAAAAATCGGTCGGTATTTTTCATCGGGTTGACACCGTTACCACTGTCGCTATGAGTTGGGGCCGTTTGAAAGTGTTTTGTTACGCGGCCGCGGCTGAAGAAGGTAGGACTTTGCTAACCGACGTTTGCCTTTTGTCAGCCGATCAAAAACAGGAGTGGAACCGCGGTTTTAAAAAGTCGCCTCCGTCGAAGATTTTTCGGCGGAGGTTTTTATTTTTCGCTTTTTTAAAAGGGGTTCGTTTTTTAAAAATCCCGGAGGCTTTTGTTTGGCCGACCTTCACTAAAAAATGTGGCGTACTTTTAAAGGATCGTTACACGCCGAAAGACCACCGAAAAACACGAAATTTTTATAGATTAAGGAGATAATAGTTTATGTTCAGCCGTTTAAAAGAGGATATTGCCGCTTATAAGGAAAGAGATCCTGCGGCAAGATCGTCGATTGAAATTTTTCTTTTGTACCCCGGCTTGAAAGCCATTCGAATGCACCGCCGTGCCAACTGGTGCTACCGCCACAATTTGAAATTTTTAGCGCGGTATATTTCTCAGCGCGCCGTGCGGAAAACCGGCATTGAAATTCACCCCGGCGCCAAAATCGGCCGCCGACTGGTGATTGACCACGGCACGGGCATCGTGATCGGTGAAACGGCCGAGATCGGCGATGACGTGCT
>CADAVL010000058.1 GCA_902791335.1 Oscillospiraceae bacterium
GGTTTTCTCCGCGCGCCGGTACTCCATGAAAGCCGCGCTTTCATGGAGTACCGGCTAAAAGGAACGACGGTTTGCCTTTTTGCGGCAAACCGTCGTTCCTTTTAGCCGGCGGGGCATTCTGCCCCACCGGCGCGCGAGAAGTACCTGCCGCAGTTGGCTTTTTCGTCGGCGGCCGAAGGCTTTGCAAAAAAACAAAGGTCCTCCAAAGCCCGATATCTCACAAATTTTCTGATTAGATTTTTCAGATCAAATCAAAACGGAAACAGAATTTTTTGTATATCCGAATCAAAAAGATTGTCGCGCGTCACGGTGGTAACATCGGTATAAATGGTGTTGTTCTTCTTCGAAAGCTCGGAATGCATGGCGTTTTTTACGCTTAAATAGCCCATGGCAAACGGACTTTGCACGATCAGCGCGTCCATTTTTCCTCTTTCCACAAGACTGATCGAGCGAACATTGCAGTCAAATCCGACGCCATGCAGATCAGAGATCCCTTTCGGCGGATTTTCCAGTACATTGCCGAGCCCTAAGGTCATCCATTCGTTAAATCCCACCAAAATGCGGATATTCGGGTGCTCTTTTAAAAGCGTTCTCGCGGCGTCTTCTGCTAGATCTATCGTGTTGTCGGCGCGCACGCAAAAAATATGGACGTTTTTATGCGTTTTCATGAATTCGCGAAAACCGTTCTCGCGCTGACGTCCGTTTTCCGTTCCCTCGCGAAAGGTGACAAGGCCGATATAAAGCGGTTCTTGATCGTTTGCAATTTTCAGTGCCGCCTTTGCGGCCGCTTTTCCGGCTTTTTCACTGTCGGTTCCGATAAATCCCTCCACCGCGTCGCTTTTCACGCCGCTGTCAACCGTGATTACCCGAACGCCGCTTTTTTGGGCGTCCTCCACCACCTCTGCCGATTGGTTTTCGTCAATGGCGGAAAGCAGAATGACATCGGCATTTTGAACGACCGCCCGCTTTATCAGCGCGTTTTGCGTGCGGTAATCGTCCTCATTTTCGGGCGCTTCAAAATGGATCTCCGCGCCGAATTCATTGGCGGCGGTCTGTGCGCCACTTTTCATCTGGGTGAAAAAATCGGAACTTTGCGATTTTAAAATCATGTGAACGATGGGCTTTTTTTCGCTTATATAATTTTGATTACAGCCGGCAAGAGAGAGCAAAATACAAAAACTCAAAAAAACGGAAACAAGCCTTTTAAATCTCATACTGCTCCTCCTTTGTGATCTTCGGCCACCGCGCTGTAACCGTTGTGCCCACGTCCGGCGTGCTGTCAATAAAAAGCCCGTATTTTTCGCCAAAGTAAATTTTCAGCCGGTCGTTTACATTCTTTACACCGATACCGCCGGAGTCACTGCGTTCTTTTTTTAAAATTTGTTCGCACTGCTCCTTTGTCATGCCAACGCCGTTGTCGGCCACCGATAAAAGAATATCCCCGTCGTCGTCGGGGCAGGTCTTTACGGTAACGGTGATCAAGCCCTCGCGCTCGGTTCGGTCAATGCCGTGATAAATGGCGTTTTCAATCAGCGGTTGCGCCGTAATTTTATTGCAAAGATATTGCTCCAATCCTTCCTCTATCTCAAAGCGGTAGGTGAAGCGGTCACGGTAACGGTAGCTTTGGATAATCAGATAGCATTTTGCGTGTTGCAGTTCATCGCGGACGGTGATCAGTTCGTGACCGCGGCTGATACTGATTCTGAAAAGCCGTGCCAGCGCCACCACCATTTTGGAAGCGTCGGCACAGTTGTCGGCTTCGCACATCCACTGAATAGAGTCCAAAGTATTATAAAGAAAGTGTGGGTTGATCTGTGCTTGCAAAGCACGCAATTCGGTCTTTCTCAGCGCTTTTTCTTCGCGGTGAATTTTTGTGAGCAGTTCTCTTATGCGTTCGGTCATGTGCGAGACTGAAACGGAAATATCTCCGATCTCAGTGACCGGCGTTGAAAGCTCGTAGCACTCAAAATCGGTGTCGTTCTCAAATTTCTCAATGTCGTGGATCAGCTTTTTTACGGGCTTTGTCACCGCTTTGTTGAGCCAAAGCAGAATCAGTGCTGAAATGGCGGCCGTACCCACGGCGGAAAAAGCCACGCCAATCAAAATTCTTCGCATTCGCTCAGCTCTCAATTCGTCCGTAAAGCTTACGCCGATCACACGCCATCGTCTGCCGCCGACCGGTTGAATCGCCCGAAGTGCGTCACGTGTTTCATGAACGCCTGAGGAAAGTGCGGAAGTGTCCGGCTCGGATTTCAGCTTTGAAAACAACAGCTGTTGCTGGGGGTGATAAATAATATTGCCGTTAGAATCGGTAATGTAGCAGTAGCCGCGTCGTCCGATATTGATTTTGTCCACGTATCTTGCAATCTCGGAAAAGCGAAAATCTACTGCAAGATAAGCGGCCTCTTTAAAAAGCTTGCTTTCGGTTTTCATGGCCACCGTAATCACCCAGGGGTATTCGCCCGCGTTAAGGGTCTCAACGTGCGGCGCAGAGATCGCATAGCTGTTTGAATTTGAGAATAATTCGCGGTTAAAGGAAAGATCGGCATAAACTGATTTTTTGCGCGTGCCGCTGCCGGTATAGCTTAAAATTTTTCCGTCTTTTGAGTACATCGCAATGGCGCAGATATCGCTTTGCATTTCGTTCATGGCGCGAAGACTTTCTGAAAATTCGGCGGTGTCTTTTGCCGCTACGGCCGCCTTTTCAAGGCTTTGGAGCTTTTCTTCGGCCAGATCAAGGTAATTGTTGATGGCAATGGCCGTTTGGGCGGTGGCGCTTTCCGCCGCCGATTTTGCACTGCTTAAAAGAGATTCACTCAAAAAGGAGGAAAACAGCGCGATACAGACCGTTGCCGCTAAAAATGCCGCAACGATAATGGAAACCACAGTAACCGCGGAAATACCAACGCGAACAAAACGACATTTCTTTTTCATGGTTTTAACTCCTGTGAAGCTCGCGGACCTTTGCCGGAGATTCACCGTAGAATTTTTTAAAGCAATAGCTGAAATAGTGCTGGTCGGTGTAGCCGCATTTTTCGGTAATCTCCAAAATCTTCATTGGAGAGCAAATCAGCATATCATAGGCGGCGCGCATGCGCCGATCGGTTAAAAGTGTCACAAAATTCTTGCCGGTGGTTTTCTTGATGAGCGTGCTTAAATAATTGGGACTGACAGCAAGCGCGGAGCTTACGTTGGTCAGCGACAGCTCCTCGTTGCCGTATTGCTCGTTGATCATGGCGATCACGCGGTCGCACAGTACCTCACTGTCGCGCCGCTGCGACTGGGCAATAATATCCTTGGCCTGCTCGCAAAACTGCGTCAGCTCTCTGCGCATCTCATTCTCGTTTGAATAGGTATTGATCCTTGCCACCAGCGGATTCGACTCAATCAGTCGGTGCAGTTCCGTCTTGTCCGAAACCGTACCGACCACGCGGCAAACCGCCGCGATCATCTGAACCACCAGTAAATTGGCGTTGTCCGGTGCGGTGCTGTCGTAAAGCGTGCTGACATATTCCGAAAGCGCTTCACGCTTGCCCACTTTTAAAAGTTGTTCCAGCTTTAATACCGATTGCTCCACCGTGTCGAGCGCCTCGTCCTCGCCGTGCTCCTGGTCGTTGATAAAGCGCACCTGTCCGGCACCGTCGGAGGTATAACGCCGCGCCGTTACGGCCTGCAAATACGCCGCCGAGCACTGTAACAGCGCCGAAAACTCCCGACTGACGCCAACAGTGGCATTTTCGTGAAAAACCCGTTTTGCCGTTTGTACCAATTCTCTCAACGGCAGCTCCAGCGCGTTGTCGAGCGCTTCGCCCTGCACGCTTACAAGCGTGGCAATGCGGCCGTAGACCACCACGCTCACGCAGTGCATATATCGCGAAATGACCCGTGTGCAAAAGGCGGCGCGGTCACTGTCAGCCTTGTATTCGCCGTTCTCGTTTTGAAATTTTGTTACAAGAACGCAATACCGGCTGTCCTCGTCGCTGTCGATCACCGAAAGCTCGGCTGCCTTTTTAAAGAGCGACTGCTCGTCCTTTTGCTTCGGCGCGCTGTCCAGCATCAGCGGCAGTAAAAACTCACTGATCTGAAGCCGGCGCAGTTCGGCCTTCAAATCCTCACCGCCGTTTTGAAGGCTGCCCAACCGCTCGTCCATGCGGCGGCGGATCTCGCCCAGCTCCTCTGTCAACTCGGCCGAGGAGATCGGCTTTAAAAGATAGCGGATAATATTATAATTGATCGCGGTCCTGGCGTACTCAAAGCTGTCGTAGCCGCTTAAAATAACAACCTGCGTAGCCGGCCGCATTTTTCTGACGCCGGCGGCAAGCTCCAAGCCTGAGATCATCGGCATTTTAATATCGGTAATAATAAGGTCGGGTTCTAGAGTTTCCACAAGATCCAGCGCCTCAACGCCGTTTTCCGCTTCCCCGACGACCCGAAAACCGGCCGAGGCCCAGTCCACCTTTTGAACCAGCGTTCGCCGCTGATTTTCTTCGTCTTCCACAACCAAAACGGTGTAATCCATAATAAGGCCACTCCTTTTTTTCGCTATTCGTGCCGGCCGGGCAGCACCGCAAGAGATATTTTTATTCCGGCTTGCCCATCCGTTATACTTTCAGTATACGTTTTTTTTCGTATAAAATCAACCGCAAAAGGCAACGTTTTCACAATGTTCATTGTTGCGTAATGTTTTTATTGTGCCCAAAGTATAGACCCTCGCTGCGCCAATTATGAAAGCAACGCTTAAAAAACGGAAGACCGCATAGAAACACGAGGCCGTATTTTTTGACGGCAGCCTGCCTTTTCGCGCGCCGGAGCCTTTTAAGCTGACGGGACTTGGCCCCGTCAGCTTAAAAGGCCACGCACCAATTTTTTAGTGCGGGCGTTTTCAAAGAAAACGCACCGGCGCGCGAAAGACAAGCTGCCGCAAAAAAGACGGCCTGTCGGTTACAAGGTTTGATAATTTTTTGTGTATAACGCTATATTAAAATCAGCACGGTTCGCACAAGCAGTGCACAGATCCAGGCGATAGAGCACTGCTCCACAATGATTAAGGCAGCCCATTTTCTGCCAAGTTCACGCCGTATGGCAGCAATCGCCGCAACGCAAGGGGTATAAAGCAGGCAAAATACCAGCATGCAGGCGGCTGAGGTGGGCGACATGATCGATGCAATCCCTGCGCCGGCCGTCAATACCTCCAACGTGGATACCACGCTTTCCTTTGCCATAAATCCGGCCGTGAGTGCAGTAACAATCCGCCAGTCATTCAAGCCGATCGGTGCAAAGATCGGTGCAATAAATCCGGCAAGGCCTGCCAAAATGCTGTCTTTGGAATCGGTGACAATATTCAGCTTGAAATCAAAGGTCTGCAAAAACCAAACCACCATGGAGGCCAAGAAGATCACCGTAAAGGCTCGACTTAAAAAGTCCTTTGCTTTGCTCCAAAGCAGCATACAAACATTTCTGGCACCCGGCATGCGGTAGTTCGGCAGCTCCATAACAAACGGCACAGCATCTCCTTTGAATATCGTGTTTTTGGAGATCAGCGCCACAAGAATACCTATCAATATACCCAAAAGATACAGACTCACCATAATAAGGCCGCTGTATTTCGGAAAGAAATTCGCAATAAAGAACCCATAGATCGGCAGCTTTGCCGTACAGCTCATAAAAGGCGTGAGAATAACCGTCATTCTGCGGTCGCGCTGTGAGGGGAGCGTGCGGCTGGCCATAACGCCCGGCACGGTGCAGCCAAAACCAATGAGCATGGGTACAATGCTTCGCCCCGAAAGCCCGATTTTTCTTAAAAGCTTATCGGTCACAAACGCCACCCGCGCCATGTAACCGCTGTCCTCCAGCAGTGATAAAAAGAAGAACAGCACCACAATGATCGGCACAAAGCTTACCACGCTGCCCACACCGGTAAAGATACCGTCCACAATCAGCGACCGAAGTGTTGCGTTTACGTGTGCCGTTGTCAACAGGTTGCCCACCGTTACCGTGAACTTATCAATCAGGACTTGCAATAAATTCTGCAGCGAAGATCCGATCACATTAAAGGTCAAATAGAAAACCAGCGCCATAATCAGAATAAAAGAGGGGATAGCGGTGAATTTTCCAGTCAAAATGCGGTCGATCCGACGACTGCGAAGGTGCTCTTTGCTTTCGCCCGGCTTTACCACTGTTTTGTCGCAAAGCTCCGTAATAAAGCGAAAACGCATATCTGCCATGGCGGCTGCGCGGTCAAGACCGCGTTCTTCCTCCATCTGCACAATAATGTGCGCCACGGTTTCGGCCTCATTGCGGTCCAGCTTGAGCTTTTCCAAAACGCGCTGATCGCCTTCAATTAGCTTTCCTGCCGCAAAGCGGACAGGAATTTCGGCTTTTTTCGCGTGATCCTCAATTAAGTGCATAATCGCATGAATTGCGCGGTGGACCGCACCGGTTTTTCCGCCGTCGCGGCAAAAATCCGTGCGCTGCGGTTTTTCGGCATATTCCGCCACATGAACCGCATGTCGGATCAATTCGTCCACGCCTTCGTTTTTGCTGGCGGAAATCGGCACGACCGGAATGCCCAAAAGCTTTTCCATGTCGTTAATTCGCACAGTGCCGCCGTTATGACGAACCTCGTCCATCATGTTGAGCGCCAGCACCATGGGAATATCCAGTTCCATTAGCTGCAGCGTTAAGTAAAGATTGCGTTCAATATTGGTGGCATCCACAATGTTGATGATTCCTTTGGGCTTTTCATCCAAAATAAACTGTCTTGATACGATTTCCTCCGAGGTGTAAGGCGAGAGGGAATAGATACCCGGCAGGTCGGTCACTAAGGTGTTTTCGTATCCGGAGATCTGTCCGCTTTTTTGGTCAACAGTAACGCCCGGAAAGTTGCCAACGTGCTGATTGGCACCGGTCAGCTTGTTAAAGAGCGTGGTTTTGCCGCAGTTTTGGTTGCCTGCCAGAGCAAAGGTCAGCACGGTTCCCTTCGGCAAGGGGGTTTCTTCCTCTTTGTTGTGATAAATACCGTCTTCACCAAGACCGGGGTGATCCAGCCCATACACCGGCAAAATGTTGCGTGTCACTTTATGCGCGGTCAATTTTTCTATGGGACGAATTTCAATTTTCTTTGCGTCCGCCAGTCGCAGCGTCAACTCGTAGCTGTGGATTCTCAGCTCCATAGGATCGCCCATGGGCGCATATTTTTCCAAAGTAATCTCAGCGCCGGGAATCACACCCATATCTAAAAAATGTTGCCTGAGGCTTCCTTCGCCGCCGACTTTTTCGACCACGGCAGTGCGGCCGATCGGCAATTCGGTTAAATTCATTCTGTTTCCCCCAAATATGAGTTTGTATATTAAAAGAGTACACGGTGTGGACGGTTTTGTCAAGCAGAATTCGATGCTTTTATCAATTGGCAAGGCACCCCCCCGAATGTAAAATAAATTTTACATAAATTTATGTGGCGCAATGTGCGGGAAGATGCTATAATAAAGATAGATTAAAAAAAGGACAAATTGCTTATGAATACACAATCGCACAATTTTATTGATTTTAACGAAAAAAAAGGCTTTCTTTGCGATATGGACGGCGTGATCTACCACGGCAACCGCATCTTGCCGGGCGTGGCGGAGTTTATCCGTTGGCTGCACGATAAAAATAAGGAATATCTTTTCCTAACCAACAACAGCGGCTATACACCGCGCGAGCTGAACCAAAAGCTTGCAAGAATGGGCCTGGATGTGCCGGAGGAGCATTTTTACACCAGTGCGCTGGCCACGGCGGCCTTTTTAAAGGAGCAGGCGCCGGGCTGTTCGGTGTTTGCCATTGGGGAGGCCGGCCTTTTAAACGCGCTTTACGACGCCGGAATCACCATGAACGATGTAAACCCCGACTATGTTGTGATGGGAGAGGGGCGCACCTATTCACTCGATACGCTCACAAAGGCCACCAACCTCGTGATGGCCGGCGCAAAGCTGATCGGCGCGAATTCCGATGTTTCAGGCCCCATTGAAAACGGCATTGCCCCTGCCTGCCGCGCGCTGATTGCCCCGATAGAAATGGCAACCGGAAAGCAGGCGTATTTTTGCGGAAAGCCTAATCCGCTGATGATGCGAACGGGGCTCAAGCTTTTGCACTGCCACTCGGCCGAGGCCGTCATGGTGGGGGATCGCATGGATACCGACGTGATTTCCGGCATGGAAAGCGGTATGTCCACCGTGTTGGTGCTTTCGGGCCTTTCCACCCGTGAAACCCTAAAAACCTACGCCTACCGCCCCAGCATGGTACTGGACGGCGTGGGCGATATTCCAAGACTTGCCGCAAAAAAGTGAGCGAAAAATTCCAAAGTGATTATAAAAAAGCACTTAGCTTTACGCTAAGTGCTTTTTTTGCGGTCGCCGTGTCGGTTTAAAAGCGCGCTGTTTTGACGCTGCTTGCTTTAGAGGTTCGCCTATCGTTTCCCGTTTACCGATTTGTCCGTTTTTTTCGCTCAATTTTTCTTTTCAACGCAGTAGAGCGCTTGCGTTCCGTCCGGCTTTACGGCAATGAGTTTGTTTTCATCGCCCTGCACCGTCCACAATGTGTCGTCGGCGCCGATATTGTTTTGTACCGTGGGCACTTCAATGATATAGGGTCTTGCTTTGCCGATGCATTTTTCTTTTGTCGCGCCGTCGAGATCATCACTCGAATAAACATAATCTTTGTTGTTGATGCAAAACTCACCGTTTCTGATCAGTACCACCGTTCCGCCGTTGCCGAGCTTTACCAAAAGCACGTTTCGGCTTTCCTTTGTCGTGTATAGCTTTGCCTGTATACTGCTGTCGCCCGATTTGTACGTTCCTTCAAAATCGCGCGCGTCACCGATAAACTGATCGGCCGTGTAGGTTTCCTCTATGACATAATCGGTGAACTCCTGGATATATTCCTTGCCGTCCACGATTACAAGCCCCAGCATATCGTCGTTTATATACGCAAGCTTTTTTCCTTTTGTGGCCGATGAACTGTCGGGCTTTTCGTCTTTCGGGGTCACATTTTTCCTGCTTTCAGCGGTGCTGTTTTGCAAGGCGGAAATCGGTTTTTTGGCGCCAGTATCGTCTATGCCGATCTTTGAACTCTTTGCGCCTGTGCCGTGTAGGCAAACTCCTGCAAGAACTGCCGCACACAAGCAGCAGGCAGGCACCGCCGTTTTTAAAACCACTTTCTTTTTCCGCTTTTTCGCCGTTTCGTATTCGTTTATGCGACTGAGCACGCTTTGTGCCATTTCATGATAATTCTTCATAGGTAAAGCCCTCCGTTTCAAGTGTTTGTTTCAGTGATTTTCTGGCGCGGTATACAAGCGTTTCTATGCTGTGAACGCTTTTTTTCATAACGGAAGCGGCCTGCTTTGCGGATAGATCTTCAAAATACATCAGCCACAGCACCTGTCGGTATTCGGGTCTCAGCGAACCTAATGCCCTGTGAACGGCTATTTTCCGTTCCTCGCGAATGTAAGACGCTTCAAGACTTTCTTCGTCCGCTGAAATATCCACGATTTCTGTGTCGGACACCTCACGGCCAGCGCGATGACACCGCAGGTAATCAATGGCAATGTTCCGCCCAATGGTGTAAAGCCACGTTTTAAACGAGCCTGTGGTCTTATCGCGCGGCTTTTTTGTGCCGAGCAGCACAAACGTGTCCTCTGCCAGTTCTTCCGCTGTATGAATATTTCCGACAATGCTGTTCAGGTAAAAAATCAACCCGTCTTTATATTCTCTTATGATCTCAACCAATCCGTTTTCATCTTTGTCGTCGCGAAAACGATGATAGTTAAAGCTTCCGCTGTCCATGTATCCGCCCCTCCTTTGAAAAGCTTTTCACCTATTACACGAAAAAAGCGGCAAAAACCTCACAGCAAATTGCTCAGTATTTGAAATGAGGCAAAAATAAAAAGTCCGGCAGATATTATTATATCAGCCGGACGCAGCAATGACAATGAAAAATGAAGCAATGGCGAAAGTCCTTATGAAGTGCTCGCTTGCCGCTTGCAGGAAACACAAGCGCATTTTCGCAATGTGCCTTCAGGCACGCCTTCATCTGCCACCGGCAGCGGCGCACCGCTTCGCCCGGGCGAGCACCGCTCGTCGGCCTCATAACCCGATAAAAAAAGAGAACCGCCATTATAGACAGTTCTCAGTTGGCACGTCGCATCGAAAAAGATATTATTTGTCAGTTGACAAAATCAGATGCCGTAAAACAACGCACTTAAATCAATATCTGCCATAAAGGTTGCTGCGTATGACATTGTCAAGTGGAAAAGAGAGGTGTTCCATTTAGTATCCTTACCCCAACCCTCAAAAGTAGTTGTTCCGTCTTCTCGCAAAATGCGTTTCCATGCTCCGTCATCCAGCAGACACTGTTTTATAAGGTCGTATCGATTGTTTCGTACAAGCCCAATTAAAATGGGAAATGTGCAGAAGAAAGAAAGAGAGCTGATTTTGTTTTTATCAAGCATGGATAAAAAATTTTGTTGGAATCTGTGATCGGAACAAAGGTTGAGCCCATATACAAAACTGTTGCCCACCAAGCTGATATGATCCGTGTTTTCACCGTCTCTAAACAATTTTTTTTTGCACATCATAAAAGGCAGTATAAAATGCAGAGAGGAGCGGCCCTTCATCCCTGTATTGTGGGATATTTAGAATGGAAGCAATTTTATTTACCGTGCGTACTGCAGCAAGGTAGTATGCGTTAAGAGAAATGTGAGCTTCTTTGCAGATCTGTCCCTCGCGAATATCCACATCATAACCGTGCTGGAAATTTTTCGGCCATTCTACCACACACCATTTATCGAGGTTTCTCAAAAGATAATCTTCTTCATAATCACGGTGGTATGCATCAAGCAATTTAGTGACTTTCGCGAAATTTTGCATTAAATATCCCTTATCACCGGTATGATTATAATGCCACAAAACAAGATAAACCAAAATGAGTGGATACTCTGCAATTTCTTGCATAAACGAACAACACATACAGGTAACAAGTGTTTCGGTAATAAACTCGGTGGAAAAAGCATCGTCTATGAGCTTTCTTACCATGGAATCATCGCCCGTCAGAATCATATTCGTCAAGGCGGTATAGCATCCGTCACCAAGGTAAAAGCCCTTTTCCCGTTCCATACAGTCCTGGATAACTTCCTGCACACCGTATTTTTGTGTATGCACACACAGATTCCAGATTTCTCTTAACTCTTTGTTTGATACATAATCTGGTTTTAATTGCGTTTTAAGAACAAACGGATAATGCCTTGCGCAAAAATAAACATCCAATATTTCTACGCTTGCAGGCACAGAGAGTTCTGCATATCTGAACGACTTATAATCAAACCAATCAAGGGAACTTTCCCCATCAGATAATATCCATTCTTCTTCGTAGGTGCAATTTGCGCGAAGGTTGTGCCGCAGGGTGCCGTCGTCATTTAATTCCTGTGCACAGCGAACAGTGACAGTGTCACCCGTTTTGCCTTTGGCACGTACACATAAATAGCCCACATAATTAGAACCGAAATCATACATGATACGGTTGTCAACAGCGGTGGTGTTGACAGGCAGAATGGTTTCAAACTCTAATACGCCGCTTTTTTGCAAGGTCAGCGTATGATCGGCAAATTTGCTTATTTTAGCATTTTCCCAATTGCTGTCATCAAAATCAGAGAGGGTAAAACCAACCTCCGGCGCATTAGAATCGTACCGTTCTAAAAATTGAGTCTGATAACCGCAGATTCCCATTTCAGTATAGGCAGTATGCGGGCTTGTTATAAAACTTTCATCACTTGTAACAACCGTTTCTCCGTCTATAACTAAATCAAGAATCAATCCGTGACGGTTGTCCCCACTTTGCCAAACCCGGTTGATCAGTCCTTGATATAAGGTGTGGGCAGCAATTAGGTTTTCTCCCTTTTGCAGATACTTACTAATGTCAATTACATTATAATTGTATTTAAAATGATACGAAGGAGCAGGGCCTTGTGCTGCAAACTGTCCGTTGATATAGAGTTTATAATAATCGTCGGCGGAGATATAAAGCATTGCGTTTTCAGCCAAAGAATCACAGACGAACTTTCTTCTAAAAAGAATGTGACGATTTCTGTGCTCGTCACAAGGCAAATCAACCTTGTCCAATTGTTTGTGAAAAACATTTCTCGGTTTTAAGTTAGCAAATTCCGAATTTGTTATCCATTTACCTATGAATGTATGTTCCATTATTCCACCACTTCAATTACTATTTATCAAACAAATTGTAGCATATAATTGTCACTTTGTCCACCGTTACTGTAGAATTTGGTTCAAGTCCTCCCCCAAGGGCGTTTTTGGGGAATGATATCTTTTGAATTGCACCTTGAAAAATGGCACGAAAAAACCCAAGAACCGTTGCGGCTCTTGGGTTTTCCAAACCGATATCTTTTTCGGTTCGCATTGTTGGTTGCGGAGGCTGGATTTGAACCAACGACCTTCGGGTTATGAGCCCGACGAGCTACCAGGCTGCTCCACTCCGCGATATTGTACGCTTTTTTTGAGCGCTAATATATTATACTACAACTGATTTTAAAAATCAACCCCCAATTTAAAAAATCTTCTAAATAATTTTCCCGTGCGTTCATTTTCTTTACTTTTTCCAAAAAGCATGATAAAATGTTAAAAAACATCATATATTTTCAGTGCATATTTTTTAGGAGGCGGTTTTTGAAACAGGCTCGCTCTGCCGCGCGGCGTTTTGCTTTGAGACGACTGCAAAGACTGCCGAAAAGACCTTCCTTTCAAAAAAAGCAAACGAGTATCTTAAAAAGTTCCGCATTGAAAAGATTGAGGACGAAAAGGTCACGATCGGGCGCCTGATTTTTTAATAAAATAAATAAAACGGGGTTCACTGCAAAAAAATGGTTTTGCGGCGGACCCCGTTTTTTCATTTTGCTTTTTTTGAA
>CADAVL010000059.1 GCA_902791335.1 Oscillospiraceae bacterium
CCGAAACAGAGCAAAACCTGACTTTCGTAGTGCTACGATATATTTTTTTGGGGGCCAAGGTCCCTTGTGGTCAGGAGATGGGCTGACTGGGTAGAGCCGAAACAGAGCAAAACCTGACTTTCGTAGTGCTACGATATATTTTTTCGGGGGCCAAGGCCCCTTGTTTTCAGGAGATGGGCTGACTGGGTAGAACCAAGACAGAGCAAAACCCAATTTTTTCGGTGCTACGATTGATAAAGCGGTCGCCGGTAATCAAGATGGGGTGACCGGTGCTCTTTTGGGGGGCGGGTGTTGGGCGAATGCAGTCGGTCGAATTTGATTGAATACGCCGCCCGAATTTGGTCAGGTGCAGTCGGTCGAAGATGTTTCATTTTTAACCGGCCGCGCAGGACGGAGGGGAAATGCGTGCGAACCGCCGGTTTTTATGTTGGCGGAGATTCCGAAAATGTATCTTTTTTCTTTGCTGTCGGCGGCAGTTTTCGCGCCCGCGCCGCCGCCGATCGGCGGCGTCCTTTCAAAAAAATCCGCAAGGCTTTTTTGAAAGGAGCGGCACAGCACGAAAAAAAGCAACGCTTTTTCTCGTGCTGTGCGCGCGGGCGCGAAAGCTACCGCCGACAGCGAAGAAAAAGACCGCAAAGCGAAGAAATCTCCGGTTTCCAAAACCTGCCGTTTTTAAAAGACTGCCCCTCCCGAAAACCGCAATCCCTCGCAATCCCTTTTATATTTATATAAGTCCGTCACCCAAAGCCACCGCAAACCATTTTTTGCGAATCACGCGCACCGGAAATATAAAAAATATTTGCACGCCGATGATAAAAAGGAGGAAAAACCAATGGAAAACCGCGATTTATCCGAACGCGAGCTTTTAGTTTACCGCTATTTGGTGAAAGATGACCGCGAGTGTCCGCCCACGGTTCGGGAAATTCAAAGAGATCTTCACATTTCCTCCACCTCGGTGGTGCATAAAACCTTAAAAAGCCTTTGCGAAAAAGGGTGGATCGAGCGCGGCGGACATTCCTCGCGTTCCATTCGAATTCCAAATCGGCCGCCGGTGTCAAGAGTACCGCTTTTAGGCCGCGTTACGGCCGGTCAGCCCATTTTGGCGGTGGAGCAGATCGAAGATTATCTGCCCTTGCCAAAGGATCTCGGCGGTGAAAACCTGTTTGCACTGCGCGTTGAAGGGCTCAGCATGCGCGACTGCGGCATTTTAGACGGCGATATTGTCATTGCCGACCGCGACCGCGTGGCGCAAAACGGTGATATTATTATTGCGCTTATCGGCGACGAAGCCACCGTCAAACGGCTGGGCAGTGAAAACGGCCGACCGGTGCTTTATCCCGAAAATCCGGATTTTAAGCCCATTTATCCCGAAACCCTCACCGTGCTCGGCCGGGTCGTGGGCAGTTTCAGAAAGTTTTAAGGCGTTATCACGGCCGTTTTCGGCCGATCTGTCGGTGAAAAACCGAATCGGTGTCGATCGGGAAACTTGCCCTCGATCGGGAAAGCTTGCCCCGGCCGGACAAACGAAATCCGGCCTTATAAAAAAGCCGGCTTCGGCCGAAAAAATGAGAACTTCAAAGACCTTTCAAGAAAGGAGCAAAAACCTGTGAAATCCTCAAAGGTTACCGCAAAACCGCGTTATCAGCTTTTGGACGAGCTGCGCGGTTTCGCCGTGTTTTGCATGGTCTTTTATCACGGCTTTTTCACTGCCGGATACGAATGGGATCTGCCGCTGTTTCGCACATTCATGAATTTTTTTGCACCTGCGGAACCGTTCTTTGCGGCCTTTTTTATTTTGCTTTCGGGGGTTGCCTGTCAGCTGTCGCGCTCCAATCTAAAGCGCGGCTTTAAGCTTTTAATGATCTCGATTGCCCTCACCGGTATCACGCTTTTATTGCCGCGGTTTGGGTTTACGGAGTGCGAAATTCTGTTTGGCATTCTGCATTTATTAAGCTTTGGTATGCTGTTGGTCGCCTTATGTAATCCGCTCATCAAAAAGTGTCCGCCGCTCATTTTCGCGCTTTTCATGCTCGCGCTGTTTTTCTTCACCTTTCCGGCAGAATCGGGCTATTTCGGTTTCGGCAGTTTAAAGATCGCGCTGCCGCAGGCGCTTTATACCACAAATCGGTGGTTTATTCTGGGCTTTCACAATGCAGACTTTTTCTCGGCTGACTATTTTCCGCTGCTTCCCTGGATCTTTATGTTTTTGGCCGGTGCATTTTTGGGGCTTTACGAAGGGCGCGGCAAATTTCCGGCCTTCTTTTTAAAAAGGCGCGTGCCGTTTTTCGGCTTTCTCGGCCGTCACGCGCTGTTAATCTATATTTTGCACCAGCCGGTAATCTATTTGATTATTTTTGCGGCGGATCAGCTTGTGCGCCTGTTTTGATTCTTTTGAAGGCGCCCGTTGAAGGACAACTGCAAATTTTAAGAATAACGGAAGTTTGTCCGACGCGCCTGAAAAAAAGGCAGAAGAATGCCGAAAAAGCAACCGCAAAAGGAGAGAGAAAAACCAATGAAAAAAGTTGAACTGTATACCGACGGCGCCTGCTCCGGAAATCCCGGTCCCGGCGGTTGGGGCGCGGTGCTTTGCTATCAGGGTCGCGAGGGCGAATTTTCCGGTGGCGAGGAAAACACCACCAACAACCGAATGGAACTGACGGCGGTCATTATGGGACTTTCCGCCTTAAAAGAGCCGTGCGAGGTCACCCTCACGACCGACAGCCGCTACGTCGCCGACGGTATCACAAAAGGCTGGGCCGAATCCTGGCGCAAAAACGGTTGGCGCAAGGCCGATAAAAAGCCTGCATTAAACGCAGATCTTTGGGAAAAACTATTGTTGCTTTTGGAAAAACATTCCGTAACGATCCACTGGGTCAAGGGGCACGCCGGTCACCCGCAAAACGAGCGGTGCGACGCAATGGCTGTGGCCGAAACGAAAAAGTTTATAAAATAAACGGTAGACAAAACAATTAGGGTACAATGGTTTTTTCGGCGGAACAGCGTGAATATTTAGGTTTTATTGTCCTCCAATCAGAATACGCCGGTATTCTGAGAATCGCCGCCGCGCCGTTAAAAGACGTTGTTTGCCGAAAATCTTCGACCGGAAATAAGAAGATTTTTTCGTTTTGAAAGTCGAAGAACGCAGCAATACTGTCGTATTACAAGTGATGAGACAAACAAAACGGGGAAATATTCTGTTTCAGGAATCGTTGTACCCTGATTGTTTTGTCTACAGCAAAAATGGAAATTCGGTGCCGAAAGGAAAAAGAGATAGCAAAACGCCGCTATCGGGAAGGAAAAGCCGCGAAAAATTGGGTATTTTCCCGAATTTCAAGAAAAATTTGAAAACCCCTCTTGAAAAGTATACCAAAATGGTATACAATAAGAACCGGAAAATAATCGGCAAAGAAAAAGAACCTCTTTGACCGAAAAGAATAGGAAGTATGAGCAGTGCAAAGATTTGTATATGCCGACAATTCGGCCACCACTTCTCTGGCGCCGGACGTGCTGGAGAAAATGATGCCGTATCTCACAAAGGAATACGGCAATCCATCAAGCCTTTATTCCTTTGCGGCCAAGCCGAAAATGGCGGTGGAGCACGCAAGAGAACAAGTGGCAAAGGCCATCAACGCCAGAACCAATGAGATCTTCTTCACGGCCGGCGGCAGCGAGAGCGATAACTGGGCCATTAAAGGCGTTGCCCGCGCCATGAAAGCCAAAAAGGGCAAAAATCACATTATTTCCACAAAATTCGAGCATCATGCTGTTTTGCACACCTTGGACGCCTTAAAAAAAGAGGGCTTTGAAGTCACGCTTTTGGAGGTTCACGAAAACGGACTGGTTCGACCCGAGGAACTGGAGGCGGCCATTCGCGAGGACACCGCTTTGGTCAGCGTGATGTACGCCAACAATGAGATCGGCACCATTCAGCCCATTCGTGAAATCGGCGAGATCTGCAAAAAGCACGGCGTGATCTTTCACACCGATGCCGTTCAGGCCGTCGGCAACGTACACATTGACGTGGAAGCCGACCACATTGATCTGCTTTCCATGTCCGGCCATAAATTCCACGGCCCCAAGGGTGTCGGTGCGCTTTATTGCCGCTTGGGCGTTCTGCCGCAGAACCTGATCGACGGCGGCGCGCAGGAGCGCGGACGTCGCGCAGGAACGGAAAACGTACCCGGCATTGTGGGCATCGGCGCGGCCATTGAGCGCGCAGTTGCCACCATTGACGAACGTGCCGAGCGGCTTTCCAAAATTCGTGATCACTTTATGGACGAGGCGCTGAAAATTGAACGCTCCCGTGTCAACGGCGACCGTGTTCACCGCCTGCCGGCCAATGTAAATATGTGCTTTGAAGGCGTGGAGGGCGAATCGCTGTTACTGCTTTTGGACGCCAACGGAATTTCGGCAAGCTCCGGTTCCGCCTGCACCTCCGGCTCTCTGGATCCGAGCCACGTACTTTTGAGCATCGGTTTAAAGCACGAAGTCGCGCACGGCTCCTTGCGGCTTTCGTTCGGCGAGGAAACCACCATGGAGGACGCCGATTATATTCTGTCGGTTCTGCCGGGGATCATCAACCGCCTGCGCGAGATGTCACCGCTTTGGGATCGCATTAAAAGAGAAGAAGCCGAAGGCAAAAAGGCGTAATTTGAAAGCATAGTGCAAAGGGCTTTTTCAAAAGGCTTTTGCACGAAGGAGGAATTATTATGTATACGGAACAGGTTATGGATCATTTCATGCACCCGCGCAATATGGGCGAGCTGCCGGACGCAAACGGCGTTGGTGAAGTCGGCAATGCGAAGTGCGGCGATATTATGAAAATGTATTTAAAAATAGAGGACGGCGTGATTACCGACTGTAAGTTCAAAACCTACGGCTGCGCGTCGGCGATTGCCACCAGCTCCATTGCCACCGAAATGGTAAAGGGACACAAGGTGGAGGAAGCAGTTGCGCTTTCCAACAAAGCCGTGGTCGAGGCGCTCGGTGGTCTGCCGGCGCACAAGATTCACTGCTCGGTTTTGGCTGAGCAGGCCATCAAGGCGGCACTGGCCGATTATTACACCCGTCAGGGCATCGACTATCGTCCGATTTTGGGCGATTTAGAAGATCACGACTGCGAGCACTGCGGCACCTGCGGCGTTTGATCGTCGGCGAGGGCTTCAAAAAAAGTATTGTTCGCCTAAGTCGGCCAAAACTACAGCCGAAAGATTCCCCCCACAAAAGCCTGCGAAAACGGAGCGGCTTTGAAAAGCGTGGGGATGACCTCAGAAAAGCAATCGACTTTGCAGGTGCTTTCGGCGAAATTTATTTGCCTTTCATATTATAATATACAAACAAATAATGCACCCTTTGCGAAAAAGGCCGAAAGGTCTTTTTCCGCAAAGGGTGCATTATTTTTATAAAACTATTTTCTCACAAAGCGCGGTTGCACGCGAGGATCGGACGCCGAAAAAGCGCCGGTTTTATTTGGCTGCCGGACGGAGGTTGAGAAAACGGCTGCGGTGCAGAAAAAGGGGAAAGTGCACGGTTTATTTTGAATTGATCTTTAAAATTAAAACGGGCAGCTCGGTTCGTTTTGCCGATCTGAATGTAGTTTCCCCTCAAAAAAACGGTTGCGGTGCCAAACAGCGCAAAACCGCCGAATCTAATAAACCCGCCGGCTTTTTTCGCGCGGCGCGGCCGGCCGAAACGGCGGCCGCGAAGAAGCCCCCCAAAAGCTTTCCTCGGTGAAAAGGGCGTTTTCTCAAAGTGCGATTTTGGCAAAACTTTGGATATTCACAAAAAAGGGGGCTTCTTCGCTCAGGGTTCCCCCGAACAGGGGGGAACCCTGAGCGCCGCGCGGACAAGCCGGCGGCTTTTAAGATCGGCAGTTTTTAAATGCAGTGCTTCGTTCGGGCGGTTTTAAAGGAAAACAAGTTTTGAAAACTTCCAAAATACCGCACTATGTCGGCCGAAGACTCCTCAAAAACGGTGTTCCGCTCGGTCTCGGCAAGTACCGGCCGATTCACGCGATTTTGGTGCGCTTATAAACTTGCCTTAATTTTTCAAGAACGCCACCGCTGTTTTTCCGCCGACCGCGCAGTAATTGCCTTTTTCGCAAAAAGCTTTCAGCACATTTAAAAGTATTTTGAGATCGTCGGCCGTGGTCGTTAAAATTTCTTCGCGGATCTTTGAGATCATTTCGGGGGCGATTCCCTTTAAATATCTTGTTGCGGCAAGGTCGCAGACCGACGCAGGCTCCAGCAGCGGCTCGGTGGTGTTGACCGTGCCGATAATAATATCATCAAGCGCCGGATCTTCCGCCAAAAATCCTTTCAAAAACTGCGGTATCTTGAGGAATGCTTCGCGGCTGTTTTCCAGGTTCGGGTCGCGGTAGGAATAGCAGAAAATATCGCCGTTTGCACGCACATTCATGCCGGTTCCGTAAGCGCCGCCCTGCACGCGAACGCGGTTCCACAAATAGCCGAAGGTTACAAAGGAGGACAGCACCGAGCAGTGGCCGGAAAATGCACCGCCCAGTTTATAAATATTGCTCCCCAGCGCCGAAAAGCCAACGTCTGCCGGAATTTCCACCGCGCAGTTTCCGCTTTTTTCGGTTGGAATGTCGGCGGCCTCTCCGAATGTTCCGCTCGGCAGCATTTCGGAAAGTTCTGCGGCCGCAGCGGATTCCAATTCATCGCTGTAGCTTAAAAACAGGCGGTCTTTTGTAAATACTTTTTCGTCGAGCGCCTGCAAATTCTTTAAAACTTCTGCGCGGTTTTCTGAGAATTTTGCCGCAAAATCAGAGAACCAGCGGCAAAAATCCTCGCCCTCCAGCAGCTCTTTCAGGGACCCCTCTTTGGAAAAAGCCGAAAGTGCTTTTGTAATGGCGTAAACGTGGCCGCTGCTGAGAAGCGACTGCTTTAAAAAGTAATCGGTCTGCAAAAGAATTTCGCCAATCCGGTCGGCTTCGTTGTAAACGCTGTCGTTCAGCAGTTCTTTCAAAATTTTTGTGGCCGCCGCCGTATTTTCTTTCATAAATGCGGCCGAAACAACAAAGTACGGCGTACAATTTTTCAGGTCGCCGAGGCCGGAGATCAGCTCGATTTTGGCGTTCAGCGAACCCAGCGACAGCTTGACCTTTTTTGAAAGCTCTTCGGCCGAATCGTGCGCGGTGGAAAGCTCCCCGAAAAGGGTGGTCAGCACATTTAAAAGCAGCAGTTCTTCCTTTGAAAGATCGGATACCTCAAAATACAGATTCAGATAAACAATGCCGTTGGTTTCGGTCTTGATTTTGAGCGCCTTTTTGCCGCCCACCTCCACAGTTTCGGTTTTTGTGGGAGTCACCGTTTTCGGGATATCCTTTAAATTTAAGTGCGGCAGGGTAGAGAGCGCCTCCTCGTTGTCGGGCGTTTCCTGCCACTGCTGCATTTTCTTAAAGGCCGCCTTCTGCGCCGCGCGCTCGGCGTTCGACCATTTTGACGTAATCGCGGAAATTTTCTCGGTCTCTTTTTTGGCGTCGGCTTCTCCCTTTGAAAGCGAGGGCAGCGCGTAAAGATAGCACTTGTCGTCGGCGTTTTCAAAAAGCTCTTTCAAAAGATCTTCAAAATAGCCGTCCCGGATTTTTTCGCGAAGACGCAGGAAAATACCGTCGGTTTCAATGTGCGTCAGCGGATCGTCGCCGTAAAGCCAGCCGTTCAGTGCCTTGGCGGTCAGTTCCAGACCGTAAGGCTCGCTGATCTCGCGGTTTGTAAAATTATACCGCTCCAAGGAGGCCAGCAACGCTTCGTGATCCAGACCTTCGGCAAGCAGCTTTTTTGTGATCCTGGGCAAAAACTCCTTGATCTTTTCAAAGTCGCTCTCTAAGGTGTTGCGTACCAACAGTGTAATATACGGCTGAAAAACGCCGTCGCGCACCTCAATACTCAGATCCTGCGAAAGTCCGTTTTCCAAAAAAGCACGTTTTAAGGGTGCTGTGTTGGAGCCGGTGAGATAATCGGCCAGAATTTCCAGGGCGTACACTTTTTCCACGTCGCTGTGGGTGCAGACAATTTTTGAAACCGTCATTTGAGAAAACTGCTCCTCGCCCTTGCGTGCTTCGTAATAAACGGTTTTTTGCGCCGATCGCGGCGTTTGTTCCACAAAGTCGAAATCCGGCTTTTTACAGTCGTAGTGAGAAAGATATTCTTTGTCGATCAGATGCAGCACTTTTTCAATATTCATGTGACCGTCCAAAAAGAATTTGGCGTTGCTTGGGTGATAAAAACGCCGGTGCGTGGCCACAAAATCCTCATATCTTAAGTCGGTAATACACTCCGGCTTGCCGCCGCTTGAATATCCGTAGGAATTGTCGGGAAATAAAAGGCGGTCGTTTTCGGCCGACATCATGCTTTCCACGTCGGCATAAACGCCCTTCATTTCACTGAAAACAACGCCGTTGTAGTAAGGCTCTTCGCTGTCCTTTTCAAATTCGTAGTGCCAGCCCTCCTGCATGAAAATTTCCGGCTTTTTATAGATCAGGGGGCGAAATACCGCGTCAAGATACACCGACACAAGATTCATAAAATCCTGATCGTTGCGGCTGGAAACCGGAAAAACGGTCTTATCAGGGTAGGTCATGGCATTCAAAAAGGTCTGCATGGAGCTTTGCAAAAGGGATACAAACGGCTCCTTTACCGGATATTTTTCCGATCCGTTTAAAACGCTGTGCTCCAAAATGTGAAAAACGCCGGTATCGTTTTCCGGCAGGGTCTTAAAGCTGACCGAAAAGGTTTTATTCTCATCGTTTCGGTCAAAATATAAAAGCTCTGCCTGCGTTTTTTGGTGGCAGAAGGTATAAAGCTCGGCGTTTTTGGATGCTACAAATTCTTTCTTTTTCAGCTCGAATCCGTGAAGCAAGGCGCCTTGCGGCAGAGATTTCAGCGATACAGTTTTTTCTTGCATGGTGTTTCCTTTCGGTCCGATATAATTTAAAAAAGTGCGGACAGTTTTAAAAATGCGATGAATGGCGAAAAATTAAAAAGCTATTTTTCTTTATAATACAGCCGACAGTGGCAGTAGCCCTCAAAATTCGGGTCTTCAATCTGCTTTTTGAATTCCTCGCAGATACATTTGTTTTCGGGTGTTCTTGCTAATCGGCAAGGGCAGTATCCACCGGTGCGCTTTAAGCCCTCTTTTACGCGCGCCACGGTTTCTCGGTCTTCGTTCAATCGAACTTTCGGCATTTTAAGAACCTCCTTTGTCAGGCTGACAAGATAAAGAACCCGTCACGCCTAAGGTAAACAATAAAATTAAGAATAAGCTTAAAAATTTAAAATCCAAGTATCCTTATTGTATCACAATTCCGCTTTGAATTCAATTTGAAAAATTGCCAGTTTCGGGCAATCCGTTTGGGCCTGTTTTGTCCGGACAAAACAGGCAGAATATTGAAAATTTAAAAGCGGTGTTTTTTGTATCGGGTCTTAAAAGACAGAATTCGGGCAAAGCCGCGCCCCCGCCGCGGCCGCCTTCGGGCAGCCTTCAAAAGCGCCCCTCGCGCAAAACCCCGGTTTCGCGCTTGCAAGCCGGATTTTCGTCAGTCTATAGCAAAACAAACCTTTAAAAACTCAGCGCTTCTGTCAGTCGGCCTAGGCAAAATACCAAACCGGAGCGGGTTCTTTATTCCGTCATCTTAAAGTTAAAAACCCTGCGCGGCGGCTTGTTGTCGCCCGATCTTAGGCAAACGACAAAATCGGCACATTTTAGCGCAAAATTCTTAAAAAAATCGCCCTCACTGTTACAAAAACCGCCCCACATAAAGCGCTATAATGAATAAAAACCGCAAAAAGCAAGGGCAGAAAATACCGCGCGCAAAGATACATAAAAGTCAAACGAACAAAAAAATATAAAGACGGAAGAAAAAACCGTCCTTTCTCCCTTGCAAACCGGAAACAGTGCCGCTTTCAGGCTGCGGCAGAACGGAGTACAAAAAATGAGGGATCTTTCAAAATTACGGTATTTTGAAAAAACAATGTCACGAAACCGAAAAAATCTTTTAAAGCTTTGGGGCGTGCAGCTAGGTTCTGCGGCGGCCGGCTTTTTCGCCTCGCACATTTCGCTGTTGTCCGCTTTAACCCCATTGGGCGTGGTCATCACTGCGGCGCTGCCCAGCACGCAGGCGGTGTCCGGGTCGATCGGTGCTTTTTTGGGCTATCTGCTTTTTTCGAGTGGCGGAATGCCATTTCGCTACATTGCGGCGCTGTTTGCCGTCGTATCCATTCGTATGATCACCGGCACTTTGAAGAAGATCACCGATGCACCGGCTTTTTGTGCCATGGTGACTTTGGTTTCCATGACGGTGTGCAATCTGGTTGCCGCTATGACCGAGAGCGAGAACATTCTTCTTTATCTTTGT
The DNA here is from genome assembly GCA_902791335.1 of Oscillospiraceae bacterium. Classification (GTDB taxonomy): domain Bacteria; phylum Bacillota; class Clostridia; order Oscillospirales; family Acutalibacteraceae; genus UMGS1532. The sequence goes on from CADAVL010000059.1 coordinate 10,376, forward strand.
GAGGGCGTGCTCGGCGGCGGTCTTACATATTTCGCCTCGCGTGCGCTTCATATAAATCGCCGCTCCGGCGTCGGCTTTATGGGAGAAGAGCTTGCATCGGCAGTGATCACGCTGAATATGATCCTTTTAGGCCTTTTGCCGGTCACCCTGTTCGGATTTTCCCTGGGTCGGGTTCTGACCGTGACGCTCATTTTGATTGCCGCCCGTTACGGCAGTGTTGCCGGCGGCACCATTTGTGCCACTGCTGTGGGCTTTGCGGTGGCTTTGGGGCAGAACGATGCAAAAATGGTTTGCCTTTATGCGGTTTCGGGGCTGATCTCCGGCCTTTTTTCCGCCGGCGGCAAGGCGTTTTGTATTCTTGGTTATCTTGTGCCGTCGCTCATTTCTTTGGGGGTGTTCGGCGTAGGAGCCGCCACCGTGGTTGCGGTGCTTGAGGTCGTGGTCGGTGCGGCGCTGTTTCTGCTGTTGCCAAAAAGCGTTTGTATGCCGCTGGCCGCATTCTTTATGCCGCCCACAAAACTGCAAAGTCTTGAGGGTATGCGAAAAAGTCTTGTGATGCGCTTGAACGAGGCGAGCGGCGCGCTGTGCGATGTTTCCGGTACCATTGACGAGGTGGCAAAGCGCTTGAAACGCATTAACGCGCCCGATCCGTCGGCGCTTTTTACACAGTGCGAAAACGAGGCCTGCGCCGGCTGTTCCTTTCGGCTGGACTGCTGGGAAACCAACCGAAAAAGCACGCTGCGGTCGCTCGGAAAGGTTTCCACCGCCATTCGCGAGGGCAAGGACAGTCCGCTGACCGCCGCGCCGGAATTTTTTGATAAATGTTTAAGGCGTGACAAGCTTTTTGAAAGTCTCAATCGCCGATATAAGGAGTATTTAAACCACCTTTGCGCCGAGGATCGGATCGAACAGGTACGCGGCGTGGTGTCCGACCAATTTGACGGTATTTCCGATATGCTTTTGGACCTGGCCACGGAATTTGACACCGCACGCAGTTACGACCTCGACACCGCGGAAACCGTGGTGTCGGCGTTGAGAGAAATCGGACTGCTCACCACCGACTGCGGCTGTTCCATAGATAAATACGGCCGCATGAGTATTGAATTTAAACTGCATAGAACCGACAGTGTGCCGAATCGCCGCCACATTTTGGAGCAGCTGGAGTCGGCCTGCGAACGCCGCTTTGAGCCGCCGACGCTGCGCGAAGTGGGCGAGGTGATCTATGTAACGGTTTTGGAAAAAGCGGTCTTTTTGCCCGAGATCGGCGTTTGTCAGATCCCGGCCACCGAAACCGGCATCTGCGGCGACGCGTATACCTGTTTCGGCGACGGAAACGGGCGGTATATTCTGCTTTTGTCCGATGGTATGGGCACCGGCGGCCGCGCTGCCGTGGATGGTGCGATGACCTCCGGCCTTTTGGAGCGGCTCATCAAAGCGGGCTTTGGGTTCGACTGTTCGTTAAGGATTGTCAATTCCGCGCTTTTATATAAATCTACCGAGGAATCCCTCTCCACCGTGGATATTGCCTGTATCGACCTTTACACCGGCGAAACCGGTCTTTACAAAGCCGGGGCGGCGCCCACCTTTGTCAAACGATCCGGCAGGGTCGGCCGCGCGCAAAGTCATTCTCTGCCCGTGGGGATCCTGCGCGACGTGGGCTTTGACCGCTCCTCGCTTACCTTAAAGCGCGATGATATGGTCGTGCTTTGCAGTGACGGTGCCACGACCGACGGAACCGACTGGATCTGCAAGGAAATAGAAAACTGTGAGGTGGGATCGGCACAGCAGCTGGCTGATAAAATTGCCGAGGCGGCTGCCAGGCGTGCGGATCCCAGTCACCCCGACGATATTACCGTGATGGTGGCACTTTTAAATAAAAAGCCGTAATAAGCGGCGCTTTACGGTGTGAAAAGTTGGGCTTTTTGATCGGCGCCCTTTTATAAAAGCCCAGTGGCTTATTTTCGCGCGTACCGGCCGCATTTTGCACGGCTGCCCGAAAAAAGGAGGCGGCCGTGCAAAATGCGGCCGTGGCCAAAGCCTGCGGCTTTGGCGTCGCCGTGCGGCGACAGTGCGCGCGAAAATAAACCGCCGGTTTTTATAAAGGTGCCGTTTTTGCACCGTCCGAATACCGATTTGCACGATTCGAAAGCTGTCTTTTAAAGAAATGTCGTCTTTGCACTGTGCAAACACTGCTTTTAAGGAAGGATTCGGATTATTCTTGTTCGCCTAAGCTGATAAGCATTAAACCGGCCGCAATAAAACCGGAAGCTCCCCCGCGC
>CADAVL010000060.1 GCA_902791335.1 Oscillospiraceae bacterium
TTTTTCCTGTAACGGATTTTTTGCAGTGCAAGGCATAAAACGCAGTGAATATTTTCGGATTAACGAGGATTTTAACACAGCAATGCGGAAAATCCGCAGCGAAAAACCAGATTCGGATTATTATTGTTTGCCTAGGCTGACGATAGTCGAACCCCGTTACGGTTTGGTATTTTGCCTTTTACCGTCGGCATTGCACTCATTTTTGAAATACGAAAGTATTCCTTGGGATTCGTGCTTCCCCGAACGAAAAAAGACAAAGAACAGCGTTTGAACCCTGGGATCCTTCCAAAACGGCAGCTTCCCCTCGCGCGCGACCGGGGCGTTTTCCAAAAGGAAAACTCCCCGGTCTTTAAGCCGAAATATTTTATTTCGGCTTTTTCGTCGCCTTTGGCGACAGCGCGCGAGGGGAAGCTGCCGTTTTGGAAGGATCCCGGGGGTTCAAAGAACCGACCGAAGAATCGCCTGTCCGGACAAACTTCGGGTTTAACTCTCGTCTACCGTGATCACGCCGTTACTTAAAGTAAGGCCTTTGGACACAGTAAGCGACGCGTCAGTGCCCAAAAACACCGCGTAAACGCCTTTTTTGCCGTTTACATAATCCAAAGCCGCCGCTTTTCCCATGCAGAAAAGCGCGGTGGAGAGCGCGTCGGCCTCAGCGGAGCTTTCGGCCAGCACCGTAACGGAATCCAGTCCGTTTTCCACCGGATAGCCGGTCTTAGGGTCCAGCAGATGATGATACCGCTGACCGTCCAGCTCAAAGCAGCGCTCATAAACGCCGCTGGTAACCACCGAACCGCCGGAAATACGCAGCGTTGCTACATAATCATTTTCCGAAAACGGTTCCTTAATGCCCACGGAGAACGGATTGCCGTCCGGCTTTTTCCCAACGGTCAACACGTTGCCGCCAAGATTGATAATACCGCTTAAATGATGCTTTTCGTAAATTTCTTTGATCTTGTCGGCCACATAACCCTTTGCAATACAGCCAAGATCGAGTTTTGTGCCTTTCGGGAGCGTAACCGTGTTGCCGTTTAATTGCACCTTTTCGTAACCAACGGTAGAAAGTGCATCTTTCAAAGCGTCCTTTTTTGGGAGCTTTGGCGACTCCGTCTTGAAATTCCAAAGCTCGGAAACCGCACGCAGGGTAATATCGAGCGCTCCGCCGGACGCCTTGCAATAGCCGAGCGCGGTGTTTATCACAGCCGCCGTTTCGCTGTCCACCGTGACCGGTTGTCCGACCGCGTGATTGAGTTTATAAATATCGCTGTCTTTGTCGGTTGCACTGAAAAGTTTATCGTACTTCTCGCAAAGAGTGAAGCATTCCTTCGGCGCGTCCTCCTCATAGGTGATCAGGGTAACCACCGTATCAAAATACACGCCGGTCTGACTTTTGGCTTTCGGCTTGCTTTTGCAGCCGAAAAGGCTTAAAATCAGCGCCAGTGTCAGCGCCAGTGCGCCTGCCTTTTTCATCAACGCCGTCGCCCTTTCTTTTTTGTTGGTTCTTAAAAATTTTTAGCCGCTTGCAGTAATTTTTGAAGCTTTTCCTCACGGCCGACGGACGAAAGCGCTCCACAAAAGAGGATCGCCTTTTGTCGGTCTGCCGTTTTGTATTTTCGATTATTCCGTTTTTGTATCGGCCGCAGCGGCAGAAGCCGCAGAAGAACCGTCCACCGCGGTTTGGGGCATTCCTTTAAAGGAAAATTTTAAAAGAATCGGCGTGCTGAGTGCGGCCACAATCACCACCAAAACCACCGCCGGAAAGATCTTTCCGTCAATATATCCGGAGCTGATGCCCTTTTGCGCAACCATGAGCGCCACTTCGCCGCGCGCCACCATGCCGGTGCCAACCGAAAGGGATTCACGCATATTCATGCCGCAGACCTTTGCACCAAGGCCGCAGCCGATGATCTTTGTAATGATCGCCATAAAAAGCAGCACCAGTGAAAACAGGATAATATCGCCCGTGACCAGGTGAAGGTTGGTTTTCAGTCCGATTCCGGCAAAGAAAATGGGTGAAAACACCAAATACGAAGCCACCGTGATCTTTTTTGCAACGTACTGCCGCGCGCCGGTGACATTGCAAAGGATCACGCCGGCAAAAAACGCGCCGGTAATATCGGCAATGCCGAACAGCTTTTCCGCGCAATAGGACATCACAAAGCAAAACGCCAGCGCCCAAATGGCAATGCGGCGGTGGTGTCCGTAGTTAATGGAAAGCTTTTTAAAGAGCTTGTATACCAAAAATCCAACGATCAGCGCGAACACGAAGAACAGAAGAATTTTTAAAAGCACCAGTCCGGTCTCGCCCGCGCCGGAGGTGGATTTTCCGGTTTTTGAATCGGCGATACCGGTGACAATGCTCAGCACCACAATGCCGATAATATCGTCTATCAAAGCCGCCGACAAAAGCGTGGCGCCCACTCGGGTCTTTAACCGTCCCATTTCCTGCAAGGTTTCCACCGTGATGCTCACCGAGGTCGCGGCAAAGACCACGCCCACAAACACCGCCTTAATTACCGTGACAAAATCCCAGCTTTCCATAAAGAAAGCAAGGTAGACCGCCGAACAGCCGACAATGGGCACGATCACGCCCGACAGCGCCACAATAAAGGCGGTAAATCCGGTGTGCTTCAAATCGTTGAGGTCGGTATCCAGACCGGCAATAAACATCAGCATGATCACGCCGATCTCGGAGGCGGTGGTTAAAAAGTCGTTTTCTTTTAAAATACCGATACAGCTCGGACCCAAAAGTACGCCGGCCAACAGCGCGCCCACCACCTGCGGCAGATGAACGTGCTCGGTAATAACGCCGAACAGCTTTGTAAACAATAAAATAATGGCAAGGCTTAAAAGAATTTCATAATCCATGGTATTTAAAGTTCCTCTTTTTAAAATGGGTGCGCCGACAAAATGAATAATCTCAGCCGCCGTCTTAGGAAAGCCGAAATTCGCGGCGTTTTTCCAAACACTAATTATACGACGGTCGGGCGCTGAAATCAAGGCTTTCGGCCGCAAAACTGCAAAAAAAGCATCAAGGTGGACGTTACGTCGCTAAGGCTGTGCAATTTTCCCGGCGCACTGATGAATAATTCAAAAATTCGGCAAAACAAAATTGACCCCACGGCACGGGTGTGGTAAAATGAAACTAACAAAAAATTTTGCCCCAAAAATAACAAAGGAGATTCTTTATGATAAATCTTTTAAACCTGAAACTTTTTCATGCAATCGCACAAATAAATCCACCCACCGGCGAAAAGCCGCTCAGCGGCTGGATCATCGCGTTGATCATTTTGGCAGGCGCCGCAATACTTTTGTGCGCGCTCTATCCGCTGATTTCTAAATTCTATAAAAACCGCAAAAAATAAATTAATAGAAAAAGGACGTTTATAAGCTGTGAAATTTCCAATCAGTATCACCATTTTGCTTTGTCGCTTTGCGCGGTTTTTGCTTCGTCGTCTCGGCCGCGGCGGCACAAACGTACCCGGCACGCTGGCGCTGAAACTGCGGCCGGATATTTTAAAAACGCTGTCAAAAGACGTTACCATTGTTTTGGTGACCGGAACCAACGGCAAGACTACCATTACAAGAATGATCGAGCAGTGCTTTCGGGAGGCCGGATTTTCCTATTTTACCAACCGCTCCGGTGCAAATATGGACACCGGCATTGCGGCGGAATTTGTGGTGAATTCCACCGTCCGCGGCAAGTGCCAATATCCTTATGCGCTCATTGAGTGCGACGAGCTGGCGTTTCGCAAAGTCAGCCGCTACGCCAACGTAAAATATGTGGTGGTATCAAACATCTTCCGCGATCAGCTGGATCGCTACGGCGAGATCACCCACACGCTTACAGGCATTTTTGACGGTATTCACAACATCCCCGACGCCACCGTTTGCCTTAATGCCGACTGTTCTCTTTCCACCTCGCTGCACGAGCGCCTGCCAAATAAAGTGATTTTTTATGGGCTTAATTGTCCGCTTTATAAGGACCGCGTCAAAGAGGTTTCCGACGCACCGTATTGCATTCACTGCGGCAAGGCGTACCGCTACGACTATGTCACCTACGGCCATTTAGGTAAATATTTCTGCGAAAACTGCGGCTATCGCCGCCCCGAACCGGCCGTTGCCGTGGAAGAAATTCTTTCTATGGACGCCGATTCCACCACCGTGCGCTTGAAATTTCCCGACGGTGAACACAAAGTAAAGATCAACCTGCCCGGCGGCTACAATGTATATAACGCGGCCGCGGCGGCCGCTGTCGGCACAGCTATGGGGCTTTCGGACGAAACCGTTACTGCAGCGCTGGAGCATTTTGAGTGCGGCTTTGGCCGAATGGAAAAGGTTACCATTAACGACACGGACGTTCGCATGATTTTAGTAAAAAATCCGGCCGGTGCCAACCAGGTTTTAAGCTTTCTTTACAACATTGAAGATCCGGCGGTGTTTGTGGTGGGCTTAAACGACCGATACGCCGACGGCACGGATATTTCCTGGATCTGGGACGCCGATTTTGAAAAGCTCGTTTCCATGGGCGACCGCCTGCACCGCGTAGTGGTCACCGGCATTCGCGCCGACGAAATGGCCATGCGCTTTAAGTATGCCGGGCTGGATCCTCAGAAAATTGATATTATCCGTGATTACAGTGAGCTTTTGCGCTCGGTAACGAAAGAACACATTCCGGTGTTTATCATGCCAACCTACACCGCCATGCTTTCGATCAGAGAGCTGATGAGCCGCGAATACCACATTAAGGAATTTTGGAAATAAAGGAGTGTTGACGCAAAAATGGATACACTTAAAATTTGTCATTTATATCCCGATACTTTGAATTTATACGGCGACCGCGGCAACATTCTTTGCATGAAAAAGCGCATGGAATGGCGTGGACTGCCGGTGGAAATTGCCGAAATTTCCGTGGGCGAACACTTCGACCCTTACGACTACGACATTTATTTCATCGGCGGCGGTCAGGACTTTGAGCAGGAAGTGCTCTTAAAGGATCTCGCCGGCGAAAAAGGCACAGCCATTAAGCGCGCCGTAGACGAGGAAAAGGTGTTTTTAACCATTTGCGGCGGCTATCAGATTTTGGGAAATTACTACAAAACGTGGGACGGCGTTCAGTGCGATTTCTTGGGCGCGATCGACGTTTACACCGTGGGCGAAAAAAAGCGCATGGTGGGCGATTTTATGTTCCGATTAAGCGAGGAGGACGGCGGCAGTATTGTTACGGGTTTTGAAAATCACTCGGGCAAGACCTACCTTGGAAAGGATGTCCGGCCGCTCGGGAAAATTCTTCGCGGCCACGGCAACAACGGCGAGGACGGTACCGAGGGCGCACGATTTAAAAACGTGTTTGCAAGCTACAGCCACGGACCGCTGCTTCCCAAAAACCCAAAACTTTGCGATTTTATTTTAAAGACCGCCTTAGCGCGCAAAGACCCCAATATTTCTTTAAAAGCGCTGGACGATACCTTTGAAAACCGCGCCGCGGCATTCATGGAAAAGCGGCTCTCTGCCGAATAACCGCGCCCCTCTCAAGGCACTTCAGTACAAAACGTCGTTCTTCGTAAAATACCACGTTTTTAATACAATTCAACAAAGAAGCAGATACCAACCTACCGAAACTGCTCGGCTTTGGTATCTGCTTTTAAATTTTCTGCAATCAGGCGATCCTTTATTTTTTGATCTTTAAAGATTTTGTTTTGCTGTAAGCGCTGTAGATCTTTTTGGAGCCCACGGTACGGTAAGCGCGCACCTTGAAATAATAGGTTTTTCCTTTTTTGAGGGATTTCTTTTGGTAAGTAAGCTTGGAACCGGTGTAGACCGCTTTAAAGCCACTGTTCTTTTTGGTGCTCATATAAAGCCTGTAACCGCTGGCGCCGGACACCTTTTTCCAGCTGACCTTGGCTCTTTTTTTGGCGGAATTATAGGCCTTTGGCGTTGCCGGTGCTTTGGGCGCGGTAGCTGTTGTCAGTGACGCATAAGCGCCGTATCCGGTTGCGCCTTTATAAGTCCTTGTGGCGGCGACGCGGTAATAGTAGGTTTTGCCGGCGCTGAGCTTTGTATTCTTAAAAGAGGTGGTCGCTGCTTTCTTTATCGTTTTGATTGCTTTGAATCCGGACGTAGCCGAGGTGGAGCGATAGATCACATAGCCGTTGGCATCATAGGAAACTTTCCACTTCAGCGTAACACTGTTCGTTGTTTGTTTTAAGGCCGAAACCCCGGAAACCGTTTTGAGCTTGTAGCCCTGCGTTTTTGCGGAACGGTAACCGGTGGAAGAACCGGTGCGGTTTTTGCCGTCGATTTTTTTATAAGCGGCAATTTTGTAATAATAAGACGTGCCGGAAAGAAGCCCTGAATCCGAATAGGTCGTCTTTCTCTGTCCCGAAACCGCTTTCAAAAGCTTAAAGCCGGAGGTTTTGGAATTTGAGCGGTAGATTTCGTAGCCGTCCGCCCCGGTAACGCTTTTCCATGTAAGCGTAACGGCGCTGACCGTAACACGGCTGACTTTGAAGCTTTCAACCATTTTGGGCACAATATAAAAGTATTTATTGACGCTGCCGTAATAGCCGGGATAAACGCCGGTAATCGTTACGGTGGCCTTTCCGGTATTTACATTGTTTTTATAAGAAACGCGATAGTCCGACCCGAGTTTTAAGGCATGACCGTTCACGGTAACTTCCATGCTTTGCGTGCGCGGCTGACCGGAATAGGTCTTTGTGGTGATCCCTGAAATTTTGGCGGTTGCAATGCTTTTAATATAAGAAACGGTTTCCTCTCTCGTTTGTTCGAAATAGTCGCGACCCTCGTCAATAAAATAATCCCGACCGTTTCTTTGATAGGAATGGTGGCCGTCTTTTTTGCCGGCGCGTTCTATGGAGACGCTTTTGACCTCCACGGTAACCGAAAGGCTGCCCGGCGAAACGCCGGCGTCAACCTTGATTGGCACCTTTGCCAGGGTGTAAAGATCACCGTCGGGTTGGTTGGAAACCTCGATCGGCTCGTTATACTCATTGTAAAGCAGGAAAGCGCCGTTGGCTGCGCCTACCGTCCAGGCCTTGCCGTTTGCACACCGAAGCTCTGTGAAAGCAGTGCCGGAAAATTTAACGCCTTTTGGCAATGTGAATTCCAACTGTACGCCGTTGACCGAAATTTCTTCGTCCGGCAAGCGCATTTCAACGCTGATAAAGCCGGTAGAACCGCTGATCTCTCCGGTAACTAAAAAATCGCCTTTTGAAACGATATCAGCCACTGCCGATGGGCACAGCGATAAAATCATGTAAAATGCCAAAAACCAGGAACACAACTTTTTCATATTTATTGCTCCAATTCTTCGCGCTGCACGAAATTTGGGACTGAACCGCCCAAAATACGGGACTTTCTCCCCTTCTGGGTGTAGCACATAATTTATTAAAATATTTAAAAAACTATAATAAAATTATACCAACGGTTTTTATAAAAGTCAATGATAATTTAGGAAAGTTGCACAATGTTCCGTCCTTTGGGCAAAATAGGCCGCGCGACAGACGTACTCCGACTTGACAAACGCACAAAGTGTATTAAAATAGTGTTATAAGCCCTCCTTTTTTCTGCGGTGCTGCAATGAAAATTTTTTAGAAAAAGATTCACAGCTTTTAAACAGAGCCTGACGGGCGGCGAAGGATAGAATTTTTTAAACGATTTGTGTGACGGGTTCTCCCGCCGGCTGAAAACGGAGCGAGAAACATGAATGAAACGGTAAAAGAAGAAATCACAAAAGCGCTTTCCGAGCTTTTAAAAACGGCAAAGCTAAAGCCCGACGATCTATTGGTGGTGGGTTGCTCCTCCAGTGAAATTGTGGGAGAAACGATCGGCCACGGCTCCAGCCCCGAAACGGCCAAAGCGCTGGTGGCTGTGATGCTTCCGATTTTAAAGGAAAAAGGCATACATCTGGCGGCACAGTGCTGCGAACACCTCAACCGCGCGCTGATCGTGGAGCGCGAAGTGGCGAAAAAGCGCGGCTATGAAATTGTAAATGTGCGGCCGATGCCCAAAGCCGGCGGTTCCTTTGCCACGGCGGTCTACGAGCAGATGACCGATCCGGTGGCGGTGGAGCACGTCCGCGCCGAAGCAGGCCTGGATATTGGTTCCACGCTCATTGGAATGCATTTAAAATCCGTTGCGGTTCCGGTGCGGCTGTCGGTAAAGTATATCGGCAAGGCATATCTTACTGCCGCAAGGACCCGACCGAAATATATCGGCGGCGAACGGGCGCATTATGTAGAGGAGACCTGACCGCTTTTTTTAAAAAAAGCCGACGCCAAAGCCCTGAAAGCTTTGCGACCGACACCGCAAAGCAACAAAAAAGAAAACAGAAAAGAAAAAAGGCCGCCGTACCCATAAAAATACGGTGGTCTTTTTGCTTTTGGTCCGTTTTGTCGGCCAAGCGCAAAAACCGCCCGCCCTTTTGAAGAAAACGAGCTTCAAAAGGACGGGCGGTTTTTAAGGACTTAAAAAAGTACGCGGCTTTTTAAAAAATCCTCAGCATTTTTCCTGAGAAATTATTCCTCAGCGATTGCGCTTACAGGGCAACCCTCGGCGCAGGAACCGCAGGAAATGCACTCATCTGCGTTGATTTCATATTTGCCTTCGCCTTCAGAAATAGCGGAAACGGGGCAGGTAGCCTCGCAAGCGCCACAGCTGATGCACTGGTCAGAAATTTTGTATGCCATTTGTAACACCTCCCATACAAGCCTATTGTAACACATTTAAAGAATTTTTCAAGATGTTTTTAAGGGCTTTTTTGCCCCGAAACCGTAAAATTATTGTGAAGTTTTGCGGCATTTGGGTCAGCATGCCGCCGAAAAAGCGCACAAAACCCGTTCGGCGTTCCCGGTCACCGTCTATTCGCCGTCGCTTTTGGCCTTGCCGCCGCGTTTTGTGGCGTGTCGTATAAATTTTACATCGTCGCGATGAAACTGCGTGGGCAGTCCGTCCTCGCCGATCTTCACCTGCAAAATGCCGGTTAAAGGATTCGCATCCAGCACAACGCCGTCGCCGCCGGGGGTCCGCACCAAAGAACCGACCTTCGGCGTCAGTTTATTGAGGTATTCATAAGCGTCCTGCTCGTATTTTAAGCAGCACATCAGTCTGCCGCAGGAGCCGGAAATTTTGGTGGGATTGAGCGACAGCCCCTGCTCCTTGGCCATTTTAATGGATACCGGCTGAAAGTCGTCCAAAAATCTTGAACAGCAAAACGGCTGTCCGCAGATACCCAAACCGCCGAGCATTTTGGCCTCGTCGCGCACGCCGATCTGCCGCAGCTCAATGCGGGTGCGAAAAACACCGGCCAGATCCTTTACCAGCTCGCGGAAATCCACGCGGCCGTCGGCCGTGAAATAAAAGAGAATTCTTGAATTATCAAAAGAATATTCCACATCCACAAGCTTCATGTCCAGCTTGTGCTTGAGAATTTTCTGCTCACAAACCGCAAAGGCTTCCTTTTCCTTTTTGCGGTTTTCCGCCGCACGGCGCCGATCCTGCGCGGTCGCGATTCGCACCACCTTTTTCAAAGGCTTTACAATGGCGCTGTCCTCCACCTTGTGATTTGCGGACGCCACTGTGCCGCACTCCGTACCTCTGGCGGTCTCAACAATTACCTGTTCCCCCTCAGGGAAGGTCTTGTCGGCAGGGTCAAAGTAATATACTCTGCCCTCCGGCTTGAATTTTATACCGATGACCTCGGTCATTCGATCTGCCTCCTTTGTGTTTCGCACGCGGCGCTCACCGCCGCTTGACTTGTCTCCGGTGTCCGTCGCGATCCCCTTTTACGATGAAACCGACGGAACTTTGGAATCGGTGATCACCTTTGAAATATTATCAAAAGCTAAGTCGGCATATTTGGTTTCGCAAAGACCCACCGGCACGCCGTCCAGCTCAATGTAATATCTTGTATCGTTGTCTTGGAGCTTAAAGACCGTCAGCGTCAGATCAGGGTCGCCCACCGATTTCTGATGACTATAGGTGACCGAGAAGTACTCGGAAGCGCCGGCCGGACGCTCGGTTTTTAAGCTTTGCTTTGACACATACGGTGTAATGGCCAAGAAATAATAATAGTAATTGGAAAAATTATCGCTGTCCAGAGTCTTGCCACCGTACTTTACCACAGTTTCTTCGGTTTCCTCGGTCTCGCTCGAATCGGAGGAGGTCGATTTCACGGTTTTGGTGGAAAGCTCAAAGCGGTAGGCTTTGCCGCTCATTTTCACCGTCATCGCACGAAGGCCGGAGATATTTTCCAGCACCACATTTTCGGAAATAAACTCCGTGTAGGGCTGTTCCGCAAAATCGAAATTGCCGCGGCCGACCTTATAGATCGCCTTGGAATCGTTCACCGTCACGCTGTAATACTGCGTATCGGTTTTGGACTGCGACGCCTTGAAAACCACCGTATCGTTCCCGACCTTGTAGGTAACGACGTAGTCGGGGTTTAAAAGATCGTAGCTTCTAAGAACGCTTTCAGGCACGCCGTCTTTATTGAAATAGTAAACGTCGGTGGCTTCCAGATCCTCTCTTACCAGCGTCATCAGCGTTTCCAGTTTGTCGGAATCGACCAAATAGCGGTAAGGCTTTGTTAAAATATAATGCGTGGTGGAGTTTTCACGGCCGTAAAGCTCAAATCGCAGCGTTTGTTCCACTGCCTTGCCGGACACGGTAACATAATCAAATCCGGTTAAGGAATCGGAAAAATACTCAGAATTGCTCTTGGTTTCCTTAATGGCGGTGGGCATTACTTTGCTGATATAATAGGTGCGCTCGCGGTTTAAGTATTCCGCCGCTTCGCCCGACAAAATATAAACGTGATCTTTATCGGTGGAAACCGACATATAAGCGCCGCTGATTTCGCTGCTTTTAAAGACCTTGCCCACCGTTACAGTGTAGCTTTCGCCCTTTTGCGGCTTTACAACCGCCGTGGCCGTGGGATTTTTGAAACCGTAATCAGTGGTATCTTTATATTCCTGCTTCATCAACGCGGCGGCAGAGGCGCAGTCACTCACCGTTAAAGCGGTGGATTCCGTGTTGATATATTTTTCGTCAATGCCCTTGATATACCACAAAAGCGCGTCGTCGTTGTCGCCGGCGTCGGTGTTTTTCCTGGAATAAAACTCATAGGTGCCGTGCTGATTTTTCAGCTTCACCGAGGAGATCTCGTCACTTTTATAATTTGTGGCGTAAACCGTTGGATCGGAGGAGGTCACCGCCGACGCCATCGAATCACTGCCGGAAGAACCCTTGGATTTGCCGAAATAGCGGTTGACAAGCAAGGTAGCTGCGATCATGACTGCCACGACAAACAAAGCGATCACGGTGCGCGCCACCATGCCGAGTCCGCGCTTTTTGGGCGGTTTTGAAGCCTTTGTTTGCGGTTTTCCGAAAATAGTGGAGCTTTCGATCTCGTCGTTTGTCAGCTCTCTAAAGTCGTCCTGACGTTTTTGAGCGCTTTTTGCGTCATTCTGCTCCGGTGTGGCTTTCGGCATATTTTCCGGCATTTTTCTTTCTTCCTTTCAGCGAGAGTAAAATAATCATGACAAATGCCGCTGCCGATACCAAAGAAACGGCGACGGCCATAATATAATCGGTGGCAAGTCCGGAGGTGGTATCAATCCCGTGGTCCGACTGGCTGATTGCATAATCAGCAAGTCCGGAGCTTTGCGTTCGGTTTTTTGCGCCGACCGATTCTAAAATATTATAAATAAAATTTAAGTTTCCGTTGAGATTGCCGCTGTATTCGTCCTCATTGCGGTCGTTCTGCCGCGCAAAATACGACGTGATAAAATCCACCGACGCGCAGGTGATCACTTTGGAGGAGACCTTTTTGTTGGTCTTTTCAGAAAGTGTGATCAAGGGAAATGTTCTGTTTGCAAGAAAATCCCGATTTGCCTCGCCGTCCATGGGCTGCATTTCCTCCCGCGTCAGGGTGGAAACCCTTGAAGAACGCGTCCACAATAAGGGGGTCACAGTGGTACCGACCGCCACGCGCAGAGTGATGGGCGTGCAGTTGTTCATAATATAAGCGCCGCCCGAGCTGTCGGCCGATTTTGTGTACCAGGTTTCAGCCGATTCGCCGTAAACCTGCGTATTGTGGGCAAAATAGCCGTTATCATCATTGGTATAAAGCTGGCTGTCCTCCGAAAGCGAAAGCCCCCATTTTTGCAAAAAGGCATTTAGATTCGGCAGGGCAACATAGGTTTTGGGGCAAAAATACAAAAGCGTTTTTGAAGTGGTGCTGTTTTCCAAAAAGCTGTCCAACAGCACAATTTCTTCCAAGGTAACATCGCGAATAGGTGCGGCAATTAAGATCATATCGTAGCCGCCGAGCTTTTCGCTTTTCAAATTTACATAGTCGATATTGTAGCGCCAACCGTCCAGATAGTCGTTCAGATAGTCTAAATTTTCGGTAAGGCAAAGATCGGTAAGATAAGCAATGTTAATATCGCGCGAGGTTCTGAGGTTATAAAGCTTTTCCACCACGGTTTTCTCGGCGCGCACGCCGATGATCT
>CADAVL010000061.1 GCA_902791335.1 Oscillospiraceae bacterium
TCTGCTTGACGCCGAAGGCGGCGGCGCGCGGGGCAGCTTCCGGTTTTATTGCGGTCGGGTCAATGCTTGGTAGGCACACTGTACGCAAGGGGGAGCCTAAGCCGGCGGTCAACCCTTCCGGCTTTTTCGGTTGCAGATTTTTTGAAAACAGGCGAAAAAAAGGTGATATTGTTGACGAAATGAAATTGCTGTGATACAATTACTTTGGTTTATCATCTCAAATGCAGGCGGCAGGGTGTTTTTGCGCTTTTATTCATATGAAAGTCGAACGCTTGTGCTTTATTTAAAACAGGACGCGTTGTAACGGTTTTTATTGCCGCAATGCGCCGGAATGGTGTGAGTGATTTTGAAACAAAAAATTGCAATGGTTGTGGGCGGCGCCGGAGGAATCGGCGCGGCAATTGTGGAAACACTTTTAAAAAAGGACTATGAAAAGGTCTATATCGTCGATCGGGCAGAACCGGATTTTCAAAATGAGCGTACAGTTTTTGTGCGCTTTAATTTGGTGAGCGACGATCCTGAAAGTTTGTTGGAAGTGGGCGGTGAGATCGACACGCTGATCCTTACGGCCGGCATTGGAAGGCTCGATTATTTTGAAACCTTCGACCGCACGGAAATTGAAACGGTGTTCCGCATCAACACGCTTGCGGCCATTGAGATCATTAAGACCTTTTATGGAAAGCTGCATTCAGAAAAAGCGTTTCACTGCGCGGTGATCTCCAGCATTGCCGGTTTGGTTGCTTCGCCGTTTTATGCGGTTTATGCCGCCAGCAAGGCCGCGCTTTCCCGATTTACGGAAAGCGTGAACGCGGAGCTTTCGGGTCAAAACTTTCAAAATCGCATTCTCACGGTAGCGCCCGGCAGAATTAACGGCACCCGTTTCCACGGCGCGGCCGTCGGCACGGAAAAACCGACGGCGCTGGCAGAGGAAATCGTGGAAAAAATGCTTTCGGGACAAACCTTGTTTATCCCGAATTACGAGGTTTACGGCGACGTATTGCGCCGCTATCATGAGGACCCCGACAAATTCGGCCTGGAAAGCTACGAATACAAAGCCAAAGGGAACAGCCTTGAAACCAAAAAACGCATTCGCGTGGGGTATCTTACCGGCACGTTCGATCTGTTTCACATTGGGCACCTCAATTTGCTCCGACGCGCCAAGCAGTATTGCGATTATTTGGTGGTGGGCGTGCATACCGACGGCTCGCACAAGGGCAAAGAGCTGTTTATTCCGCTTGAGGAACGCATGGAGATCGTGGGTGCCTGCCGCTATGTAGATCGCGTGATCGAATGCACGAACGAGGACATTGACGCATATGACGAGCTGCACTACGACTATTTGTTTGTGGGTTCGGATTATAAAGGCACCGAGCGGTTTGAGCGGTACGAACGCGAGCTTACTCCCAAAGGTGTAAAAATCATTTATTTTCCTTATACAAAGGGTACCAGCAGCACGCAGCTTCGCGAAACGCTGAAAAAGTAAGCAACGATAGCAAAAGAAAATACTTAAATTATAGGAAACGGTGGGAAAGCTTCCTTATGGAACAAAATTCGGAATATCACATAAATGAACAGGGCAAGGTCGTTTTGGAAAACGGCATCGAGCTGAATATGACGCCCGACGACTACGAATATATGCAGGTCTTGCACCGCTATTTAATGGAGATCCTTTTGACGGTGGACAAGTTCTGCCGCGAAAACAGTATCACTTATTATTTGGGTGAGGGAACCCTGCTTGGTGCGATCCGTCACGGCGGCTTTGTGCCGTGGGACGACGACGTGGATATTTTATTACCGCGCGAGGATTACGACCGATTTTTAAAGCTGGCAGAGAAAAGTTTCCCCGAAGGCTTTGTCCTGGACTGCTTTGCCACCAACAAAAAGCACTACGGCATTGCAAAAATTGAAATGACAAAAAAGCTGCCGCTGATCAAACGCCGTCAGCACGGCATTCTTTTGCACAGCGGTCCGGCGATCGACCTTTTTCCCATTGATTATGTACCGGACGTCAACGACAAAAGACTCTCAAAACGCGGCACAAAAATTCGCCTGATCCGCCGTGTGTTGTGGATCAAATCGGGACTTCACAAAAAAACGGTTTATAAATCGAAAAAGCGCCGTTTGATGATCTATTATCCGCTGAAGTTTTACAGTCATTTTCGCACCATGGCCGGCATGCACAAGCAGCTGCGCGCGCTGATGACCGAAACAAACGATCAGCCCCACAATTATTCCACCGTGTTTGAAAGCCTTTATTATACACGGCGCGAAACCTTTAAAACCGAATATTTCGGATCGCCGCGAATGGTATCGTTCTGCGGCCACGAGCTGCCCGTGCCGAAAAAAGCGGAGAAAATTCTTACAAGAATTTACGGCGATTATATGCTGATGCCGCCGGTATCTTCCAGAAAATCGAAGCATTCCTTTGATTTTGACGACAAGGTTCTTCAAAGCATGAAAGGCACAAAGGATTACGAAATTCTTTGCCGTGCGCGCGACGCCGCAAAGGAGAAAAAGTCTGCGCCTAAAAAGGATACGGCCGCCACGGTTAGGAAAAAGAAAACTTCAAAATTTGGGCGTATTTTAAAAAGGTTTACAAAAAAGGCTGCGAAATTGAAAAAATCTCTGCGGCTGAATCACCGTGCCGCGGTGATTTATAAATATTCCCAAAAGCCGATTGCCGAAAAAACCGTCTTTTACGACGCGTTCAGCGGTCTCGGCGTTTTGGACAGTCCGCGCGCCATTTTTAAAAATCTTTTAAAGCGCGAGGATTTTCGCGATTATACTCACGTTTTTGCCATTAACGACATGAAGACCGCGCGCGATAATATGGCGGAGTTTCAACATCTCAGCAATGTTAAATTTGTAAAGCGCCGCTCGGCCGAATACGCAAAATACGTCTGCACGGCAAAATACCTTATTTGCAATTCGTCGCTGCTGCCGTTTTTCGGACGGCGGCCGGAGCAGGTCTATCTTGAAACCTGGCACGGCGTTCCCTCTAAGGTGATGGGCTTTGAGCGCCCGGGGCAGCGCGTGGGCGCTACCATGTACGCCGAGCACAACTTTTTGAATGCTACGCATTTGGTTGCGGCCAACGAGTTTACCGGCGAAAGAATGTTCAAAAAGGCCTATATGTTAGACGGTCTTTATGAGGGCGAGCTGCTCAACGAACCGCTGCCCAGAACCGATCTTTTGGTCAATACCACGCGGCAGGAGGCTTTAAATAAGCTGAAAACGGCCGGAATTTACACTGACAAAAAGATCGTTGTATACGCTCCCACCTGGAAAGGAAAGCTTTACAATCAGCTGGATTACGACCTTGACGAGTTGAAAAATGCGGTCAAGCTTTTAAAAGATCGCATTGACACTTCAAAATACGAGGTTTTCCTGCGCGTGCACTATTTTGTTTACAACGAGGTTGCAAAGGACGAAGAACTTCGGAAGATCAGCATTCCGTTTACGGTGGATACCGATGAAATGCTGGCTGCAACGGATATTTTGATTTCCGATTATTCGAGCATCTTCTTTGATTTTCTTTCCACGCGCCGCCCCATTTTGTTCTATGTTCCGGATATTGACGATTACACCGAAAACCGCGGACTTTATATTCCGATGGAAAAGATGCCCGGCCCCGCGCACAGAACGCTTGACGGCATTGCCGAGTCGATCAATCACATTGACGAGGTACAAAAGGAATACCGCGACCGCTACGAGGCCATGCGCGCCTGGTGCAGCAGCAAAGAGGACGGTCACGCGGCCGACCGCATTATTGACGCGGTGTTTTACGGCAAAAAAGGCGACACGCTTTCTTGCAAGCAGGAGAAAATCAAAATTGCATTTTTGGCCGATTTCGGCGCGCCGTTTATTCACGAATACGAGCTGATGAAGCTTTTTGAACGGCTTGACTATGAAAAATTCGATGTCACCTTAATTACCGGCAAGCCGAAAAAGTCAAACGTGGATTACCTTGAAAATATTCAAAGTAATGTCCGCATTTTGGTGTACGATAAAAACATCAATGTGCCGAAATTTAAGAAGAAGCGCATTTTAAAGGCGTTTTCTTCCGGAAAGCTTTCGGCGAAAGAGGCAGCGGATCGCTTGAATATGGTCCACGAATACCGCAAGACCACCGGCGGCGTGCAGTTTGACGCGATGATCACCGTGCGCCCCGAAACTGCAAAGAGCAGCTGGCTTTTGTTCGGACTTTCTGCGAATGCAAAGGCAAAATATCTTTTAAACAGCGAACCGGTCAAAAAGGACCTGTTCCAAAGAGAAGCGATCAAAAAGCAATTTTGCGATACCTTCAATTCCGTAGAAGAACTGGAAGCTGTGATCGACGAGCTGTCGAAAAAACAATAAACTATAAACGATCGTTTGCGCCGCCTTTTTAAGTGGGTTTCCCGGAAAAAAGGCGGCGTTTTAAATTTACTGTAAGATTTCGGGTGTTGGGGCAGATTTTCGTTTGCCTAAAATTCGGCGGCGTTTTGTTTTGTGGGCGGTTTGTATTTGAAACTTTAATTTCAGTGCTGCGGATACGGTCGCCCGAACCTTGTTAAGCGGCGATTTTTTGAAGGCTTTGGCGGTCGCTCCCGCGCGGCGCGCGCCGCCGCTTCGGCGGCTGCCGAAACAAATTGTTTCGGCCGAGGACCGTTTTCCGCAGGGAAAACGGTCGGCGCGCCGCGCGGGTGCGACCGCCAAAGCCCTTCAAAAAATCTTTTAGAACACGAAGAACGGGCGACCGGCTTTTTTAGGACGCCGCCTACGAAAAAGCTGCCGAAACCGTGGCCGCTTAAAAATAACCTGCAAAGATGCTGCCTTGGCGCTTGAAATGTTCACAATTAATGGCTATAATAGAATAGTATATGGGCGTTTGCAGAAGCTTTTCAAAAAACGTAATCGGACGTTTCAAAAAAATTTTCAGGAAAAGAGATTTTAAAAATGACAAAGATTGATATTTTCTCCGGCTTTTTAGGCGCCGGCAAAACCACCTTAATTAAAAAGCTGATCAAAGAAGCCTTTTCGGGTGAAAAGCTTGTATTGATCGAAAACGAATTCGGCGACGTCGGCATCGACGGCGGCTTCATGCAGGACGCCGGCATTGAGGTTACCGAAATGAATTCCGGCTGTATTTGCTGCAGTCTGGTAGGCGATTTCGGCGAGGCGCTCAAAAAGGTGCTGGCAGAATATCACCCCGACCGCATCCTGATCGAGCCGTCCGGCGTGGGCAAATTAAGCGACGTGATCAAGGCGGTGGAGGGCGTTTCTTCCGATGAGATCACTCTCAACAGCTTTACCACCGTGGCTGACGCGAAAAAATGCCGCGTTTACATGAAAAACTTCGGCGAATTCTTCAATAACCAGATTGAAAATGCCGGCACCGTCATTTTAAGCCATACCAAAGGCCTTGATCCCGAAAAGCTGGCACAGTGCGTTGCGCTCATTCGCGAGCACAACAAAACGGCCGAGATTGTTGCCACCGATTGGGACGAGCTGGACGGCAAGACCATTCTTGAAACCATGGAGAAAAAAGATACCTTGCAAGCCGAGCTTCACCGTCTGGAAGAAGAGCAGGTCTGCCCGCATTGCGGCGGCCACCATGATTTTGACCACGATCACGACCACGATGATCATGACCTTGATGACCACGACCATCACCACGACCACGACCATTGCTGTGACCACAATCACGATCACCACAATCATGAACATCACGATCACGACCACTGTTGCGGTCACGATCACGACCACCATCATCACCACCACGCCGACGAGGTGTTTACAAGCCTTGGCGTAGAAACCACCAAAACCTTTACAAAAGAGGAACTTAAAGAAGCGCTCTCGGCGCTTACGGACGAAGCACGCTTCGGTACGGTACTGCGCGCGAAAGGCATTGTGGAGGGCGAGGACGGCTGGATCCACTTTGACTATGTTCCGGGCGAGCCGGATATTCGCTCCGGCAGCGCCGGCGTCATCGGTCGGCTGTGCATTATCGGTTCAAAGCTTCAAGAGGAGCATTTGAAAGAGCTTTTTCACGTTTAAAAAGGAGAACTGATGATTTTGGATATTCCGGTTTATTTATTTACGGGCTTTCTGGACTGCGGCAAAACGTCGTTTATCCAGGAAACCTTACAGGACGAACGGTTTAATTCCGGCGAAAGCACCCTGCTTCTGGCTTGCGAGGAGGGCGAAGTGGAATATGATATGTCCGCCTTTGCCTCTAAAAATGTCACGTTAAAAACGGTGGACGAGGAGGCAGAGCTTACCGAAAAAAATCTCAAACAGTGGCAAAAGGACTGTAAAGCCGCGCGCGTGATTGTGGAATACAACGGTATGTGGCTTTTGAAATCGCTGTTTTCGGCTATGCCGAAGGAGTGGATCATTTATCAGGAGATGACCTTTGCCGAGGCCGACAGCTATATTTCCTACAATGCGAATATGCGCAGCTTAGTTGCGGACAAGCTGAACGGCTGCGAGCTGATCGTTTTTAATCGCTGCAAAAAGGACGTGCCAAAGGAAGCATTGCACAAAATCGTCCGCTCCGTAAACCGCCGTGCGGATATCGCTTACGAATTTTGCGACCGTCACGTGGAATACGACGATATTAAGGATCCGTTGCCTTACGACTTAAACGCCAAAACCGTGGAGATCGGCGACAGCGACTTCGGCATTTTTTATGCCGATCTAATGGACGACGCAAAAAAATACAAGGGCAAGGCGCTGTCCTTTTTGGGCATTGCGGCAAAGGATCGCAAAATGCCGCGACTGGAATTTGCCATCGGCCGCCATATCATGACCTGCTGTGTGGAGGATATTCAATACGGCGGCATGGTGGCACAGTGGGAAAACGCGCCCGAAATCAAAAGCGGTGGCTGGTATCGTGTAAAGGGAACACTGCGGCTGGAGTTTAACGAGCTTTACGGTGAAAAAGGGCCGGTATTAAAAATTTCCGAAGCCATCCCCGAAAATCCGCCTGAAAACAAAGTGGTTACTCTTGGCGGCTGACAAAGAAGGGGCGACAGGGCAAAGCCGGACGGATACAAACGGTTTCGCAAAGCCGGACAGAGGAAATCAGTTTGGCTACCCGAACAAAAAACGCCGGTCCTGAAGCCCTTTTAAGAAAAGTTTCTGTTTTGTCGGGCAGGCGGAATAGAAAACGAAATTTTAGTTAAGGTTTCTGATTACAATGCAAATGAAAAAGTTTTTAAATCCGCTGTTGCTTTTTGTCACGGCGTTTATTTGGGGCGTGGCGTTTGTTGCACAAAAAAGCGGTTCCGACACGGTGGGACCGTTTTTTTTCAACGGCCTGCGTTCGGTCATTGCCGGCGTGGCACTCTTGCCGGTGATTGCTCTTTTGGGAAATCGCGCACCGCAGCCGGTGGACGGCGTAAAAAACAGAAAGACGCTGATCCTCGGCGGCGTTCTTTGCGGAACGGCACTGTTTGCCGCCACTTATTTTCAACAGCTTGGTATGACGCTCGGCACCGACGCCGGAAAGTCCGGTTTTATCACTGCGCTTTACATCGTGCTGGTGCCCATTCTCGGGATATTTTTAAAAAAGCGCGCCACAATAAAAACATGGATCAGCGTGTTGATCGCGGTCGTCGGCTTGTACCTTTTGTGCGTCACCGGCGGATTTTCCGTGCAACTCGGCGATTTAATGGTGTTGGTTTGCGCGCTGCTTTTTGCGGTTCATATTTTGGTGATCGACCACTTTTCACCGCGCGTGGAAAGCGTAAAAATGGCCTGCATTCAGTTTTTTGTCTGCGCGGCACTGTCGTTTTTGTTCGCACTGATCACGCGTGAGCAAAACTCCCTGCAAAATGTGTTCAATGCATACATTCCCATTCTTTACTTAGGTCTTATGTCCAGCGGCGTAGGTTATACCCTGCAGATCGTGGCACAGCGCGGCACCGATCCCACTATTGCTTCCATGATTATGAGCTTTGAATCGGTATTTGCGGTTTTAAGCGGAATGTTCTTTGGCGAAACGCTGACCGCAAGAGAGGGCATTGGCTGTGTACTCATGTTCTTTGCCATTATTCTGTCACAGCTGCCGGAAAGGAAAAAATGAAAATCGTCTATTTTGGCTACGACCTGTTTTATACGTGCTTTGAGGAAATACTTTCGAATCCCGAAATTGAAGTCATGGCGCTTTATACTTTTCCGACAGACAATGTTGTGGATTTCAACGAAAAGGTGATCGCCGCCGCAAAGAGGCAAAATATTCCGGTGTATATCGGAAAAGTGCGCGCGGAGGATCTCGAAAGACTTTGGCAAAACGGTTGCCGTTTGGTTATTTCTGCCGGATACGCCTATAAAATTCCAATACTCGAACGACCCGATTTTCGTGGGATCAATGTACACCCGGCGCTTTTGCCGGTCGGTCGCGGTCCGTGGCCGATGCCGCAGGTGATCTTAAAAGGGTTAAAGACCTCCGGCGTGACGGTTCACAAACTCAGCCGCGGTTTCGATGAGGGCGATATTTTATTGCAGGATCACTTTCCGGTGTCTGAGGATGAAACGCTTCGTACGCTGACGGATAAAATAACGACCTGCGCGCGGGGATTGATTGCGGATTGTCTTAGCCGTTTGGACGTACTTTGGCAGAACGCTGTGCCTCAAATCGGCGGCGAATACTGGCCGGAGCCGGACGACAAAGACCGCACGATCTGCAAGACGATGACCGTAAAAACCGCTGATCGCATTGTCCGTGCTTTTGGTGACTTTGGCGTTTTGTATGAGGGTCAATGCTATCAAAACCGCAGTCGGCAGGGCGTTAACGTAAAGCTTTCGGACGGCAGTATCACGCTTTATAAATAAATGCGTCGCCGTTTTTTTAAAATCAAAAGTGCGATATAAAGATATAGAACTCCCCCTTGATTTCTATTTTGCCGCTTTTGGCCGATGTTGGTCGGAGGCTTTCAAAAAAAGATCAAGGGGGTTATTTTTTTATTTTAAGGTTCGGCGCAGGATTTTTTATCTTCGGTCTTTGCCGACAAAGCACGCAAACGGGCCGTGAGAAAACCGGAAGTTCCCCCTGCGCGCCGAGCGGCGTTTCCCTTAAAAAGGGAAATCGCCGCTCTAAGCCAAAACCCTTTGGGTTTTGGCTGCCGCCGAAGGAGGCGGCGCGCAGGGGGAAACTTCCGGATTTCTCACGGCCCGTTTCAAAGTATATTGCTCGGTTTTAGTTTTAGAAATGCCGAACATTTCAGCCCAAACCCGAATTTTGGGCGGATTTCTTCTTTCCTTTGCAGCCAAATTCTCTTGCGTTTTATGCCACCGCGTCGGAGGCGCGCATCGCAAGAATGGTTTTTTCAATCAGTTCGTCCAGCGTCATATTGAGCATTTCTGCACCGCGCGTGATCACCTCGCGCGAGCAACCGGCCGCAAATTTTTTGTCTTTAAATTTCTTTTTAACCGATTTTACTTCAATATCGGCAACACTTTTTGAAGGACGCATCAAAGCCGCCGCACCGATCAAACCGGTCAGCTCGTCTACGGCGAACAGCACCTTTTCCATGCGATGTTCGGGCGCCGTGTCTACGCAAATTCCATAGCCGTGGCTGACAACTGCGTGGATCAGACGTTCGTCCGCACCGCAGCTCCTTAAAATTTCGTCTTCCTTTTTGCAATGCTCATCGGGGTATTTTTCAAAATCAAGATCGTGCAAAATACCAACCGTCTGCCAAAATTCAGCCTCGTCGCCAAATCCCTCCTCCACAGCAAACCAGCGCATCACATCGCCCACAATTTTTGCGTGATTCAAGTGGAATTCACCCTCGTTGTACTCTTTCAAAAGTTTCATGGCTTCGTCTTTTGTCATGGTGTTTTGCATCCTTTCTTTTTTGTTGTCATTTTTTGGGGGCGCTCGATTTTGCAAATCGAACAATCCGTTTTTTTGTGCTCTGATTGCTTTGTCTAACCGTTTGCCATAAAATCCGGCGCAGCGGTTCGCTTGCCCCGCTCTTTTGTTCGGCACAATCCTCCGTCCGGTGTAATTTTCAATCCGGCAGAAAAAATTAAAATCCGGTGAAACGGCTTTGCCGTCGCTCGGCGAAAAAACGGCGCGAAGCGACGGCGGAAAGTGCAATATAAACCTTTTAAAAAATTATTCCGAATAAAGCGCTGTGGAGAGATAACGGTCGCCGCCGTCGGGCAGTAGTGCCACAATGGTTTTGCCCTCATTTTCGGGAAGCTTTGCCAGCTGAATGGCGGCGTAAACCGCGGCACCGGAGGATATACCCACCAGTACGCCGGTCTTTTTGCCAACCTCACGCGCGGTGTCAAACGCATCCTGATCGGCCACGGGAAAGACCTTGTCATAAACCTTGGTGTTCAAAACATCGGGCACAAAGCCTGCGCCGATACCCTGGATTTTGTGCGCGCCGGCCTGACTCTTGGAAAGCACCGGAGAGCCTGCCGGTTCCACTGCAACTATCTTTACTTCGGGTTTCTGGGATTTTAAGTATTCGCCCACGCCGGTCACCGTGCCGCCGGTACCCACGCCGGCTACAAATATATCAACCTCGCCATCGGTGTCCTCAAAAATTTCCGGGCCGGTGGTTTTAAAGTGGACCGCCGGATTGGCCGGATTCACAAACTGACCGGGGATAAAGCTGTTGGGAATCTCTTTTTTCAGTTCGTCCGCCTTGGCAATGGCGCCTTTCATGCCCTTGGTGCCGTCGGTCAGCACCAACTCCGCGCCGTAGGCTTTCATCAGCTTTCTGCGCTCTACAGACATGGTTTCCGGCATCACGATAATAATGCGATAGCCGCGTGCCGCCGCAACCGAGGCAAGACCAATGCCGGTGTTGCCGCTGGTCGGCTCAATAATCACGGAATCGGGCTTTAATAAGCCTTTTTCCTCTGCGTCGTCGATCATGGCTTTGGCAATACGATCCTTTACACTGCCTGCCGGATTAAAATATTCAAGCTTTCCAAGAATTTTGGCTTTTAAGCCGTAGCTTTCTTCAATCGCTTTCAGTTCCAAAAGCGGGGTTTTACCAATAAGTGAATCTGCCGATGTAACGATTTTTTTCATGATGAAGAACTCCTTTTATTGTTTCAATATTTTTTAATAGATTTTTTGCTTTGCGTCAGCCGCAAAGGGCGCTCAAGCGCACAAATGCGGCGATCTTTTTTTGAAATTTGCCGTTTAAAATCAAGAGAATAGAAGTGTCAACATCGAAACACAATAAAAGCTTCTATTTTCATATAAAACATACCTTTCCTGTAGGTTTGTATGAATTATACACCCGAGAAATAGATTTGTCAAGCCCTTTTGGAAAAAATTTTGCGCGCAGCAAGTTTTTCGTTTTTTGCGGCTTTTCCGCGCATCTTCCGCCCGTATTCCAGCCATTCTGTTTTTTGCCGGCCGTTTTATTTTGGCCGCGGTCAGAATAAAGTCGCTGCGTTCAGTTTTTTTGAAATCAACCTTTTGAACAATCTGATTGAAGGCGCTTCTGCAGATCCGTTTTTTAAAAATTCAAATTACATAGTCCGAAGCGTCTTTGCCGTTTTGCGAAAGCTGCCAAAGGGTCACACTGTCGAGGTATTGGTTCACAATGGCGTCCAGTTGCTGCCACATCGGCAGCGTCTTGCATTCTGCGGCGCGTTCGCAGGGGGAAGCACCGTGATTAAGACAAGCAACCGGCGCCAGTGTCTTTTCGGTCACTCTTAAAATATCGCCAGCGGTATATTGCTCGGAGGGTTTTGTGAGCCGATAGCCGCCGCCTTTTCCGCGAAGCCCCGAAACAAATCCCACCTTTACAAGCGACGAGATGATATTTTCAAGGTATTTTTCCGAAATGCCCTGACGGTCTGCGATATCTTTGAGCGGACTATAGTCGCCGCTGCCGTGTTCGGCAAGGTCGATCATGACCCGAAGCGCATAGCGCCCCTTTGTGGATACCATCATAAAGCTTTGCACCTCCGAAGCTTTTTTTAAAAGCTTTTTAAAATCAAAAAATACATTCAAACGCGAGTTGAAACGTCGCAAAAGCCGCAATGCCGAGACATGCTGCATACAGCCGAATACATTAACATATTAAAACGGTCTGTTTATTCTATTATAGCACATTGTATCTTAAAATCAACTGCCGGAGAGGGAAAATGCATGGGGATTTTTTAAAAAAAGCACAGCGTCCGACGGCTTTGTGCAACGCCGCAGAACTGCTGTGCTTGTAAATTTTTTAAACTTTTTTAAATTTTAATCGGTTCGATCCCCGTCAGCGCAGATCGTGATTGACCCTTTTAAAATAGGCCTTGGTCTCACGGCCGACAACGCCGCCTAAGGCCAACAGTGCCACAAGGTTCGGGAATGCCATTAAACCGTTGAAGATATCGGCAATGTTCCAAACG
>CADAVL010000062.1 GCA_902791335.1 Oscillospiraceae bacterium
GGCGCAAAGCAAATTGCTTTGCGCCGTCGCAGGTATTTTGAAGGTTTTCGCCTTCAGCGAAAACCTTCGCGGCCGCGAGTTCGGGGCGACAGTCCTTTTTTGAAAGGCAGGATTCCCCTTTGCGTGCCGTTTCTTATTTTTGCAACTGCCCACTTTCATCGGTCACTTTCTCTGTGCTATCGTGTCCGATTGAACCGTTGGAATTTCCCATGCTTTCTGCACCTTTTCCGTCCGCAACACGTTCATAGGCCTCATACGTCGGAGAGGTGTTCTCCCCAATAAAAAAGTCATTTTTTGAAACGTACCAATATTTTTTGGTGGAGCGCTTGCCTTCGGTGTAATAATCCGAAACATTGGCGTTCCAGTTGTACTTTACCACGCCATTGATCACCAGCACCTTTTTCTCGGTCACAGACCAAGTAAAATCGCTGTGCGCGGTGTAGCCGTCCGGCGAAAGACTGGACTTTTGACCGGTGCCGTCGGAATTGAAAACGTAGGTTTCCACATATCGTTCCATGGAATACGCGCCCACGCGCTCCCGACGCCAGGTGCCGATCATCTTTTTTTGCGGGCTTGTAAACGCGCCGTTGATACTTAAAATAGCCAGCGTGACCAGCACGATCACAACCGTGGGAATCACAATGATGGCAAGCCCGAAAAGCGGTTTGTCTTTTTTGGGGTCTAAAGCTTTACGTTGTTTTTTCATGGCGCTATTTTATGTAAACATAGTATCCGTCGGGGGCGGCCGTGGAGCTGAGATACAGCCGATTTCCCTTTAAATACCAGTTGAACTCGTTGGAGGAAAGCTTATAATTATTATAGTCGGCATTCCAGGTGTATTTGGTGCAGCTTGTGTTGCTCCAAAGTAGGATCAGGTCGTTGTCCTTGGTGATATACCACTCAAAATCCGCCTGCTCGTTCACGTGGTTTTGCTCCTCGGCGGAATAGGCATTGGTGCCACCGCGCGAAGTGAAGGTATAAGTAAAGACCTCATTGGTGTCAAGGCTTGAATTGTCGCGCTGCCAGGTGCCTTTCAGGCGGTTTTCGCGGCTTTGACTAAAGAAGTTAAAACCGAAAAGCACAATAAAAACAACCAAAAGCACCGCAGCAGCAAGGCCTAAGCGAAGCGTGCGTTTTTTGGTGGTGACCGCGGGATTCGGGTTGCTGTATTCATTCACCGTCTTCAAAAGCGGCTGACCGCACTCCTGGCAAAATTTGGCATTTTCGCTGTTTTCGGTACCACAGTAAGAACAAGTCATCTTTTTGTACGCCCTCCTTCGCTTCATTCATATCGTTTTTATTAGTATACCATTTTTTAAGGTCTCTTGCAATCCCAAAATTAAAATTCACTTGGAGGTTCCTCCGTTTTCCCTCTTGTCACGCCCCAAAGCAAACAGCTTTACAGGATTTACCGCTTTTATGCGAAAGCATAAAAATCACGCTTTGGCACTTGACATTTTTTGCAAAATACAACATAATATTAATAAAATTATATTTCCTGTAACATTTTCTCTTTTTTATAAAGATTTCTACACAGCGGAAAGGATCAAAAAATTTATGGGTAAGCCTTATGTATCGTCTTCTGTTATTAAAAGACTGCCTCGGTATTATCGTCATTTGGGCGAGCTGAAAGCAGAAGGCCGCGTTCGCATTTCGTCGGTTGAGCTGGCAAAACGTCTGGGCTTTACAGCCAGTCAGATTCGCCAGGATCTCAATTGCTTCGGCGGCTTCGGTCAGCAGGGCTACGGCTACAATATTGAGCAGCTGCACTACGAAATCGGCAATATTTTGGGCTTTAAGCTCCAAAAGAAAACCGTGCTGATCGGTGCAGGTAATCTTGCACGCGCCATTGCGCTTCACATGGGCTTTGAGGCCAAAGGATTTCAGCTGATCGGCATTTTTGATAAAAAGGAGTCCCTGGTGGGCGAAACGGTAAAGGGGCTGCCGATCCGCCACATTGACACGCTCGATGAGTTTTGTCGCGAGCATTTCCCCACAACCGCCATTCTTTGCATTCCGAAGGATGGCGTGAAATCCGTGGCAGAGCAGCTCATTCACTTGGGCGTTCGCGGCTTTTGGAATTTCAGTCATTACGATCTGTTGATTGACCACCCCGAAGTCGTGGTGGAAAACGTCCACCTCGGCGACAGCTTAATGCGGCTGAGCTACAAAATTGCCGACCTTGAGAATAACGGTTGAATTATCGGAATTATTGGTTTTATAATACCGGTTGAGCAATCAAAAGGTCCCGGTTCGGCGACCGGGATTCCCACATAAAGACTGCATTGAACAAAAAGCTGCACAAAATAAAAGCTACATACAAAAAAACACCGTCAGGCGTTCCGCTTTTTTTCACGAACACCCGACGGCGTTTTTTGTATTGGTGAAATATTAGAAAGCTTTACTTTTAAAAAGCCGCAAGAAGAACATTATTCGGCTGTTCCGCCTTTTCGGGTCAACTCATAAAGCGCGGTACTTACCGCGGCCAATTCTTCCATGGTAAGGCACTCGGTTCGGGTGTTTTCAGGGAGTTCGGCCGTCTTTAACGCGGACAAAACTGCGTCTTTCGGAACGCCCATGAAGGAAGACACCGCGTTGCATAGTGTTTTTCTGCGCTGTGAAAAGCCGGCGCGCACAAAGCGGAAGAAAAAGCCTTCGTCGGCTACTTGGACCGGCGGCGCTTTTAAAATATCCAGCTTGATCACGGCACTGTCTACCTTTGGTGCCGGCATAAATGAGCCGCGCGATACTTTGCGGACAAAGGAGGGCTTCGCATAATAGCTCACCGCTACCGTGACCGCCCCCGCCATTCGGCTGCCAACCTCGGCCGCAAGCCGATCGGCGGCCTCTTTTTGCACCATAACCGTGACCGATTCCACCGGCAGACGGCCTTCAAGCAGTGTCATCACGATCGGCGACGTAATATAATACGGCAAATTCGCGCAGATCACCACCGGCATATCGCCGAATTTTTCCTTGATCAGTGAGGAAAGATCCAGTTTCATCACATCGCCGTATACGACCTCGCAGTTTTGAAATTCCCCCAGGGTTTTATTGAGTATCGGGCGCAGGCGTTCGTCAATCTCCACCGCCACCACTTTTTCGGCTCTGCGGCAAAGCTCGGTGGTAAGCACGCCCACACCGGGGCCGATCTCGATCGCGCCGATGCCGCGACAACCCGACGCCTCGGCCATATCGGGGCAGACCGACGGATTGACTAAGAAATTTTGACCCAACGATTTTTTAAAGCTGAAACCCGCTTCAAACAGTAATTTTTTTAATACGCCGATGTCTGATAAATTGTACATAATGCTTCCTTAAAATATTTATGAATTTTTTTGAGCGTCGCTCTTTATAAAAAAATTTTAACGCCGCAATATAAATTTTTTAAAACGCCGCAATTCACACTGCCGCAAAACAGGAAATTACAGCGCCGTTAAAGCCGTTAAAGCAAACGACCGACACCGCCTTGCACGGCGCTTATTTTTGCAGCGATTTTGCGGCTTTGTTCACCGCGATCGAACACGGAACAGCCAGCAAAAAGCCCACCAAAAGCTCCACAAGACCGTTAAAGCCCACAAAAAGCAGAATAAACATAAACGGATTGGCGGCGTTTAAGGTTTTGGCGAAGTCCTGAATCAGCTTGGTATTATAAAAAAATGCAACCAGCGTGCCCATAAACAAAACGGTGTTCATCAGCGGCGCCGCAAGCGAAGCCGTCACATAAGCGACCTTTTCATTTAGCCGACGAACCGCTTTGAAAATAACGCCGCAAAGAAATCCTGCAAGCATTCTTGTGGGGACGCAGACCAAAAAAGTGAGCCAGGGATTGATGCTGAGCAGTGCCGCGCCGAACGGACTGAAACCGATGACGCACTGCAAAAAGCTGACCGCGCCGAATACCGTGCCGAGTAAAAGGCCCACCGAGGAGCCAAAGCAGATCGCGCCGACCGCAATCGGCACCATGCTGAGGGTGATCTCAAGCCCTGCCGTTTTTAAAGGCAGAAAGGAGATCACCGCAATGATCGCGGCAAAGATCGCCGAGATCGCAAGCTTTTGTGTTTTTTGTTTGACCATAGTAAATTCCTCCTGATACTGTTCCTTTATCTTACCTGAAAAACAGCGTTTGACGAAAAAAGGATACAGTTCTATGAAATTTTATAATTAACGGCCTTTTCAAAGTTCCCCTTGTTTCGGCTGAGAATTATTTTTGCCGGTTGTTTTGCCGATTTATTCCTGACGGTTGATTTTGACGTTTCAGCTTTTGTCGGCTGATTTTTTGTCAGCTTGTATCGGTCGCTTTATTTTTGTCGGTTTTTCCTGTAAATTTTCAAAAGACCTTCGAGCAAAAGATTGTCGTCCAGCGTGATCTCCCTTTTGCAATGTTTGATCACCATGCCGGCAAGGCCGCCGGTGGCCACGACCGAAGCTTTTTCATGAAGACTTCCCTCCACGCGGTCGATCATGCCGTCGAGCATGGCGGCGGCGCCGATCACCAATCCTGCTTTCATGGAATCCACGGTGTTTGTGCCGATGATGTTTTCGGGGCCTTCAATTTCAATGGGCGGCAGCGCTGCGGTTTTTGCGGTCAGCGCATCAAGTGTGGAGCGAATCCCAGCGGCAATGGCACCGCCCAAAAATGCGCCGTCTTTGGAAAGCACGCTCAACGTGGTGGCCGTACCCATGTCAATAATGATACACGGCAGCGGATATTTCCCGATCGCGCCGACAGCACCGGCGGCAAGGTCCGCGCCGAGCTGCGCCGGATTGTCGATTTTGATATTCAGTCCGGTTTTAAGTCCCGGTCCTAAAACCATCGGCTTTTTCTGCGTCAGCATTTGAATCGCGCCGCAGACCGAGCCTGCAACCGTTGGCACCACCGAGCAAAGGATTGCGTCCTCGATCGTTTCTGCCGAATAGCCGCGCATTTTTAAAATGGCCGATATTTGCACCGCGTACTGGTCGGCCGTCATGTGAGGGTCGGTGGAAAGCCTTGCTAAAGCCACCAGCCGATCGTTTTCAAAACCGCCTAAGGTGATATTCGTATTTCCAATGTCGATGGTTAAGATCATAAAAATGAAATCCTCCGTTTTTTGTAAGTATCGGTGACAGATCCTGCGGCCGCCGTGAGGGGCCGTCGGGTGTCGGCTTTTTAAAAAAGTTACGGCCTGCTACCGATAATATATATTATCTCTAAAAAATATCTAAAAACGATCCATCCGTTTTTTAAAAGGCAATTGCATGCCACTAAAATTTTAGATGAAAACTGAGGAAAAATCAAGTCCTAAAAATTCGTGATTTTTTAAAAATCGGCGAAAAAGGCCGGAATAAATGAAAAATGCAGTCTAAAGCTTTTAGAAAATTGTTTGTTCTTTAAAAAAATTCGCCCCGCGAGGTTGAACGGATTCCGGCGTAAAAACAGCGATCCGTCCGCATCCGAAAAATCTCACCGGTTTCTAACCGCGCTTTCAACAACATCTGCCGCAGTGAAAGAACTTCCAACGGCGCGCTTTTATATTTTTTTGACAAAATAGCGCCGAAATGCCAAAAAGAGGTTGACATCTAAGCCTTTCTTAATGTATAATCATTAAATGATTGGGTCGCTGTCGGCATTTTTGGTTTTTGACGGCGCACCGCTCATGGAATTGCCGCTTGGCTTTCCGGAATTCCACTGTTTGAAGGAGGATTAAAAACCATGAAAAGAACCTATCAGCCCAAGAAGCTGCACCGAAAAAAAGAGCACGGCTTCATGAAAAGAATGGCTACCTCTAACGGCCGCAAGGTACTTGCCCGCCGCAGAGCAAAGGGCCGCAAGACTTTGACTTATTAATTTAAGCGCAGGGTCTTGCCCCTTAGAAAAAATTGATTTTTCGGCAAGGTTTTTCAAAAAACTTTGTCACTTTATGCTTGCGTTCGGGCGGTTCCGCCCGAAAAAACGCAGGTATTCCCTTTAATTTGTTTGTTTCAGAACGGATGATCTTTTTTGCAAAGCTTTACAAAACTAAAGCTCAATAAAGACTTTCGCCGTGCCTACGGCCGCGGAAAGTCTTTTGTACATCCGGCCATTGTCACCTATGTTGTAAAAACAAAAACGCCCGGATGCCACATTGGAATTACCACCGGGAAAAAGCTTGGCTGTGCTGTAAAACGCAACCGCGCACGCAGAATCATCACCGCCGCATTCCGCGAATGTCTGCCGGACATTGAGCGGCAGTGCGACATTGTATTTGTTGCAAGAACGCGCATTTTAAAATTTAAAAGCACAGATCTTTACCCTGTTATTTATTCTCATTTAAAAGAAGCCGGCGTTATGGGGGAACAGCCATGAAACGGGTGCTCCTCTTTCTGATCCGGTTTTACAGAAAGAATATCTCAAGGGCAAAATCCGGCGCCGGTTGCTGTCGGTTTGTCCCCACCTGCTCGGAATACGCTCTGGAAGCAATTGAAACTCACGGCGCTTTAAAGGGGGCTTTCCTCGCCGTTTCGCGCATTCTTCGCTGCAACCCGTTTTGCAAAGGCGGATTTGACCCCGTTCCACCAAAAAAAGCAAACTTTAGGAAAAAGCATTGCTCCTGCGGCAGACACCGGCGATAAGGTGCGGTTTATAATTTTTTGTAAGCCGTGCAGAAATTTGCAGATTATTTTGTTTCTGCGCTTTATAAAAGGCGGTTTAAAATGAATTTTATTTTAAATATATTCGCAATTCCCGTTAGTTACATCTTTAAAGGCCTTGCTTATGTGTTTGGACACAACTTTGCCCTTTTGATGTTCTTGCTGACGCTGATCGTAAACCTTTTGCTGCTTCCGCTCACTATTAAGACGCAGCGTTCCACCGCAAAGCAGCAGATGATCCGTCCGAAAATGGACGCTATCAAGAAAAAATATGGCAACAACATGACGCAAAAGGATCGCCTTGCTTATCAGCAGGAGGTTCAGGAGCTTCAGCAAAAGGAAGGAATTTCCATGGCCGGCGGCTGTCTGCCCATGCTGATCCGTTTCCCGTTCCTTTTGGCGGTCTATCGCGTGATGCAGTCACCGCTCACCTTTATTTTCGGCCTTGGCAATGCTGAGATCGAAAAGCTGGCCGCGGCCGTAAATGTAAAGGCCTCCGGTTACTATGAAATGTCGGTGTTAGCCAAATTAAAGCAAACTACCGCCGGCGTGACCGACGCACTTTGGCAGCAGCTCGACGAATGGCGTTTTTCCTTTTTTGGCATTGACTTAAAAGCAACGCCGAAATTCAGCTTTAATTTTGCGAACATCACCCCCGAACAGCTGAAGCTTTGGATCATTCCGCTGTTGGCGTTCGGCGCACAGATGCTCACAAGCATTATTTCTTTAAGACTGCAAAAGAAAATGAATCCGGATCAGCCGAACATGGCCGGTATGATGCTGACCATGCCGCTTATTTCGTTGTTCTTTGCCTTTTCCCTGCCGGCCGCCGTTGGCCTTTACTGGGCGTTTTCAAGCCTGGTTGCAGGACTTTTGCAGGCCATCGTTCAAACCATCTACAGCCCGAACAAGCTGATGGCCGAGCAGCAGGCAAAGCTGATTTTAAGCCGCTGTGCCGAAGAAAAGAAGCGCACTTCTTAAAATCGAATCGGGATCTTTGAACATAAAGCCAAAAAAAGGCCGAAAAAGCCCCTGCTCAAAATATCCGAATACCCGAATATTAAATTTTCCGTAAACCGCCGAAAAGGCGGTTTCGGCGTATTTTCGGTTTGTTACAAACGGTTTTACTTGCAACGTTTTTTAGGCGAACAATAAAAATTAAGAACCAGCCTAAATGGTGTATTTCGGCGTATTTTCACTTGTCGTCTTTATAAGGCGCTAACGTATTACAAGTGATAAGACAAGATAGATTGGAATTTTTCAAATGTCAGTCGTGACGGGGCTGGCTCTCGCCAGCCTAAGACCTTGCAATCATTTTATAAAATTTATCATCGTTTTTAATGAAGAATTGAGGAAACCGCAATGAATCAAAATCGTTTTTACTACCCCACTTCTCCCAAAACCAACCCCGAAAGCATGGTATCCGGTGAAAAATACCGCTTTTCGGTGCTCACACCATCGCTGATCCGCTGTGAATACGACCCAAACGGTCGCTTTGAGGATCGCGCCACGCAAAGCGTGATCAACCGGGAATTTCCGGTCGTTCCCTTTTCGGTAATCCGTGAGGGCGGCGTGCTGGTTTTAAAAACCGACGCTTTGGAGATCACCTACTGCGAAAATACCGAATTTTCCGGTGATACACTTTCGTTTCATCTGCTTGTAAACCCCGGTTATACCTGGCGCTACGGCGATGAATTTGAGGATCTCGGCGGAACCGCAAAAACACTCGACGCCGTAAAAGGTGCCATTCTTTTAGGACACGGCGTTTGTTCCAGAAACGGCTTTTCCGTGATTGATGACAGCTGCTCTGTCGCTTTGGGCGACGACGGCTGGGTTCACGTGCGCGAGGGCAGCGCCACCGATATTTACTTTTTCGGTCACGGCCACGATTACCGCGCCGCCGTGGGCGATCTGTACCGGTTGACCGGCGCGCCGGCCATGCTTCCGGCCTACGCTCTGGGCAACTGGTGGAGCCGCTATCACAAATATACCGACGAAGAATACCTTGGCCTTTTGGATCGGTTTTCCAAAGAACGTCTGCCTTTTTCTGTGGCCGTTATTGACATGGACTGGCACACGACCGAGGTACCCGAGGAAGTGAAGGAGCGCGACGACCATGATCTTCGAGGCTGGACGGGCTACACCTGGAACCGTGAATACTTCCCCGATTACAAAGCTTTCTTAAAAGAGCTTCACAAAAGAAACGTGCACACCGCTTTAAATCTGCACCCGGCAGACGGCGTTGCGGCGCACGAAGAAATGTATCCGCAAATGGCCGAGGCGTTGGGGCTTGATCCTGAGAACGGCAAGCGCATTAAGTTTGACTGCTTAAACAAAAATTTCTTAGAAAATTACTTTGATATTCTGCATCATCCTTACGAGGACGCAGGCGTGGACTTTTGGTGGATGGACTGGCAACAGGGCACGGATTACAACTGGCTGCACGAGCCGAACCGCGACGGGAAGCTCGAAAACCCGTTGGAGACCATTGATCCGCTTTGGATGCTCAATCACTATCACATTGCCGACATTATGCAGCGTGGCAAGCGCCCGATGTTCTTCTCCCGTTTCAGCGGACCGGGCAGCGCCCGATACTCCATTGGCTTTTCGGGTGACGCGGTCATTGCCTGGGAATCTTTGAAATTCCAGCCCTATTTCACTGCCACGGCCTCCAACATCGGCTATTCTCAGTGGAGCCACGACATCGGCGGTCACATGATGGGCTACCGCGACGACGAGCTTTATGTGCGCTGGCTGCAGCTGGGTGTTTTATCGCCCATCAACCGTCTGCACAGCTGCGACGATCTGTTTATACATAAAGAGCCCTGGTTTTATTCCAAGGAAACCGAGCACATTTTGGGCGATTGGCTGCGTTTCCGCCATGAGCTGTTCCCCTATCTTTACACCATGTGCTACCGCAATCATCACGATTTGCAGCCTTTGGTGCAGCCCATGTATTATGAATATCCTGAGAAAAATGCTGCCTATGAAGCCAAAAATCAGTATCTTTTCGGCAGTGAGCTCATGGTTTCCCCCATCACCGAGCCGAATGACCCGATCAGCAAGCTCGGCCGCGCACCGGTCTGGTTCCCGAAGGGCGACTGGTACGATTATTTTGACGGCACGCGCTATCATTCGGACCGTCCGAGAAACTTAGATGTTTTCAGACCCCTGGAGCGCTGCCCGATCTTTGCAAAGTCCGGTGCCATTGTGCCCACAAACGAATTCGAGGGCGACAGCGCCTTAAAGCCGCGCGAAAAGCTTATCTTAACGGTGTTCCCGGGCGCGGACAACAGCTTTACACTTTACGAGGACAGCGGCGAATACTCTGACTTTGAAAACGGCGCATTCGCAAAAACCGAATTTTCGCTTAAATGGGGCAACGCACCGGTATTTACGGTTCACAAACCTACAGGTGACTGCTCGCTGATCCCGGAAAATCGGCACTACGAAGTGCGTTTCCGCGGTTATTCAGACAAAGTGGCCGTGACGCTTCAAAAGAACGGCAAGACTACGCCGCTTGAAACAACTTACGACGAAAGCACCCACACGCTCTCTGTGCATTTTGACTGCCCGGTTTCAGACGACGCAGTGCTGACATTGACCGGCGAAAAAATCGCCGCCGACAATAAATCTTTGCGTGACGCCATGATCGAGCGACTGGAAAAAGCGCAGATCACCTACCGTCAGAAAACCAACTATCTGGACGTGCTGAAATGCACCGATGTTCTTCGCATTCAGTTGTGGCAGCCCTACACGCTTGCCTCCAAGGAAGAATCCGGATTGATGGACGCATTAAAAGAGTTATTCTTGCGCGAAGAGGAAGAATTTGCAGATTTATAAGAAACGCTGATTTTATAAAAGCGGTTTTAAGAAAGCCGGATTATAAAGATTTAAAAAACCACAAAAGAAAAATCTGCCGATCCGATTATTTGTAATTGATCGGGCCGCGGCGCTTTGCGCGTGTTTTAAAACTGCACTGCGCGCGCTTCGGCTTTGAGAAAATATTAAATCACTATTGATGCAATGCGCCAAATTTTTTTAAATCCCTTTTATTTTGGAAGAACGGTGCCATTGCGCGAAACGGAGGAAAAAGAATTGATTAAAGAAGCATTCGGCTTCGGAGAGTCCATTGAAGAAGCGAAAAAGGCCGCTATTGAAAACCTTGACAACCCCGACGCGGACTACAAAATTGAGATCATTGAGGACGTAAAGCCCAAAGTTTTAGGCCTTTTCGGCGGTCA
The DNA here is from genome assembly GCA_902791335.1 of Oscillospiraceae bacterium. Taxonomy (GTDB): domain Bacteria; phylum Bacillota; class Clostridia; order Oscillospirales; family Acutalibacteraceae; genus UMGS1532. Next base: position 10,857 of record CADAVL010000062.1, read on the forward strand.
TCCGGCGCAGGTTCGTGCCTTTTATGAATGCGAAGAACCGAAGGAAAGACCCCAAAAGAAAGCCCAGAAAACAGAGAAAAAGCGCCCGACGGGCAAGCAGGATCAACCGAAAGCTGCAAGCGAGCAAAAAAAGCCCAAAAAGCAGGAAGAAACCGCAAAAACAGCGCCGGCACTTGACTACAGGCCTTTAAGCGAAATTGACGAAAACTCTCCGGCCGCAGGCTCTGCTTCCTATCTGATCAATGTATTGGAAAAAATGGACGCAGGCAACATCTCCATTCAGGTGGCGGACATTGAAAACGGCGCACAGCTGCTCATTAACGGCGACAACCTCGGTGTAGTGATCGGCCGTCGCGGCGAAACACTGGACGCCTTGCAGTATCTGGCCTCCTTTGCGGCCAACGCCAACAAGACCGGCGGTTATTTCCGCATTGTACTGGATATTGGCAATTATCGCGAAAAACGCGAAGAAACCTTGAAATCACTGGCGCACAAAGTGGCCGCCGGCGTTCTTCGCACCGGCCGCAGCCGCTCTTTAGAGCCGATGAATCCTTACGAGCGCCGCATTATCCACACCGAAATTCAGGATATTGAGGGCGTTTCCTCCCACTCGGTGGGCGACGGCGTGAACCGTCACGTTGTGATTACCTCCGACAACGGCACGCGCCGATACGACCGTCGTGGCGGCAGAAACGGTGGAAGAAGCGGCGGACGCGATCGCGACCGCAGACCGCAAAACCGTACGGTTTCCGAGCCGACCCGCGCACCGCGCAGTGATTCGGACGACAGTGCGCCGCTTTACGGCCGCATTGGCTGATTGACCGATTAGTGATTGGCCGATTGACGATTGGCTGATTGGCATTTTAAAAAAACTGACCGCACCCAAGGATTTTTCGGCTTTTGGGTGCGGTTTTTAAAACGATAGAAAGCAGTCCGAACGCAATAAATACGGCTCTTTCAATTTCAGGACATTCTTGAAATGCAGCATTTTTACAATGCCGCAACATAGTGGAACGCGCCGAGCAGATCGCCGCGATCGACCGCAATTTGCAAATTCTTTACAATAAGATCCGTCTGCTGGACGACGAAAAGGATTGAGCGCTTTTGTGCGAGCTCGCGCGGCGTGGCGGTAACAACGCACAGCGGCAGTCCGTCCTTTTTCAGTCGCTTTGCCAAGGCCACCGCACCGGGTTTGGTTTTTGAAATAAGGCTTGATCTAAGGCGGTAAAAGGAGAAAACCGAAGCCGTCTTTTACGACCTATGATCTGCCGGTTTGGTGCGAAAATCCGACCTTGCGCGCGGCACTGTCGCCGAAGGAGACGCGTCCCCGAAGGCGTTGGGAAAGCCGGGATTCC
>CADAVL010000063.1 GCA_902791335.1 Oscillospiraceae bacterium
CATTGCCGAGTCCGACCTGCGCTTTTGTTACTTCGTGCGGATTTTTTTTATTTGCAATGTGGTTTTCCGAGTTATTTATTTTCCCTTTGAGCTCTTCGGAAAGCTTTCCTTCTGTAACGATGCCGGCATCGGAAGCGGCGCGTTGAACACCTTTTCAATAAACGCGTCCTGATTTTCCGCGGTATTTTTCGTGTAGTAAAGCGCGCTGTAGATGTTTGACGAGCGGTCGTCAAACGCCGGGAAAAGGAATCCCAGCTCGGGCGCGGAGATAACGGTGTCTCCTGCTAAGCACTTAAACGAATTGTCGTATGCGTGAAAGGACAGCGCGCCCTTTGTGCGTTTGACCGGGCAAACAGCGGCAACTATGTAGGTATAGACCTCGCTCGAATCCTCCTCGCGCTCGGAATCGGACGAGAATGAGAACACATCGTAATTGTCGCACGCGAGCAAAATAACATAGTTCTCGCCGAGTGAAACTGTCTCGGCCGTCTTTTTAAAGAATTCCTTTACATTGTAGTTATAGCAGGCGGTGCGGATAAACACCTGCGCGTCGCCCGTCCAGCCGCGGCGCTCGTCGCGCTGGGGGCAGTCGGTCGGAATATCCACAAAATTATCCCGCTGGCTCCAGAGAATGTTGCTGAAAAGCTGAGTCAACTGCGGGTGCGCGGTGGTAAGGAATCCGGTGCGCTCCATGTCGGAATACACGGCAATGGCGGTGAAATTTTCAGCCGTCGGCGCACCCGGAAACTCATCCAGGCGGATATAACGGAAACCGAAGAAGGTAAGATCCGGCTTGAATGTCTGCGCGCCGTCTTTGCAGGTATATTCCACCAAAGCCTTTGCACCGCGGTAGTTGGCGTTGTAAAAATTGCCATCCTTATCCAAAACCTCGCCGTGCGAAAACTTTACGCGGTCGCCTTTGTTTGCAGTCAGCCGAAATTCCACATAACCGGCAATATTCTGGCCGAAATCTACCACCGTCTCGCCCTTCGGTGTTTTGAATACGGCGCGCGGGGAAAATCTTTCCTGCTCTCTCACCGGCACGCCCTCGGAGGGGATCAGGATATCCTTCGTGTATTCATCTGAGAAAACGACCGGTTCAAAGCGATAGCTTTCCTCCAAAGCGGCGTTGTAAACTGCGCCGTTGAAATTGTCGCAATACTGCAAAGCGCTCGGCGCGACCTCGGTTTCCTTGCCAAACGGAATTACCTCAATTTCGCCGTCGGCGAAGGTCAGGTGCAATTCGGCAATGATGGCCGCCGGTTTTTTATATCTTTCGGTGCTTATTTCGCCGCGACACGGAAAGAGATTGCTGCGGAACCAGCCCTCGCCCACCGTAACGCACAGCTCGTGCGCCGACCGATCCGAAAGCTCGTTTGTCAGATCGTATTCGCGGTATTGCAGGCGGCTGTGATACGAAGTCCATCCGGGGGCCAAAACCTCGTTTCCAAAGGCTTCGCCGTCCAGCGTCAGTTTAAAGGTGCCGGCCGCCGTAATAAAAAGCTGTGCTTTCTTGAGCGGCTTTTCGGCCGTAAGCTTGCGGCGGTACACCGGACAAACGTGTCCGTATTTTTTTGGCGGTGCGATCCAGTTGGCAGTCCAGTTCATCATGATCCCGTCCTTTAAAATTAAAAATTTACGCTTGATTTTTGTTCGTGGGTGCTTTTTCGGCGGTTTTTGCATTCGCTTTGCCGCCACCTTTTAAAACCCTCTTGACTTCAGTATACCGACCCATATATAATAAAACAAGTGCCTGATTTTATAAAAATAGGGGGCTATTTTTACATGAAACCGTTTGTAATCAACAAAACGCCGTATCTGAGCGACTCCACCGGATATTTTATGATCAACGATCAGCAGATCATGGGGCCGCACAAGCACGAATTCTTTGAGCTGACCTACATTGTGGACGGCGAGATCGAACACACGATCGGAAATCGGAAAAGCGTGATCAAAAGCGGTAATTATTTTTTTGTGGACATCGGCACGGCGCACAGCTACCGCCCAATCAACGGCAAGACCTGCCTGCTTTGGAATTTTCTTTTTCTGCCGCAGATGATCGACGGCGCTTTGGCCGGCTGTGAGCGGTTTTCCTCCCTTTTGAACAGCTATTATATTCGTTTGGGCAATGTTTCCACCTTTTCCTCGCCTGAAAACCATATTTTCTTTGACGATACCGGCTCGGTGCGGAAAAAGCTGTCAAAGCTTTCCGACGAATACCGCCACCGGTTTTGCGGTTATGACGAAATGGCGCGGTGCTTACTGATCAGTATTATGATTGAAACGATCCGAAAGCTGAATCCTTTAAAAACCGACGATCAGACCAAACTGAGCCGCGCGGTGTCGGACTATCTGCGCGCGCACTACACCGAGCCGGTGCGGCTTTCGGAAATTGCCGGAAAGCTGCACTACAACCCCACCTATCTCAGCGCGCGGTTTAAAAAAGACACCGGCATTACGGTGGGTCAGTGCTGTCAGCGCATTCGCATTGAGCAAAGCTGTCGTCTTTTGGTGGACACCGACTGGAAAGTCACCGAGATCGCCCGTGCGGTGGGCTACAATAACCAAAAGTTTTTTAACAAGATCTTTAAAAGCGTTACCCACATGACGCCGCGCGAATACCGTTATTTCAGCTTAAAAGGCTACTCCCTGCCTGCTTTATACAGCGAATAGCACATTTTGAAATTTTTTAAGTTCACCCAAAAAGCATTCTAAGATTGGCCGACAGGCTGATAAAACGCCCAAACGAATGCGACCGACGACTTTGCACGAGCTGCAATCAAAGTACGAACAATCGTACTTTAAACAGATTACGTGGTAAATTGTATTTTTGAGAAAATTGCAGAAAATAGGTGCGCTTTTTCGGCAACCGAACGGTTTTTGTGTCAGCCTAAAAAAATATTACCGGCGCAGAATGAGCGAAAAAAAGACGGCAATACTGTTGTTATAAAGGAGCGTGGAAAACATGAAAATTTTTAAAATTCCTTTGGCGACATTTCTATTGACGGCTTTGCTTTTTTCGGTTTGGGTACTGCCTGCCAAAGCCGAAACGAGTTCGGTCTATCTTGCGTTCGGTGACAGTATTTCCACCGGCTACAAGCTGTCGGGCGGCCATTTTAAGGAAGAAAACTATGCGAATATTTTGGCAAAGGCCAACGGCTACAGACTTAAAAACTGCGCGGTAGACGGCAACACGGCCGACGGCATTTTAAAGCAGCTGCAAAATAAGTCCTTAAAAAACACGTTAGAAAATGCGAAGATCATCACCGTGACCTGCGGCGGCAACGACATGGTGAATGCCCTTTTGGACGAAGCAATCACCGCCTACAACACCTTAAACACACAAAATCCCTTGAAACGCTCCGAGCTTTTGAAAATTTTCAAAAACCAACAAGACGAGCGCTACCGGCCGCTGCTGCTTGCCACCGGCTTTGTTCTTTCGGATTTTCAAAAAAGCGAGCGCTTTCAAAACACGCTTACGCACTTTGAACTGACGCTTACCGATATTGTAAAGACGATTAAGACGCTTAACCCGAACGCTGTAATTTTTGTGGCAACGCAATATAATCCCTACGGCCATTTTACGGGAGAATACAAAGAAATTCTCTGTGAGCCTGCAAAAGAATGCACCGTACTTTTGAACGACTGCATAAAAAAGCTGTCGGAAAACAGCGACTTTGAAGTGGTGGACGTTTATTCCGCATTTTTAAACAACGAGGCGCTGCTTTGCAACGCGAGTGAGGACCCCGTACAGCTGGATTTTCACCCCAGTCGGGAGGGGCACGAGGTGATCGCGGCCTGTTTTCAAAAGGCGATCGACAAAGCGGTGTTCCCAAGCGGAGAATTAAAAAAAGCGTCGGCGAGCCCAAAAAAAGCAAAGCGGAGTGACGCGGCGATCTACGGCGCACTGTTTGCAGGTTTTGCGGCCATGTCGGCGGTTTTCATCCTGCGTATAAAAATTGCAAAAAAAGCGGCCGAACACAACTGAAGATTTTTGTGTCAACGCACAGGTGCGGTTTTGAAGGTTCGGCGCGTGGCAAGACGGTATTTTGCGGTAAAGCGCGGCGGAAATTTTGCGGAAAGGCACGGTTTATTAAGTTGCTTTGTGATGAAGAATTTCCCGTTCTGCGTAAAAAAAGAATGCGCCCACAGAAAAACTACAGTTTTTTCTGTGGGCGCATTCCTCTAACAAATCCAATAAAATCTAAGTCTCTTCTAAAAACTAACTTTCCTTTGCAATCACCGTGACGAACTCTTTTTTGTAAAACCTCAGCGCGTCGATCACCGCCTCGTCTATCCTTTCGCCGCTCACCACCAAGGGCACCGCCGGCGGACAACCAACCACCGAAACGCCGGAAATTCTCCCCTGCGCTTTTTCTGTCGGAATCTCCTCGGTTTTGCAAAACAGCGCCTCGTTCGGCGAAAGTACCGCTTCCGGTCGCGGAATCGGCGGCGCGGTTTTCTTTATTGCCGGCCGTTTTTTTACGCCCGACAGCACATTTAAAAGTCTTCGATGAACCCCGTCGTCAAAATACGGCGAAAGCATCAGCACAAGATGCATTTCATCGTGATATTCCGAAAAAATGCGGTGTTCTATTAAAATTTCATTTAGCTCGCTGCCACTGTAGCCGAAATCGTTCGGCAGAATCGTCAGCTTCAGCGGTTCATCGCCCGAAATTAAAAACCCCAGCCGCCGAATTTCCCGTTTGAGCGCCTCGGCTTTTGGTAAATACTCCCGCAGTCGGTCTTTAAAATCGGTCGCGTTGTCATTCATCAAATCGAGCGACTGCAAGATCAGGTACGAAGGACTGCTGGAACCGAACAGTGCCATACAGGATCTTGCGCGCGCAAAAAACACTTTGGGCGCGCCGTTTTTTATGTGTAGATATGCGCCGCCGGTCAGCACCGGAAGCGTTTTGTGCGCCGAATCGCAGCAAAGGTCGGCGCCGAGGTCCACGGGGTGTTGGGAGGTTTTTAAAAATTTCAAATACGCGCCGTGGGCGTTGTCCACAAGCAGCGGCAGCCCTCTTTGGTGGCAGACCGCGGCAATTTTCTGAATCTCCACCGTGTTGCCGAGGTAATCGGGACTGGTTAAATAAACGGCGGTGTAATCGCCGCCTTTTAAGGCTTCGTCCACCTCGGTTTCGGAAACCCTGCAGGTTTCGTAAGTACCGCTTTTAGGATAAATCCAGCCGATCTCAATATTCAAAAGCGCCGCGGCGTTTATAAACGCGCGATGGGCGTTTCGTCCGGCCAGAATTTTCGGTATTTTTCCCTGCTCCCTTGCCAAAAGTGCCGTAAGATACAGCATTGTCTGAATGCAAAGCGTGGAACCACCGGCAGAATACAGCGTTTTCGCGCCGAAAATGCGAGAAGCCGCCGCCTCACTTTTTTCAATGATGCCGCTCGGCAAAAACAGCTCATCCGCGCCGTCAATCTCGGTAATATCGTAAGGCTCACAGCCGAGAAATTTCCGCCCTTTATGCCCCGGCATGTGATAGCGGTCGGGCAAAGCTTTGCAGTAGTTTTCCACGAAATCGCAGATCGGCCGACTCATGTTTCCAGTTCCTTTGCCACGGCCAGCGCAATGGCGCATTCCATTCTCTTTTTGAACAGCTTGCAGCCGTATTCATAAACACCGCGCACCGATCCTGTAGCGTGATAGGCGTTTGCGGCGCAGCCGCCGGAGCAGTAAAGCCGTGCCCAGCAGTCGCGGCATTCCTTTCTTGCGTAAACATTGCAGGTGAAAAACTCGTCCTGCATGGCGTGATTGCTGACACCGCTGAAAATATCGCCCAGTCGGAATTTTTCCTCGCCCACAAACTGGTGGCAGGGGTAAAGATCGCCCCACGGCGTTACCGCCATATATTCCGTGCCCGAACCGCAGCCGGAAATTCTTTTATAAATGCAAGGGCCGCCTTTGAGGTCGATCATATAGTGATAAAACGTAAACGGTTTCTTCTCGCGCTCGCAGTCGAGCATCAGCTGAGCCAGCTTCTCGTACTGCGCCAGTACCACCGGCAGATCGTCCTCTGTCAGCGCGGAAGGATCGTCCGGCGCGGCCACCACCGGTTCCATGCTCAGCTCGTGGAAACCGAGGCGGAGCATTTCCTTGATATCCTCCAAAAAATCGGGGTTATTGTGGGTAAACGTGCCGCGCATATAATAGTTCTTCCCACCGCGCGCGGCCACCAGCTTTTGAAATTTCGGCACAATGGTGTCAAAGCTGCCGCGCCCCTGATAATCCACCCGAAAGCGATCGTGTACCTCGCGGCGGCCGTCCAGGCTCAACACTACGTTGCTCATCTCGCGGTTGGCAAAGTCAATGACATCGTCGTCAATCAGCATACCGTTGGTAGTCAGCGTGAAGCGGAAATTCTTGTTGTGAGGCTTCTCCAGACTTCTCCCGTAAGCGACAAGCTGCTTTACAACTTCAAAATTCATCGTCGGCTCACCGCCGAAAAAGTCCACCTCCAGATTCCGGTGATTTCCGGAATTCTGAACCAGAAAATCGAGCGCCTTCCTGCCCACTTCATAGCTCATGAGCGCGCGGCGCCCGTGATATTCTCCTTCTCCTGCGAAGCAGTAGCGGCAGGCGAGATTGCAGTCGTGGGCGATGTGCAGGCAGAGAGCTTTCACCTGAACGGGCCTTGCCTTAAAGGCATCCACATAATTCCTGTAGATATCTTCTGTGAACAGGCGGCCTTCCTTCTTCAGCTCGCCGATCTCGTCATATGTATCGCAGATATCCTCCTGTGGATAGCGATCCTGAAGCTTCTTGACCAGTTCCTCTTTGCTGTTGTCCTGCCAGAGAGGAATCATCTCATAGGCAAGGTCATCCACCAGATGAACCGATCCTGACTCCACGTCCATGACTATGTTATATCCGTTTAATTTATACTGATGAATCATACGTCCCCGATATCGTTCGTGAAATAAAACTCAAAAATAATAAGAGAGCGCCAGAACGAATCGGCACCCCCTTATCTACAATACTGACTGTCAGTTACCGGTTTTTGTTCTCGCAGTGCTGATTGCCTACTGTGCAGGATGTCTTGCACGCGGACTGGCAGGAAGTCTGGCATTCACCGCAGCCGCCCGCTGCCATGGAATCCTTGAGAACCGTGTGATTGATCGTCTTGATGTGCTTCATAGCGTCCTCCTTGCTAATAAACCTGTCAGAAATTATACCATACGCCTATATAAGATTCAAACCGTTTTATATCATTCCGGCCGCGCGGCAGATGAAAATGAACAGTGTCAGCGTCACAGATGAGAGCAGTGTCGTGAATACAATGATCGAAGATGAGAGATCCGCGTCATTGCCCATATTCTGCGCCATCACAAATCCCGTCGCCGTGGCGGGTGATCCCAGCATGATGATGATCGCGACAAGCTCCTGATTCCGAAAGCCCATCCAAGCTGCAAGAGGGAGAAAAACAAGCATCTGCCCCACCAGTTTAATAAAGCCGGCACCGATTGTCGGCTTTATCTTCTTTATTGCCTGCGCCCCCTTGAATCCGGCTCCGATGCACAGCAGGGCGACCGGCGTGGCGGTCTGCGATACAAGGTTCATCGTTTTATTCACGATCACAGGGAATTTCACGTCAAAATACGAAAAGGGAAGGCCCAGGACGATGCCGATGATAATCGGATTTTTTATAATGTTGACCAATGCCTTGCGCATCTGATCGGGCAGCTTCATGCTGCGCATGTCGTCTCCGCCGTACTTCTCTGAGGAACCGAACGTGAGAACCAGAACCGAGAAAATATTGTACAGTGGCACTGCGCTCGCGATCATCAGCGGCGCCATGCCGGTGTCTCCGTACATATTCTGAATAAAGGCCATCCCAAGAATTGCAGCACTAGAGCGGAACGCTCCCTGCACGAAGGCACCCACGCTCTCCTTCTCCTTCAGCGTCAGTTCCGCGAGAAGCCACTCTGCCACAAAACACACTGTTGTCACAATGGCACAGTACAGGACAAAGCGCAGGTCAAAATTATTGCGGATGTCGCTGCCGGCGATCTGCTGGAACAGCATCACCGGGAGCGAGCACTTGAACACAAACCGGTTCGCCTCAATCTCGAACCCCTTCCCGATCACTTTCAGCCGTCCCAGCACCCATCCTATGACCATCACAAGAAACACCGGGAATGTCGAATTGACTGCAAAAATAAAACTATCCATACGTCGTTCTTCTACTCGTTCTCTATCGTATCAGTTTTTGATATGCCGCAGCCGGTTCATCCAGCGCAGCCTTCTTCTGTAAAGTCAGGCGCCGGTCCATCTCCTGGCGATCCGATGCGCACTTGCGTATGATCTCTTCCATATTATCTATTGAAGAGGCAATATTCTCTTCCGCTGTATACGTCGGATCATGAATGGGAAGCTCCATCCCAACAGTCTGGCACGAGGACTCCCGCGCTTCTTCTATAACTTATCTCTATTTTGCTCTACAGCTTTCTCAAGATAGTCAGACGCGATTGCATACGACCGCTCAAGTTTGACATTTCTAAAATTTCCTGTCAAGTGTGATATTCCTAAATTTCCTGTTGACAGCAAATGCCCGTTTTGCTATTATATACGAGTCGCAGGCAAGCGACAGACAAGTAAATGCAGTCGTGGCGGAATTGGCATACGCGCTAGACTAAGGATCTAGTGAGCATTGCGCTCGTGCGGGTTCAAGTCCCGCCGACTGCACTTAAGCGGAAGTGTCGGAATAGGCAGACGAGCAAGATTCAGGTTCTTGTGGGATATTACTTCCCGTGTGAGTTCAAGTCTCATCTTCCGCATTACACAAAGCCGTCCTGGTTCACAGGGCGGTTTTTTTGTGCTTTGCTCTCCACTCCGATGTGTTTTTCTTACTTATCGTTCCGGTTCTCCTCATCCCCCGTGTACAAAAAAAAGAGCTCCTCCCGGAGCTCTAACAAGTTCATGTCACGCAAGATACTCACCGATATCACGGAGAATATCTTCCAGTTCTCCGTGATCATCGTTGATTGTGAGCCTGAGCGGCTGACTCAGGTCCAGACTGAACATTGCGATCATCGACTTCGCGTCGACTGTCGTGTGTCCTGATTCGATATCAAAGCTGCAGGCGTATTTGCTGATACGGCTGATAAAATCCTCAACTTTTTCTACGGAATCAAGCAGCACCGAGATCGTAAACATCTCTACCTCCTGTCATCCACAAAATCGTCTCAGAATCTGACCATGCCGGCGTTGTCGTTGATCACATAATAAGCCGCTTTATCCTCCGGCTTGAGGTATATATTCATCGTCCGGATCTCATCGCTGTGATCCTTTTTGTACTGTTCCTGTGCCTTATTCATCAGGTCGGCTTCCTTATACTGAACGCCGCCGTACTCGAGGAATGCCTCTACAGAAATTTTCTTCGTCATGTGTATGCTCCTTTCTTCGTATGCTATCTGTGCTTTCACATAAATCAGTATACTGCATAAATATACACCTATACGCTCTGAAAAACAAGTTACAGGAGCGGCGCAATGATGCGCAGAAACATGCCGCCGAGCAGAAACAACTTCGGGAACTGCTCTGCGCGAGTATAGGTGATTTCCTCACATGCCTTGAGTGTCTTTTGAAAATCTGCCTCCATGTCATCGATCACACCGATCCGCGAAAAGTACACAGCATCCTCAAAGTGAAGATAGAAACTCCGGTAGTCCAGATTGATGGTGCCGCAGGTGGCCCGAACGTCATCCGATATAAACTCCTTGGCATGAACAAAACCCGGGACGAATTCATAGATCTTCACGCCATGTCGGATAAGATTCTTGTAGTACGTCCTCGCCACAGCGTAAATCAGCCTCTTGTCGGGGATATGCGGCATGATGATCGAAACCTCCACACCTCGCTGCGCGGCATAGATCAGAGCCGTCACCATCTCGTCATCCAAAATCAGATACGGCGTCATGATGTGAACATAGCGCTGCGCCCGGTTCAGAATATCCATGTAGACCGTTCTTCCGATCAGGTAATCATCATATGGATTGTCTCCAAACGGCACGATGAAGCCATTCCTGCGGCCACAGCGGATATCTTTCAGCGCGGTCTGCTCTGCGTCCGTGAGAGCGTTCTCATGGCTGTACGCATATTTTTTCACGTCCTCTTCCGCCAAATCCGGCTCCCTGCCGGCAATGGTCCACATCTTTAGGAACATATATGTAAATGCGGTGACGCTCTCACCTGCCACCATGACACCGGTATCCTTCCAGTATCCGAAGCGTACGATGCGGTTCGCATACTCATCCGCCAGATTGATACCGCCGGAAAATGCCACTTTTCCGTCGATCACCACGATCTTGCGGTGATCCCGGTTATTCTGATACGTCGAGAGAATGGGGCGGATCGGCGCGAATGCGCGGGCATGTATCCCCATCTTCTCGAGTTTCTTGAAGTATCCGATCGGAAGGCGGGTCAGGGACGACATCCCATCATAGAGGACACGCACCTCTACTCCCTGTTTTGCCTTCTCCCTGAGCACAGCCAGACAATCATCCCAGACAGAGCCTTCGAAGATAATGAAATACTCCAGAAAGATAAAGCGCTCCGCCTTTTTGAGCATCTCGATCAGTTTCGGAATCTTTTCCTCGCCGGAAGAAAAGAATTGTGTATATTCACATGGAAATGCCGGCGTATTGCCGGACTGCCGGAAATATTCCAGAATCCCGCGCTCATCCGGCGCCTCTTCCCGGAAACGCTCCTGTGTCGGCTCGTCGACCTTCATCCGGCTGGTAACAATGTTCTCGATCCGCATTGTCTTTCTGATCAGTCTTCTCTTGCCCAGATCCAGTTCACAGTACAGATAAAAGAACCCTCCGAAGACCGGGAACACCAGAATCGGTGTGATCCAGGCGATCTTGAAGCTGGAGTTCATGTCCGAATTCACGATGCTCACAAAGATGCAGAATCCGAGCACGCTCAGGCCCATATTGATATACTGGGAGACGTCAATGGCGGCAACCAGCATCAGATACAGCACATATGCCTGCAGCAGGACCAGGGCTGCAACAATGGTCGTACGGCCGAACAGCATCCGCAGAATACCGACACCTTTGATCTTTTTCCCGGTCTGCTTCAGTTTCTGCAGATGATTCTTGTTCTCTTCCTTCCAGCGCTCCAGGATCTCAATCTCATCAGGCTTCATCATCTGTCCCACTTATCGCAAAGAATATTGATCTGATTCGTAAATCTGGCGAGGTCCTTGTTCGCTCCGCCTTCGTTGTGCCGGATGACGTCCATCAGGCGCTCGCCGGCAGCGACAAGCCGCGCAAAAACGCCCTCGGCGCGACGCTGCTTTGCCGTTGAGCGTCTGGACTTCCGCTCCCGGTTCCCCTCACGCAGCATCTGGCCTGTCGCGAGATCGTAACACATGCCTGTGTACGGAGCCGTGGTGTTATACCCGTATCTGTCGTGGAGAAGCGCCGCAAAGGAATCGCAGACGGCATCCTCGCCGTGGACAATAAAGACATGCTCCGGTTTCCTCTGATCGATTGAAAGAAGCCAGCGGATCAGACCGTCTCTGTCCGCGTGGCCGGAGCTGTCCGGTATCTGAACGATCTCCGCTTTCACGGATATCGGTTCGCCAAACAGGGTGATCTCTTTCTTTCCGTCCAGGATCGCCCGCCCTGTGGTGCCTGCCGCCTGATATCCGGCGAAGAGAATCGTGCACTCCGGCCGCCACAGATTGTGCTTCAGATGATGGCGGATCCGCCCGGCCTCACACATGCCGGACGCCGATATGATCACCTTCGGCGTCGGATCGAAGTTGATCTGTTTTGACTCTTCACTCGTGGTCGCGAACTTAAGTCCCGGGAATACCAGCGGATTAATCCCTTTCTTCACCAGCGCGAGCGCCTGCTCGTCAAAACACCCGTAGATATTCTCCTGGAAGATGTTCGTCGCCTCGATCGCCAGCGGGCTGTCGACGTAGACGTCAAAGTCCTGCTTCTCCAGGTGCTGTTCCTTCAGCTCGCGGATAAAGTACAGAAGTTCCTGTGTTCTCCCGACAGCGAATGACGGAATCACCACATTGCCGCCGCGCGCCAGCGTGCGGTTGATGACATCCGCCAGAAACTGCACATAGTCAGGCTCCGGAGCATGTTCACGGTCGCCGTAGGTCGACTCCATGATCACGTAATCCGCTTCTTTTACATTGTATGTGGGATCCCGGATGATC
>CADAVL010000064.1 GCA_902791335.1 Oscillospiraceae bacterium
TTGGGACTGCTTTTGTTGGACATTGTGTGTCATCCTTTCAGTATTTTTTACTTGTCTTTTATTTTATCACACTTGTCCACTTTTTTAGTATACATCCAACGGCAAAGGAGAACAAATGATAATCAAGGCTATTACCGCATCTAATGAAATGTGGAACAAAGTGAAAAATTATGCAGATAGTTGTTCGTGGAAAGCAGGAAAATCATTAGCGAATGCTATGATGAACAATGGTTTTAAAGATTGGGAAAGAGTTATTGTCGCCCTTAATGATGATGAGATCTGTGGATATTGCACTGTTGCAATAACAGATTGTATTCCTGATGTACATTATACGCCTTATATTGGGCATTTGTTCGTTGACGAAAAGTGGCGTGGTAACAGGTTGAGTCAAAGGCTTATAATATATTCAATGTCATATTTAAAATCGGTTGGTTTTGATAAAGTATATCTAGTGAGTGATCACGAAAATTTATATGAGAAATATGGATTTGACATTATTGATAGGAAAATGTCTCCTTGGGGTTCGGAAAAAAAGATTTATTATCAAAAAATACAGTAGTACTTCATATATATTGGAATTGTAATTGTGCTATTCCGTCGCGTAATCACAACTGTCAATCCACTGAAACCCGCATAAACGCTGGGTTTCAGGGGATTTTTTTATTTTAAATCGCGCCGAGAATTGAGCCTTTTGTGTCCTATAATCCCCCATAATATTCCTATGTTATCCTAATAATTACCCCCTAATTGCCCCCTTCAATTTAAGGGCGAATATAATATCACTGTGAGCAATGCTCATAACATCACTTTTGCCATAGTAAAAAGCCGCTGTTATCTATTAAACAGCGGCTTATATCATTTTATCATAGGTTAAGGCAGAAAATTCTCGAAAATGCAAAAATCAAAGCCGCGGATTTTGCGGCGCTTTTGGCCGTTTCTTTGCTTTTCTTTCCAAACATTTTTGGATTCAAAGGTCCAGCCGAAGCATTTTGCGCCCAAAAGTTTTGTAACGCTCAGCGGCAGTGACCGCCAAAATTTTTGGTCGTAGGAGATAAAATCCGGTCGGCTTAAAAAATTAAATAAGAGCCAGCCGCTCAAAGCTGACAGCGCACCGCGATGCGATGTTTTGATGAAATCCGAGGCCAGTTGCCCGCGCAGAACCTCCGGCCGGTGCCGACGGAACCAGTAAAGAGCAGGCGGATAAAATGATTGCACGCAGTATTCGCCCCGATAATGCAAAAGCTCGCGACTCACCGCCTCGCAAAGACGACGGTTGGTTTTCACCTGGGATTTTAATTCGATCAACAGCGGCACCCGGCCGTTTACAAGCGCCAACACTTCCTTTAAGGTGGGGATTTTACAGCCGGTGTCAAAAAGATAAAGCCCGGATATTTCGTGATAACTCAGGTCCTCCACCCGACGGTCGTCGCCGCAAACTCTTTTTAAGGTTCGGTCGTGAAAAACCACCACCCTGCCGTCCGCCGTCACTGAGACGTCCAACTCAATGGCAAAGCCCTTTTCTATTGCACACGAAAAAGCTTTCGTCGAATTTTCCGGCACGCCGGCCGAAAGATCGTGAAGTCCTCGGTGGGCGATATATTCCGAAAACGACAGTCGGATCCTTGCGCTGCGCGCCGACGGGAAAATCAAAAACAGCCATAGAATAACGACTGCCGCAATTCCGATCAAAAAGCCCATTTTTGCGCCGCCTCCCTTTTCAAAAAATTTTGGAACCATATCAAAAACCATGATTTTATTTTGCGAACAAAAAAAACTTTAAAAATATCTTTTGCGCTTTTCTTTAAAAATAAATGAAAAAACGCAGCGAAAGCAAAGATTTGTCGCCGCGTTTTTGTGTTTATTAGATAATGTCTTGCCGAAAGACTGCCGAATTCCTTCGACTGCTTTTTGATTGCTTTTTAACTGCTTTTTAAATGCCGTCGAAAGCATCCGAAAACAGTGGAAAGCATTCGGCCGAAGTCGTATTCGACCGGATCGTATTCTGTTCTTATTTTGTGCCGAAAATACGGTCGCCGGCATCGCCAAGACCCGGAAGAATGTAAGCGTGGTCGTTCAGCTCGCGATCCTTGGCCGCGCAGTAAAGCTCCACGTCGGGATGCGCCTTTGTAAAGGCGTCAATGCCCTCGGGTGCTGCAATAATGCACATAAATTTAATGCTGTGCGGATGATGCTTTTTAATGGAGGTTACCGCGTCGATGGCAGAGCCGCCGGTTGCAAGCATGGGATCCAGCACAATGACGTCGCGTTCGGGAAGATCGGACGGCAGTTTGCAGTAGTAATCCACCGGTTCGTGGGTTTCGGGGTCGCGGTACATACCGATATGGCCGACCTTTGCAGTGGGCACCAGGCTCAAAACGCCGTCCACCATGCCAAGGCCTGCGCGAAGGATCGGCACAAACGCCAGCTTTCTGCCGGAAATATTCTTAACGGTTGCGGTTTCCATAGGAGTCTTTACCTCAACGTCTTTGAGCGGCAGGTCGCGGGTTGCCTCATAGCACATCAGCATGGCGATCTCGTTTACAAGCTCGCGGAACTGCTTGGTACCGGTGCGCTCGTCGCGCAGAATGGATAATTTGTGCTGAATCAGCGGATGGTCGAAAATCATTACTTTGCTCATCTTTTGTTTCCTCCAAGAAATATATTTTATATTTTTTCAAAATTGAACCTTGCGAAAAAACGCACCTTGCGCGGGCATGAATCCCTCCGTCATGCAACAACCAAAGCCTCTGCGGTTCTTTTTTGCAGGGAAGCGGTTCTGTGCGTTCGGAATAAAGCGCTTACGCGTTTTCCAGATCAGAGATCATTTGAACGCGCTTTTCGTGGCGGCCGCCCTCAAATTCCGTGTTTAAGAACAGATCCACCATTTCGTTTGCCACGCCGCTGCCGATTACGCGGCCGCCGAGGCAAAGCACGTTTGCGTTGTTGTGAAGTCTTGTATATTTGGCAGAAAAGGTTTCACTGCACGCCGCGGCGCGAATCCCCTTGATCTTGTTTGCCGCCATGGACATACCAATGCCGGTGCCGCAGCAAAGAATGCCGAGCTTCGCTTCGCCGCTTACCACCGAGTCGCAAACCATTTTGGCGATCTCGGGATAGTCTACCGAGTGATTTTCATAAATGCCGAAATCGTGAAATTCCACATTTTGTTCCTTTAAATGCGCTACAATGGCGTTTTTTAATTCCAAACCGCCGTGATCACAGCCAATTGCAATCATTTTTTGTGCCTCCGTTCTATTTTTAAAGCTGACAAGCAAAAAAATCCGAGCAAGGTATTATTGATAAAATCAGCCGTATTTTTGGCATTACGGCTTTGTCCGTTTTTTCAGCTCGCGTTCCGCCTGCGGCAGCCGCAAATAGATCGGCAATATCTCCTCGGACGATTGGGTGTTTCCATTTAAAAATTCAGGGTACGCCACCGCTGCTACGCCGCGCGCCGACTGAAACCTGCAATTCGGGTGCGAGAGGAAAACCCTGCCGCCAAACTGTGCGCCGTGCTTTTCCATAAACAGCGCCGCGCCGTCGCCCACGACAACGGCTTTTTTGTCGAGCTTTGTCAGTTCCTCTGCTATTTTACCACAAAGTTCGTCCATAGACAATGCCATACCGCCAAGAATTTCAGAAATTTTTTCTCCGTCTGATAAATAAAGGCCGCAATAGCACTGTCCGCAGCGCGCGTCCATGCAGGAAACGATCAGTCCTTCGTGCGAAATGCAGCCGTAGGCCATTGCTTTTAAGGAAGAAACGCCCACCACCGGCTTTGAAAGTCCCAGCGCCATGCCTTTTAAAGCGCTCATGCCGATGCGAACGCCGGTAAACGAGCCCGGCCCTGCGGCAATGCAAAAGCCGTCCACATCTTTGAGCGTCCAACCGGCGGCTTTCAGCGCCGCGTCCGCCATAGGCATTAAGGTTTCGGAATGGGTCAGCCCCACATTGGAATAAAATTCGCAGACAATTTTTCCGTCCTCCGACAACGCTACCGAAGCCGGCTTTGCCGTGCATTCAATCGCCAATAGTTTCAAAAAAAGCTTCCTCCTTAAAGCAGGCGTTCTCCGCCGTGCTGTCAACCGTGATCTCGCGGCTTTGGTCGTCGAGCCGTCGAATCGTGACGCGGATCACGTTTTCGGGCAGTGCCGCCTCGATATTTTCGCTCCACTCCACGGCCAGCACGCCGCCAAGCTCCATATAATCGAAGAATCCGGTGGAATAAAGATCCTCCCAGCCGGTGATCCGGTACATATCAAAGTGATAAAGCGGCAGTCTGCCGCCCAAATATTCGTTTACCAGTGCAAAGGTGGGGGAATAGGTTTCCCCTTTGTAGCCGAGGCCTTTTGCAAGCCCTGCAATAAAGTGGGTCTTGCCGGCGCCGAGATCGCCGTAAAAAGCGATCACGCAGCCGGAGTTTACAGCTTGTCCCAATAAAAAACCCAGCCTGTCGGTCTCCCTTTCGCTGTGCGAAATAACGGTTTTTTTCACGAATTCACCCCATAAATAACGGACTTTTGAATTTATGCCTTTTTAACACTTCAACCAGTATAACACATTTTTTATGATTTTGAAAGTATCGCTTGAAGATTTCGGAAAATTCATATATAATAAGTAATACAAATGATAAATGATTAAAGGAAGTACAAAAATTCATGAAAAGAATTCTTTCCGGTATTGCGGATTATATCCGTGAAACCGATAAAATACTGCTATCTCTTTGCGCGCTTGCCTCGCTTTACGGCTGCGTAGCCGTGCTTTCCGCCGGTTCCACACGGCAGTTTTTGGTGCAGTTCCTGTCGCTTTTGTTAGGCATTTTCATTGCGATCGTGCTGTCAAAGATCGACTACGATTTTTATAAAAAGATCTGGCCGATCGCGGCGGTCGTCGGTCTTATTCCGGTGTTTTTAACCTTTTATATCGGCTATGCGCCCGATGGCACCGACGATAAGGCCTGGCTCATGCTGCCCGGTAATATTTCCTTTCAGCCGGCAGAGTTTTTAAAGATTATTTTTGTGCTCACCTTTAGCCTGCACCTTAGCGCAGTCAAAGAAAACCTCAACAAGCTGCGCCACGTTTTGCTGCTTTGCCTGCACGGCGCTTTTCCCGTTTTGCTCATTCATTTTCAGGGTGACGACGGCACCGCCATGGTGTTCTTTATCATGTTTCTTTGCATGCTCTTTGCCGCAGGGCTGAAGCTACGATATTTTTTGGCGGCGTTTTTGGCCATTGCTGTGGTTTGTCCGATTGCCTATTTATATGTGTTGAACGACGACCAAAAGGCGCGTATTCTCTCAATTTTCAATCTTGAAAGCGACCTGCTCGGCTCCGGCTGGCAGCAGTGGCGCGGCAGAGTGGCGCTGGCAAACGGCGGGATTTTCGGCAAGGGGCTTTTTTCGGGCGACCTTGTGCAGTCCGGCAGTATTCCCGAAGGCTACAACGATTTTATTTTGACGGCCATCGGCGAAGAATTGGGCTTTTTAGGTGTTTTGGCGGTGTTTTTACTGCTGATTCTTATTTGCATTCGTATTTTAAGAGTGAGCAGTCTTTCGCGCGATCAGATGGGCAGCTATATTTGCGTGGGCATTTTTTCCATGCTGGCGGCGCAGCTGATCATCAACGCCGGCATGTGTTTATCTCTATTGCCGGTAATCGGCGTTACTCTGCCGTTTTTCTCGGCCGGCGGCACCTCGCTTTGCTGTCTTTTCTGCGGCATCGGGTTGGTTTTAAGCGTTTATATGCATAAAACCTCCAGAACGCTTTATCTGCACGATAACTAATCTTTTTTTACAAAACTTTTTTCGAGGAAAAAGGTGGCCACAGTTCGGCATGTTTTTTAAAGCGGCACTGCGCGCTCCCCTCAAAAAAACGAATTGAGGCAAAAACGGAGCCTTTTTGAATAAATACAAAACAGGAGCTGGGGTTTTATGTTAACTTCAACAGAAATTGGGTCGGCCGCAAGAATTTGCGGCGAGGGGAAAGCCGTGGAGCTGATTGCCAAAGCAGGCTTTGATGCCTGGGACTTTTCCATGTTTGAAATGTGTAAATACAGCTGGGATCTGGACGAGGCGATTTTCACCGATCACCCGCTTGCGTCGGCAGAATATCTTTCGTTTGCGCGCCGCTTAAAAAGGATCGGCGAGGATAACGGCATTCACTGCAACCAGTCGCACGCGCCGTTTCCGTCGGACTGTCCCACCATTCGTACTTATTTTAAACGTGCCATTGAATGCACGGCCGAGGCCGGCGGCAAGATCTGCATTATTCACCCCTGCAACTTTAAATCCGCAGAGGAAAATGCCGAAATGTATCGGGAGCTTTTGCCCTTTGCAAAGGACTACGGCGTGAAGATCGCAACCGAAAATATGTGGAACTGGGACGAGGAAAAGGACGAGGCCTCTTTTGCGGCCTGCGCGAGCGCCGAGGATTTTAAGGCGCACTTAGACGCCGTGAACGACGATTATCTGGTTGCCTGTTTGGACATCGGCCACGCCGAAATGCGCGGCGCAGGCGGCGGTGCTGTAAAAATGATCCACACGTTAAAGGACAAATTGCAGGCGCTGCATCTGCACGACAACGATCTCTGGCACGACTCGCACGAAATTCCTTTTTCCATGGATATTGATTTTGACGCGGTGGTTCACGCGCTCAAGGAAATCGACTACAAGGGCTACTTTACCTTAGAGGCCGATTCTTATTTAAAAGCGTTTGACGAAAGCTCTGTGGAAAACGGTATCCGTGATCTTTCGCGTGCCGCAAGGCGACTGGCCGACCTTTTTGACGGCATAAAATAATTAGGCGAGTTAGCGCTGCACGAAGCCCCCAAAAACTTAAAAAACGGCAAAATTTACCACCGGACAGATTTTTTCTGTCCGGCGGTTTTTTTCATTTTTTCTCATAAAACGCGGTTCGTTTTTTGCGCTTTTAGCGCCCCATTTTTCCGTGCTTTTGCGGCGTTACCTACGTTAATCCTACTTTTGAGCCGCGGCCATAATTTCTTCCGCGCAACGCACGGCCGCCATCGCGTCGGCCGCGTAATAATCCGCGCCGATCTTTTTGGCATAATCGGCCGTCAGCACTGCGCCGCCCACGATGATTTTTGCCCACGGCGCTTCTTTCCTCAGCAGTTTTACGGTTTCTTCCATTGCCGGTACGGTGGTGGTCATCAAAGCGGAAAGCCCCACGATCGGCGCGTGAAGCTCCACCGTCTTTTTTAATATTTCTTCCGGATCTACGTCCTTGCCGAGATCGTGAACCGTAAAGCCGTAATTGCTCATTAAAAGCCCCACAATGTTTTTGCCAATGTCGTGAACGTCGCCTTTTACGGTAGCCAGCACAAAATCGGCCTTCGGCTCGGCGCTTTCGTGTCCTGCGGTTTGGGCTTTGATCTGTTCGAAAGCGGCGGAGGCGGCTTCGGCGCTCATTAAAAGTCCCGGCAAAAAGATTGTTTTCTGCTCGAATCCCTTGCCCACAACGTCGAGCGCCGGAATAATATCCTCGTTGATGATCTCTAAAGCTTCACGGCTTTTTAAAAGCGCAGCGGTCAGGCACTCGGCCTCATCCTTTAGGCCCTTTGTAATAGCCGTAAACAGTGCGGATTGTTGTGTGCTGTCCGCGGCAGCGCCCAACGCCTTTGCTGATTGCTCTGCTGCGGTAGTCCGCACCGTTGCAGTTTCTGGGTGACGATTGCAAAAATCAATATAAGAAAGGCAGTTTTCGTCCCGGCCGCTGAGGGCTTTAAAGGCGTAGTAGGTTCGCATCATGATATCGGAGTTCGGGTTTACAATGGCCGCGGAAAGGCCGTTTTGAAACGCCATGGCCAAAAAGGCCGAATTGATACCGTCGCGCTGCGGCAGGCCGAACGAAACATTTGAAACGCCCAAAAGCGTGTGACAGCCAAGCGCTTGACGAATAATTTTGAGCGCTTTCAGTGTTTCCGTGGGGGCTTCCGGGTCGGCCGAGGCAGTCATTGCAAGGGTGTCAAACAAAATATCTTTTTTGGGAATACTGTATTTTTGAGCCGTTCTTAAAATCTTTTCGGCAATGGCTACGCGCTGCGCGGCCGTTTTCGGAATGCCGTTTTCGTCCAAGGTGAGCGCCACGATAAGTCCGCCGTATTTTTGCACCAGTGGGAAAATGGTTTCCATGCTTTCGGCGGTACCGTTGACGGAATTCACCACCGCCTTGCCGTTGTAAATGCGAAGTGCCGCGGCCATGGCCTGAGGATTTGAGGTGTCGATCTGAAGCGGCAGGGCAGTGACAGCCTGTAATTCTTTTACAACGCGTAAAAGCCACGCTTTTTCGTCAATTCCGGGCAGTCCTACGTTGACGTCCAGAACCGCCGCGCCGACCTCCTCTTCGTGCAGTCCTTCTTTTAAAATATAGCTGACATCGCCGGATTTCAGTGCCTCTTTAAAGCGCTTTTTGCCGGTGGGATTGATCCGCTCGCCAATAATGACAGGACCTTCATTAAAATCCACCGCCGCAGAATAGGAGCTTGCCAGCGTGTAATTCTTTTCTTCGGTCGGAACGGGGTTTATATCGGCGGTTTGATTGCACAAAGCCTTAATATATTCGGGCGTGGTGCCGCAGCAACCGCCGCAAAGGCGCGCGCCCATGCGTACAGCTTCGCTCATGCTTTCTGCAAACGCTTTCGGCGAAACATCATAAAATGTGCGGCTGTTTTCACTTTTCGGCAGGCCGGCGTTCGGCTTTATAAGCACCGGCACCGACGCGTATTTTAAATATTCGGAAACTACCGGTAAAAGCGCCTGCGGCCCCAAAGAACAGTTGACGCCGATGGCGTCGGCGTGCATTCCTTCAAGCAAAGCCACCATGCATTCGGGTGTAGCACCGGTCATCAGTTTGCCATCAGCGCCGTAGGCGTTGGAAACAAACACCGGAAGCTTTGTATTTTCCTTTGCGGCGAGCAAGGCGGCCTTGGTTTCGTAGCTGTCGTTCATGGTTTCAATAAAGACAAGATCTGCGCCGTATTTTTCACCCAGGCGAACGACTTCCGAGAAAATCTCCACCGCCTTTTCAAAATCGAGGTCGCCGTACGGATTTAAAAGGCGGCCGGTGGGGCCGATGTCCAGCGCAATATATTTGTGTTCCCGGTTTTGCAGTCCGGCTCTGGCAGCCTTTGCGTTTTGAAACGCCGCGGAAATGATTTCTTCGAGTTCATCTTTTGAAAATTTCAGCGAATTTGCGCCGAAAGTATTGGCGCAGACAATGTTGCTGCCGGCGCGAAAATAATCCTCGTGAATTTTTGTGATGATCCCTGGGTGCTGAAGATTCCACCGTTCGGGCAACTCCCCGGGTTGAAGACCGGCACTTTGCAAGAGCGTGCCCATGCCGCCGTCGAGGTATAGTATTCTTTCTTTTAAATCCTTTAATAGCTGCATTTTTGGCGTCCGGTCCTTTCCTTTTGCATTTTTGCATCGGCTGTTCGTTTGCCGGTGTTGGGTTTGTGTGTCCTGCGGTTTTCTGTGGTTTTTTTGCGGTAGGTTTTCCCGGTCAGTCGGCTTCGCGGTTCGCGGCGCGCCGCCGTCGCCTGCGGCGACGGATTCTGCCCGACGAACGTTTCGCTGAAAAAGATCGAAGATTTTTTGCCGTCGGGCAGAACGGTGCCATTTAAAAAACTGCGGTTTTTAAATGGCACGCGGCGCGCCGCGAACCGCGAAGCCGACTGACCGGGAAAACCGTCGCACCGAGCGAAAATCCCCTTTTAAATAAAAACAATCTTATAAAAGCTTTTCGTAGGCTAAGCGCTCGTCCCCGCTTTCAAGGAAAATGATGCCGCAATAAGAAAACCCCTGCTTTTTTAATGCGTGCTGCATGGGAATATTGCCGCGGTGGGTGTCAATTCTGAGCGCCGAAATACCGCTTTCTTTTGAGATTTCCTTCGCCTTTTGCACAAGCGCCGCAAATACGCCCTTGCCCCGTGCCGCAGAGTCCACCGCTACGCGGTGAATTACGGTAAACGCCCCGTTTTGAAGCCATGCGCCCTCGTAAATTTTTTTGTAAGTCGGTTCGCCGTTTGTACCGATATACGCCATGCCGAGCGCGGCGCCATCTTCCTCACAAAGGTATAATTCTCCGTTTTCAATATCTCTTTTCAGATCCTCTGCCGACGGATCACCGTTTTGCCACTGATCAATGTTTAACGCCGCAATATTGCGACGTCCGATCTCCAGCAGCATTTCGGCCGCACCAAAGTCCTTGAATTCAGCCTTTCTTACATTCATTCTTCCGGTTTTCCTCTCCGTTGCCGGTGATCGGCAGTATTTTTTTGAAAACACAGGTGAATTTCGGCGTTAAGGTGCGATCCTCATGCATCGCGCCGAAATACCAGTGCTTGAATGTACAGGTTCTTGAAACCTCCTCCAAAAAACCGTTTAGCTTGGAAACACGCTGTTCGGTGCCGGAACGCAGCTGCATGGCGCTTTTAAGAAGCTGCGGCGGCTCGTGCGTGAGTATGTAGTCCACCGAAAGACCAATCTCGTCGAGATTTTGCGCCCCAACGCGAAATTCGTCCGCCGTGGGCAGTTCTTCGCGCCACCATTGGCCCTGTTCCTCGCGGATATCGCGGTCATCGCTTTCTCCGCCGCCAAACGTAAATATTTTTAAACCCTCAATGTTGAAGACCTGTCCGCGCATTAAATTGAAAAGATTTCCGCAAATTCTACGAACATGGCCGCCTTTCCAAACCGTTTCGCGGCATTTGGATAAAAGCTCAAAATTTTCATGCGTGCCGTCCAGAAAAACAACATTGAATTTTCGACTGCCGAGATACTCCAACGCCTCGCGCTCCCGATGACTGCCGTTCCATAAAAACCCGAAATCGCCGCAAACGATCAGGGTGTCGCCCTTTTTGAGTTTGCGCCACTGCGCATCGTACAGACGGTTTTCATCCCCGTGCATATCGCCTGTAATATAAACCATACCGGTTTTGCCCCTTTTTGAAAAAATTTAAAAGTCAAGTCTTTACAAAAAAGCCTTGAATGTTTATACTATTAATATAATACTACATTTTTGGGGAGAATGCTATGAAAAAATTATCCTGTTTCTTTTTTTCGCTGATCATCGCCGTTTCGGCGCTTAGCGTTCCGGCCTTGGCTTACAAGCCCACCTTTGATACCCACGCCAAGGCCGCGATTTTATATAATGTGGATACCGACACCGTGGTTTATGAGGATAACGCCGATAAGCGCATGTATCCGGCCTCGCTCACCAAGATCATGGTGGCGGTGCTGCTGGTTGAGAAAAACGAAAAATTAGAGGATCTTACCTTAACCGTATCGCAGGAAATTTATGAAACCTACCGTTATTCCGACGCGGTGATTGCCGGCTTTGAAACCGGTGAAAAGGTAAACGGCCACGATCTTTTGGCTTATACCATGGTAAAATCCTGTGCGGACGCGGCGGCACTGGTAGCGGAATACGTTGCCGGCAGTGAATCGGCCTTTGTTGAAATGATGAACAAAAAAGCCGCAGAGCTTGGCATGAAAAACACCCATTTTGAAAACTGCCACGGACTTCACGACGCCAATCACTACAGCACCGCGCGTGATATGTGCATTCTCACCAAATACGCCATGCAGTATTCCCTCATTACCGATGTCGTCAAGGTCGCGCGATACACCACCAAAAACGACATTACCTTAGCCGCCACCAATTTATTGATCGACCCGACCAGCGGATATTATTACCAATATGCTACCGGATTTAAAACCGGATACACCAACGAGGCCGGCCGCTGCCTTGCCTCCACCGCTACTTATGACGGCATGACTTACATCAGCGTTCTTTTGGGCTGCCCGCCGCAGGAAAACTCCCTGATCGACCGCTACGAATTCACCGACACCGCCGAGCTGTTCCGTTGGGCATTCAATAATTTTTCTTATCGCTCGGTACTGAAAAAAACCGAAACCGTAGACAGCATTCCCATTGATTATTCCTGGGATTACGACACAGTGAATATCCGACCGCAAAAAGAGGTCTATGCACTGATCCCGACCGACGCCGACGAAAGTACCATAGAAGTAAAAACCGAGTACGTCAAAAAGAAATTGGAGGCTCCGGTAAAGAAAGGAACCGCCGTGGGCGTGATCAAGGTGTATTACGC
>CADAVL010000065.1 GCA_902791335.1 Oscillospiraceae bacterium
GTCGCCCGAAGGGCGACGCCAAAACAGAATGTTTTGGCACAAAAAAGGCAGGCCGGGACGTATTTTACGTCCCGGCCTGCCTTTTTTTAGCGCGCGGCGCGAAGCTACCGCTTTTTTGTCGGCTTTCGCAGTTTCTTTTGAGGCCGAAGTTTTGTTTTTTTTACACTTTTCAACTTTTAAATACGGCAAAGCTTTATTAAAACCGCCGGCTCATAGTTATATTCCGTTTCGGTGACCGAGTGGCCGAGCTTTCGAAGCAGCCGACCGGGCACCGTCAGCGATCTGCCGTTCACTGTAACCTCTTTGGTGATATCCACCGCGGCGTCACTCAGAAGGCACTGCGCATAAACAACGGCTTTTTTGGGAATATCTTTCGAAAATTCCAGTGTTACGCTGTTGAAGCAGCCAAACAATCCGATCGGCGCAGAAAGTCGATCGGGATAAGCGGTAACGTCCGCCAAAGCAATGATCTCGCGGTTGGGATCCACCGTCCGTTTCATAGAAGACACCGCCAGCGCGTGCGTTTTTGGGTGACAGCACGCAGCAATGCGCGGCAAAAGCCCCGGGGCATTCACCTTCGGCAGTCGGGTGTTTCTCGATAAGACCATCGGCGTTGAAATTTCAACTTCGCGGTTTAAATATTGCTTCAGCCACCAAATCGGCGCCGTGCTGAAATACAGTCGGTCGGTGATCTCCTCCTCACTGCAAAAAAGCGCGCCGTGCCGCACCGAAAACGGCGGTGCAATCCGCTGCCAGCGCAAAACCGCCTCGGTGGTTTTTGAGTATTCCATAACGCCAAGCGAAAACCCAAGTCCTGCGGCAACCAGCGGCTGACTTTCCACATTAATTACACCTTGCACGTCAAAGCGGAGCGCGGACGGGTCGAACCCTTTTAAAAGATTTGCAATGCGGCAGACGGTGAGCGCGTCGCCAAACGGACTGCAAAGATCGTAGGTTCTGAAATAATCGCTGATCTTCAAGGTTTCTTTCATGCGTAATGCGAGCTCGTCGTCGGGAGAAGTGGGCACTTCAAACGGCGTCAGCGGTACAGCGTGTTCAATCAACAGCTTCGGCGCATATTTTTTCACGCAGTCGGTCATCATGGTGCGATAAGCAAGATCATTTCCGCCCTTGCCCCAGTCCACTTTCCAGTAAGCAATGCCCGCCGCAGCCGATTGCTTTGCTTTTTCGATCCAGTAGTCGCGCGCGGCTTCGGGATCGTCGGCAACACCGATGCCAAGATTCGGGCGCTGCGGTGATACCCAAAGGCCTAAGCCTTTGTAACCGTGTGCGATCGCTTTTTTTGTAAGCGCGGATAAAATCTCTGTGCTGTCAGCGCCAAGTGTTCCGAATTTTGCCGGGTCGGGGTCCAAAGAGCCAAAAATATCCCTTGATTTCGGATTGTCCGACGCGGTGCCGTAAGGAACGTCCCAGCCGTCGTCCAAAAGAAAATAAAGGCCGTGCCGATCCTCGGTTTTATATACGTGGTAATAGGACTCCTCACCAAAAAGCAGTTCCTCGTTCATCACGTCGCGCTGACGAATCGTTCCGCGACCGGGCAGGCCGATTTGATTTGCAACCTGCCTTTGCAGCGTCCAGGTGCAAAGATAATTCCCGGTTTCGGGCTGCTCTTTCGGAATAAAATTCAAATGCTCGTATTTCATCTGCAAAGGCATTGTATCTTCAACGGCGGTGTCGGAGATCACCGCATTGGCGTGACCGGCGCTTAAAAGCTTATCAACCGAGGTGTCAAGCAGCGCACAAAGCCTTAAAAGATAATCGCCGCGCGGTTTTGACGCACCGTTTTCCCAGCGCGAAACCGCCTTGCCTGTAAGGTTCAGTTTTTGCGCCAGTTTTTCCTGGGTAAGCCCTTTGCTGCGGCGCAGTTTTCTAAGATAAGCGCCAAATTCGTTATTGCTCATAAAAATCGCTGCTCCTTTTGTCCGAACCCCTGCAGTGGGTCGCTTTGCCCCGTTGCCTTGGCAAACAGTAAAAACTGAAAATCAGCCAAATATGTCCGGTCGCTTTCTTTCATTATAGCAAATACGGCCTTTATTCGGCAACAAAAAGAAAGCTCAAAAATTCTCGCAAAAGTAGAGTTTTTGAGCTTTTTTTGTTCTGTCGCTTTTTATCGGTTGTATTTTTTTGTAGGGAAGACCCGGCTGCGCTGTCCTTTTTGGGATCTTGCAAAAATTCGGCCGCGCGCCGCCGCCTGCCGCCCGAGGCTTTGCGCCTCAGACGGCAGGCAATCGGCCAAAACATTCGTACTTTTGCGGCCGTTTTTATGGTCGGCGGTTGTTTTGGCCGCCGTCGAAAATCGGCGGCGCGGCGCGCGGCCGGGACATCGTTCAGTTTTTCTTTTTGTTAGCTAAATAAAACCTGAGTTCAAAACCGCCGCCTACCGTTTTTTTAATTAACCTCTGTGAAAAATTGCGTCCAGATCCTGCTTTGGGTCGGTGGTCGGCTGCAAATTAAAGCTCTCTTTCAGCGTTTTTACCACCGCGTCGGAGAAAAACGCCGGGAAGGTGGGGCCTAAATAAATATTTTTGATTCCAAGCGCCAAAAGCGTCAGCAAAATGCAAACCGCCTTTTGCTCGTACCAGGAAAGCACCAGCGTCAGCGGCAGGTGATTGACGTCGGTCTCAAAAGCGTCAGCCAGCGCCAGCGCAATCTGCACTGCGCTGTAAGCGTCGTTACATTGTCCAACGTCCATAATGCGCGGCAGACCCTCAATCTCTCCGAGGTCAAGATCGTTAAAGCGGTATTTGCCGCAGGCAAGGGTCAAAACCACCGAATCCATCGGCGTGTTTTTTACAAATTCGGTGTAGTAATTGCGCCCCGGGTGCGCGCCGTCACAGCCGCCCACCAAAAAGAAATGGCGAATCTTGCCGCTCTTTACAGCGTCCACAATTTTTCCTGCATTCTCCGTTACAAAGCCGTGCGCAAACCCGGTGGTCAGCATGTGGCCGCCGTTAATGCCGCTCATGCTGTGATCCTGCTCGTAACCGCCCAGCTCTTTGGCAAGCTCAATTAAGGGCGTAAAGTCCTTTTCGCCGTTTTCCGTGACCTTAATATGCCGAAGCCCCGGATAACCGACCACCGAGGTGGTGAAGATTCGATCCTTGTAGCTGTCGCGCGGTGGCATAATACAGTTGGTGGTAAACAGCACCGGTGCCGGAATATTCTCGAACTCCTTTTGCTGATACTGCCACGCCGTGCCGAAATTACCGGCCAAATGCTCAAACCTGTGAAGTCCCGGATAGCCGTGCGCCGGCAGCATCTCGCAGTGGGTGTATACCCGAACGCCGGTGCCCTCGGTGGCGCGCAAAAGCGCCGCAAGATCGTTCAGATCGTGGCCGGAAACCACAATAAACGGCCCTTTTTTAATGTCCATGTTTACACGCGTCGGCTGAGGGTTGCCAAAGGCTTTGGTGTTGGCTTCGTCCAAAAGCGCCATGCATTTAAAATTAATTTTGCCGAATTCCATTAAAAGCGCCAGCCATTCGGCCACGGTATGCTCCTCGTAGATCGCACAAAGTCCTTTATAAAACCAATCGTTTACTTCGTCGGATTGAAGACCGAGATTCATGGCGTGGTGGGCGTAGGCGGCCATGCCTTTTAAGCCGAAAAGCAAAGTGGAGCGCAGCGATACAATATCGGTTTCGCCGTGAAAAAGGTGCTTTTTCTCAAAATTCACGGCGCCCAAGGCCTCCTGCGCCGCTAAGACGCGCTGTGTGTAGTCTTTGATTGCGTCATTGTCAAAGTTCACGTTCGTCAGCGTTACAAAAAGACCGTCGATTACAAGCCGATCAGTCTTTTCGCTCCGGCCGCCGTGCTCCTTTACGGCAAGACAAAGCTTTATCAGTGACGTGATCAGCTCGTCCTGCAAATTGGCAGTGTCGGGCTGCTTTCCGCAAACACCCACGCGCACACAGCCTTTGTTACCGGCCGTTTGCTGGCATTGAAAACAAAACATTTCTGACATTTTTAATTACCTCCCAAAATTTTCAGTCAGGATTATTGTTCTCTTTCGGTCGGTCGGTTATGCAAAGCGGCCTGTGATCCGGTGCATAGCATGCAAAAAACGCAAAATGGAAGATTATAGCATTTTTAGGATTTAAAAGCTCACTGTTTTGCGGAAAGAAGTGGAACATTCTGGAATATTATTGTAAAAATACTGAAATTCCGGCGTTTTGTGTTATAATACGGAACAACATTAGGCGGAATAATATACTGAAAAATTTATAAAAAGCATTATATGAAAAAGCCTATCGTTTGTTTTTAAACGATAGGCGATTGCTTTTTTAAAATGGTATCAATGAAAGCTTCAAAAATGAAAGCTTCAGAAATAAGGAAAGCCGCAATTCCGAATCTGCCGGAACAGCGGCTTTTTTTAACACCATAGAGTTTCCCACTCAGCGCAATAATTATAACACAGTGAGGGGTGCCTTTCAAGAGGAAATACCACTTTTTTTCGCAGAGTTTCCCACTCTGAGAATTTGTGCCTGGAACCTCCCGAAAATACTAGGGAAATGGACTTTTTCTGACGGCTGTTTTGACGGCGTATTTTTTAAAAATTTCTTTTAAAACCCAATCACCGACAGCTTCTCCATGTTGGCCCTTTTGAGTTCCATGGAGGAGTGTACATAGCGTTCCAACGTAATCTGTACACCGGCGTGGCCCAAAATTTCGGAAAGACTTTTAATGTCAAAGCCCACCTCAATACACCGCGTTGCAAAGCTGTGCCTGAGCGAATGAAAATGCACGCCGAAAAGTCCCAATTCCTTTGCGTATTTTGTCATGTGATTTTGCAGTGTACGCGGCTCTATAAACCGTTCGGCATTGCCGGTCAGCACATAAGCATCGGGATTACGGACATAAAACCTTTTTAAAAGCGCCACCGCCGTGTTGCCGATCGGAATACAGCGGATCGAAGCGGCGCTTTTGGGGGCTGAGGTGAAAATTATGGTTTTTGCTCCCGAAAGCTCGGTATTTTTCAGCCGCTGCATGGTGCTGTCAACGGTAATACATCGCTCGCTGAGCGAAACATTTTTCCACCTTAAAGCGCAGATTTCCCCAATCCGCATACCGGTGTGAAGAGCCAGCAGTGCACCGAATTTATAGTTATCGGTGTTTTTAAGCAAATACGCCGTCAAAGCCTTTTGTTCCTGCACCGAAAGTACGCGCATTTCCCGATATTCGGAACGGGGGTAGATCATCTGCGGTGCAATACCTGTGCCGGTTTCCTTTGAAGCATATTTAATAATGGCGTTTAAGACCACCAGAATATCGCGCACGGTTTTGGGCGACAGGCGATCTTTATCGCAAAGCTCGCGGCCGAACACCGCGATCCTTGCCGAAGAAAGCTCCGACATTGGATATCCGCCGAGTTTTGGGATAATATGGTTTTGCACCGTGATTTCATATTTTACATAGGTAGACTCTTTGACACCGCCGCGTTTCATGGTAAGCCACTCTTGGCAAAGCTGAGAGAAAGGGCATTTTTTATTGGGAACAGCAAGATTTCCGGCCAACACCTCGGCCTTTAAAGCCGTTTGCTTTTCTTTTACAAGACCGTAGGTCTTGGCATAGCAATAGCCGTATTTCGGCGCACCGTTGTCGCCATAGCCGCGAATATACCGCGCCTCCCAACGACCGTCCTTTCTTTTGTAAATGTTTTCACCTTTTTTGCTCATTTTGAGGTCCTCCTTTTTGACGGCTTATTTGACGGCGCAAAGGTTCGTCAGATTGCCGATATTAAAGCGTAATTGAAAATAAAATTAGTTCAAGATGTCGAAATTGCATTCATCACAGAGGTTTTTGATAAAAAACATTGCAATCTTAACTTTTTTATGCTATAATTATTAACGCTGAGTGGGAAACTCTGCGAAAAAATGAGCGTATTTCGGTCGGGACCCGTCCGTGCAGGAAAGCGCCTTGATCGAGCACAATCTCTCATTTTATTGGAGCGCGACGCCTCATTTTTTAAAAAGTTCCGAAAAGCAGTGTCTTTAAAACTGCTGATTTTTTAAAAGAAATTTAAGTGTTTATTTAACTTTCTTTTCACAAAATCGGAACCGAGCACAACACAAAAAGCACAACACAAAAAAGGGTAACGTGACGGAAAACTGTCACAAAAAAAGAGAGGAAAGACGAAAAATGCTCTCACAAAAGGAACACGAGCAAAAGCGCATTGCGTTGATGAACGGCGCGGTGCTTGCCGTGGCGCACAAGGGGCTTGAAAATATCTCCACGCGCGACATCAGCGAGTATTGCCATGTAAACGAATCGTATATCTACCGCTATTTTGACAGCAAGGAAGATCTGCTCTCCAAAACCTTTGCGACGGTTGACCGACAATTTCAATCGGTCATTCTTGAAAATTTTCCGGTGCTGAAATACGAAAGCTTAGACTATGAAATGCGCTGTGAGCTTTTGTGGAAACACTGCTGGGATCACATTTTAACGAAGCCCGACAGCCTGACTTTTTACGTGCGGTACTATTATTCCTCGTCCTATCAGCATTATGCCCGCGCGGAGCATCTGCTTTTGTATCGGCCCGTGCTTCAGAAAATGGCCGACGCTTTTCCCGACTCCATTGATGTTGCAAATTTTATGCATTTTATTTTGGATTCCCTGCTCGGTATGGCTATGAACTGTGTGGTTAATCCACCGGAAGACCGGGATGCTGTAGCCCACGCGAATTTTCAAATGGTATTCAGCGTGGTCATAGCCTGCATTAAAAAAGACCGTTATTTAAAGAAACTGGATAAACCCGGCGCTTAAATCTCAAAATCGGAAGCACCTGTTTGTAAAGCAAAAAGCCGAACGAAGACCGCATTAATTTTTGAAAAAGGAGGAAGTTTCCGTGCAAAACAAAGCGAAGAAGAACCGCACAAAACTTATTATCATCGTTTTGGCGGTGCTGCTTGCAGTCAGCGTAGCGCTGTTGGCGGCGGTTCTGATATTCAAGATCGCAAAACCTGTCAGCACGGACGAAACCGTTGAAAATAACGAGATCGTTGCAGCCTCCTCTGTAGACAGCAGCAAACAGGATACTTCGAGTGCGGCGTCCGTGCGCGGCGCGTCGGCACCTGCGGCAGACGAAAAAGCCGCAACGCCTGCTTCCGGTGATAAAATCAGCGAAAATTTTGAAACCGAAATTTCTCTTTATAAAGGGCACAGCTACGATAAATCTCCGTTTAAGGTACTAAATATGTTTCCCGGCGATCGGGCCCGAAAGCAATATCGGCTGGATATTTCCTATAAGGATCTTGTCACGCTGCATTTTGACGTAAAAAATCTTTCGGGCGACAAAACGCTCGCAAAGGTGCTTTACATAAAGGTAGCGGCGAACGACGACGTTTTATATCAAGGATGTTTAAAAGACATTGACGATATAAAAACAAAGCTTTCTTCCAAAAAACGCACCACGGAAAGCCTTAAATACAACATCGAAGTATCGCTGGACGAAAGCGTTTCCAATGAATACAAAAACCGTGGTCTTTCGTTCGATTTTTGTTGGTGGGTCGAAGCAGACGAAAACCTGCAACCGTCGCCGAAAACCGGTGATATCATGCGACTAGGTATTTTCGCGGCCGTAGCATTGCTTACTCTGTCGCTTTTCTTCCTGCTTCTTTTGACACGCAAAAAAAGGAGGCGCGCGTATGGCGAACAGTAAAACCGTCAAGCGCATGAACGGTGCACTTTTGGCCATTGTCTTTTTGAGTATCGGCCTTTGTATCACCACGTTTGCCTTAATTTACGCCACCATTTCGGTTGAAGATAACTTCTTTCATACCGGCGACGTCAAAATCAATCTTAACGACGGCGCACCGGTGATCCGCGAAGATGAATTTTTATTTGAACCCGGCATGACGGTGGAAAAACCGTTCTTCATTAAAAACGAAAGCACCTGGGACGTTTACTATAAGCTCTATTTTGACGACGTTGCGGGCGACCTGAAAGACGTTTTAAAAGTCAGCGTGTTGGATAAAGATCAAGTGATCTATGAGGGCACACCGAAAAAGATGACCGATAATCCGCCGGTGGACGCTTGTCTTCGCGTGGGCGAACAAAAAACGCTTACTTTGCGGTTTTATTACCCAAAGGAAAGCACTCAGCCAGTTGGCGGCAATGCAGCGAATCATTTATATTTCACTCTGCACGCCAAGGCGGTTCAGACAAAGAACAATCCGAACCGACGGTTTTAAGCCGGCGGCGCGGGATAAAAGACAACGCAACTGATCTGTGAGGTTTTGTATGGGAAAAATTGCAATATTTTTGGTAGGCGTCCTTCTTGGCATTGTCATTGGCGTGCTTTTGATGTGTCTGCTGCAAGTGGGCAGAGCAAATAAGCGCTATTAAAGCTTTTCTTTAAAGGGCACCATTGATATTTTTTTGAAAAAATGAAAAGTACTTGTGGCACTGGTACGCATTTTAAGGGGAGATATTTATGAAAGTATTACGAATTGTCCGAAACGTGTTCGTCTGGCTTTTGCTGATCGCGGCGGTGGGCATGATGGCGTTTACCGTGATTTCGGTAACCACCTTTAACCGAACCGACCGCAGCTTGTTTGGCTACAAGGCGTTTATCGTGCTGTCCGACTCCATGAAAAAGACGGATTTCGACGCAGGCGACCTGGTGCTGACCAAGGAAACCGATCCAAAGACCTTAAAGCCCGGCGACATTATTGCCTACACTTCGCAAAACGAGGCCAATTTCGGCGAAACCGTCACCCATAAAATTCGGCGGCTCACCACCGACGAAAACGGTCAGCCCGGATTTATCACCTACGGTACCACCACCAATACCGACGACGAGGCCGTGGTGACCTATCCGTACGTGATTGGAAAATACGAGCGGCATATTCCGAAAGTCGGCGTGTTTTTTCAGTTTTTAAAAACCACGCCCGGCTATATCGTTTGCATTTTAATTCCGTTTTTACTGCTGATTTTGTTGGAGGGCGTGCGCTGTATTCGACTTTTCAAAAAATATAAGCAAGAGCAGCAGGCCGCGCTCAAAGCGGAGCGCGAACAGCTGGAGGCCGAGCGCGCGGAAAATCAGAAGATGATGCAGGAGCTTTTAAAGATGAAAGCCGAGCTGCACCCCACAGCGGAACCTCAGACAACCGCCGAAGCTTTCAAAAACGAGTCCGGCGAACCTACCGCGGCACCGACGGCTGCGGCTGCAACCTTAAAAGCGGATTCCGCCGATGCGGCAGAAGTACCGGCGACTGCGGCCGCGGGCGAAAGCCCAAACCGCACAGAATGACGTTTTTTCAATCAATTTAAGGTTTTTGTATGTTAGACCACCGCTTAGAGCGCAAATACAATATTTCTAACAAAAGCCTCGCGGCGGTTTTGCAGGATATTTTGAAGGAGGAAATCAATCATGAACCAAAAAACCACCAAACGAGCACTTTTGGCAAGCGTGATGTCGCTCATGCTGTCCCTTGCCATGCTCATCGGCGCAACCTTTGCATGGTTCACCGACACTGCTTCCACAGCGGTGAACAAGATCCAGTCGGGTACGTTAAAGCTTTCGCTTCAATACGCGAAGGAATACAACACCGACGGCACTGTGAAAACCTGGGAGGACGCAGAGGGCGGCACCCTCAACTTTTTGCGTACCGACGGCACAAAACTTTCGGCCGACGCAAATATTCTGTGGGAGCCCGGCGCTACTTACAAACTGCCGCAGCTGAAGATCAGCAACGAGGGCAGCCTGGCGCTCAAATATAAAGTGGTGATCTCCGGTGCGACCGGCGACACCGACTTGCTTTCTCAGATCGACTTTACCTCTAAGGTAAACGGCGGCGCAGCCGCAACCTTTACCGACGGCGCAACCTTAGTGGACGGCAAGCAGTTACTGCCGAAAGAGGGCAGCACCGTTCACTCTGATACAATTGACATTGAAGGCACCATGAAAACCACCGCCGACAACAAGTATCAGAACAAAACCATCACCGGCATTGCCATTACCGTGGCTGCAACGCAAGCTACTTATGAAAATGACAGCATAAGCGACCAGTACGATAAGGACGCGGAATACCCCATAATCGCTGCTGCTAATGTAACTGTTGATGCAGATAAAAAGACTGTTGGAGAAAAGGCATTCTTCTCTGCAGAAAAGGTTGAGGGAACCAATGATCCTGTAGCAAAGGTTACAGTTTCTGAAGGAACTCAGATGAAGGACAACGCCACACAGCTTAAAGTGACCATTAACAAGTCAGCTACTCCTGCAAACTTTAATGTAAAAGCAACTGAAGATGCCAAAACATTGGAAGTAAAAGCGGAAGGATTGGCAGAAAACAATACAAAACCTCTCAAGGTGGAATTGTATGTAGGTAGCGGACTGAGCAATCTTAACCTGTATCACCGTAATGTACTGATGAAAGCTAAGAGCTCAGTTGAAGCAGTGACTGACGATCAGGATTACTATTACAATAAAAGCACTGGCGTAATCACCATGCTTTCAAGCACGTTCTCGCCGTTTACCTATACGTTCCAAAAAGGCAGCTGGAATGATCATGTTGCCGATAAATATATCACTGACGTGGATAAGTCCGGCAAGACTGTGACTGTTTCCACTGCAGAAGAACTGGCGCTCTTTGCTAAGCAGGTTACCGCGGATAAAGTCAATTATTCCGGTTACACCGTAAACATTACTAAGAACATTGATTTGGGTGCGTATCTCTGGAAACCCATCAACGCCAGCACCCGGATGTCCGGAATCACCATTAACGGCAATAACCATACTGTCAGCAATTTGCTCGTGCAAAGTTGTACCAATAGCAAGGGTTATGGTACCGGCTTCATTGGCGATATGAGCGGCAGCATTACTATTAAGGATGTTTCCTTCACCAAAGCAAATGTCACCTTCGGTTTTAATGCTTACTGGGGTAATGTAGGCGGTATCGTTATGGGCTATACCTATGGTACCACTCTGTTTGAGAATGTTAGTGTGACCGACAGCACTATTTGGGGCTACGGAAAAGTCGGCTGCCTGCTCGGAATGGGTGCCGACCCCGGCGTTCATGTTACTTTTAAGAACTGTGTTTCCAAAAATAATACCATTCATGGCGTGTATAATCTTGGCGGTCTTGCCGGGAATATTCAGCGCAAGGAGGGTACAGATAACGGCAAGGTGGAAAACTGCACTGTAGAGAATGTGAATGTAATCTATGACAACGGCGAAAAATATGTTGATTTGAATCATGCATCTGCTACCTTTAAGAACAACGACCGTAACAGCGGCATCGATGTAATCAAGACAGTTTCCGGCAAGTGGTGGATCTATCAGGGCTACTACTGGGGTGGTTTTGCAGATTACTATGTGTCCTATGGATATAGCGAATATGACGCTCCGGTCAGCGGATATACAATGAAGCTTGCCAACAGCGAGTATTGCGTAAATAAATAATCTTGCATGCCATATAAACAGGAACAGAAAATACCAATGCTTCCCACTTTTGCGGCGGAGAAGCAATCAAAGGGTAGAAGATTTTTAAAATCAATTAGCCTATAAACATTGCTTACCCCTTATAATTCGTATGTGCCACAAGGGGGTGCGGTTGAGATTTTCAAAGAGCTTGGCCGAGCCCTCGCACTGCGGCGTCCAAAAAAACGACTTATAAATCGGATATCTTTGAAATATTTTTCAGAAAGGAATCTTCAAAAATGACACAGCAAAAATCTACCAAAAGAGCGCTTTTGTCAA
>CADAVL010000066.1 GCA_902791335.1 Oscillospiraceae bacterium
TCCCATTAATCAAATTGTGGGCTACATTCTTTCCGAGGATCCGACATATATTACAACACACAACAATGCAAGAAGCTTGATTCGCAAGATCGACCGCGACTTGTTGTTGCAAAATATGGTGAAGTTCTACGTAAACGGTCAGTAACGGTTTGCGCGGCGCTGACTTTTCAAAAAAATTCGGCAGGGTGTGCTTACACATTTTTTGTGTGTAAATACCCCCTGCCTTTGTTTTTTATGCCGTGCTTTTGAATTTTCAACTACTCCGCTTTTAAAAATGCGGCCAAAACATCTTTACATAAATTAAAGATTATGGTAAAATAAGTATTGTTGCCAATCGGGCGTGTTTTGCGCCGGATTGTATTTTGTATTTTGAAAGCCGAAAAACCCGCGGTGCGCCCGTGGAATCTCTTTGGCAGATTGGAGAATATTATGGCAGAAAAATTTTTAACCTATAAAGGAAAGCCGCTGGTTCGCAAGGGCGACGAAATTTATTACGGCAGCATGGCGGACGATTATGTGATCATGTTAAGAATCGTCAGTTCGAAAAAGGTCGGCGACATGGACGTTGCCGAAAAGGTTTTGGTTCAGCTCATGCTTACGGACAACGATATTCCGGCCACCAAGCGCATTGTAAAAAAGAGCGAGAAAACCGGCCTTTACAACGCCATGGACATTGCCGCGGTCTGGTTGGAGCGAGCTTTAAGAGAGGCAAAGCAGTAATCTTTTTTGAAAATACTCACGGATTTTTGCTTTGCAGATTTCTTTTCATGAAATTTATTCTACGAACAAACAAAACAGCTGCTTAAAAGTGAAATGCTTTTAAGCAGCTGTTTTTATTTTTAAAATTTAATTTAGTAGACGCAAAGCACGATTGTACGTCCGGCTTTGCGGTCTTTTTGAAAGGCCGATTTTAAGAGATCGTCTTTATAAATGCCGCAAGCTCGTTTGCCATAATACGGTCGTTGGCTACGCTCGGGTGTCCGTTTGCGCCGTCACGGCTCAGTGTGAAGCCAAAGGCATAAAGCCCTGCGTCACTGCCGCCTAAGGTCTTTACCTGTTCTTCAATATCCTTGTGCAGGCGTGCATAAGTGTGCTGCGTCATTGCGCCGTAGCAGAAAATGATTTTAGCAGATTTGTGCGTTTCTCTTAAAAGCGCCGCAAAATCGCTCATACTCTGTAAATACTCCGCAGAAGCACTGGAACCAACCCCGTTGGTGGAAAGATTTACCACCACAACATCGGCGCTGTTCTCCGGCGCGTAGCTGTCGCCGTTTGCACTCGGATAGCGATTCAGGTAACGGCTGTACATCTGTGCCATCGTCTGGCCGCTTTGAGAGAAGATGTTCCAGTCGTAGCCCAAAACCTTTGCTGTTAACACGGAATAAGCACGCGTACCATCTTCGGAGTAGCGCACACGGTTTTCACCGTAAGGCACAGCATATAAAAGTTTGCCTTCCTTGTCATAGAAAGTCTGGGTCACGGTGTATTCGCTGGTAGAATAGTAGTAATTTTTGCCGTCGGGATAGGAGACCCAATAGTTCGTGCGCTCCGGATTGTTGCCGCAATAATCAATATCGTGAGAGATCGGTTCTTCGTCGCCCTTTTGGAAGGTCAGCTTTACCGTTTCGATCACGCCGTCAAAATCCTTGAACACCGTGCCGTCGTCCAAGGTAATTTCAATCACGTTGCCGGAGCCGCCGGTGATGGAATCACCGATGATCTCAATGTGTTTTTTCGCATTCGGCACCTTTGCGCCAAGCTCGCCTGAAAGGACGATACCAGTAAAGCGCATGGCCTTGCAGCTGTTTACCTTGTAAATCTTAAAGCTGTGCGTGCCGCGCGCCAGATCCTTTGCAACGATAACTTTTGCAGAATCCGAATCAATTTTGATCTGCTCGCTTTCCTTGCCGTCCACCGTGGCGCGAATGATCTGACCGGAGCCGCCGGTGATCATTAAAGCAACATCGCCCTCGCACTGCGCGTTGAATTCCACGCCGCAGCCGGTAAGATCCATGCTGACATAATCGTTATAGCGGTATACTCTGCCCTGCATTTTCAAGAAGCCTGCACAGTCTTTATAATTCAATGTTTTTTCGGAGTAGTCGATATTCATAAGCGCCTTGTCCGTTCCGTTGAGAATTTGCTTTCTGAGCTTTACAATGTCCGTAACGCTGAGTACAGCGTCATGATTGAGGTTTGCCGCGGCATAAAACAGCCCGGACTGCGTTTTGCCGGAAAGAATGGCGTCGATCACGGCGGAAATATCCGTAACATTGGTTTTGCCGTCGGCGTTCACGTCACCCAACACGGCAATGGGCAACTGCTTGGTATCCTCTGAATTCTCGCGGGAAACCGCATAGTCACCGGTCTTTAACGTGTCGCCGAGGCCGAGGTACTCGCCGTTTCTCATAAAGCTGATATACTCCGGGTCGTCGAACATTTCCGCTGCGCGTAAGGCAGGCATTCCGGCATAAATACCGCTGATATAGTCGTCCGTTACCGTAAGTCTACTTGAGGTCAGATGATAGACAAGATCATCCTCCAGCGCGTCATCTGTGTTACCGTAGTTTTCGCCATAACCTGTGTCAGCACTTGCAAAAACCGTGAATGCGCTGAGGCACAAACACACACAAAGCAAAACTGACAAAAGTTTTTTCATAGATTTTCGCTCCTTTTTAAAATGAGTTATATCTGCTTAATTACTGACAAAAATTGAATCGTGCGCCGAAACCTAAAAATTACCGCTCAATTTTGTAAAGGTCAAACGTATGGTGGGGGTGGCGTTTTTCCTCTGGCGGTAGCTTCATATAATCGCCGTATAAAAGCCTTAAATACTCGTCGTAGCTTTCCGGTGCCGGCAGCATCATATCCTCAAACGGCAGGCGGACAATACGATAGTATTTCTCCTTGGGGTAGCGCTCGTTTTCGGTATACTGGCCGGTAACAAGGGCAATATGCGTGGCTTTTTCGTAATCGCGTTTTTGGATTTCCTTGCGGAACATTTTAAAAATCCGTTCGCGCCCGATCAGGTGACAAATAAATATGGGCAGCGGCTTTAAAATATAGGCACGCAAAAAGCTGGAACCGCGAAACGGCACAGAATTTGCAAAAATAAACATGCGCCTTAAAAGCCGGATTTTTTTTGAAAATTTGGCGTATTCCTGCGGGTCGGACGGCACGGCCTCCAGCGGGAAAACATCAATGCCGAAATAGCTTGACAGATCTTCCTCATAATACCGATCCACGCTGACATATTCCGTGTTGCAAACTCTGCCGTAAAGCCTTGCCGTATCTTTGGAAAGCTCAAAGGAAAAAAGCCTGCAATCCTCCGGCATTTGGTCGGCCAGGGATAAAAGCTTGTCGTAATCCGGCCGAAACATGCCGATATCAATATCATCGTCCCACGGAATAATGCCCTTGTGCCGCACCGCGCCCAAAAGGCTGCCGCCGGTCAAAACATATTTTAAGCCGTACTGGGTGCAAAAGGCGTCGAACTTTTTAAGAATATCCAGCTCCAGTGCCTTAATCTCACCAACATCTGTAATCGTCTTTACAATTTTAAGGTCGCTTTTTTTCATTTTTACAGCCCCACAAACCGGACAATTCTTTCGCAGTTTCGCCCGTCCTTATAATAATTCACCTTGTCATTAATAATTTTTCGCTGCTCCTCATACGGGTCAACACCCGAAAAGCAATGACTTAAAAATGTGTAAAAATCCTGGGGCTCCCTGATTTTTTCACCGGGCATATACGCCTGCGGATCGGAAAATACAAAGCCGCGGTTTTTTTGATAAGACTCCAGATCGTCCACGGTAAACGCCATGGGCTTGTGAAGCAGTAAATAATCGAAAAATACCGAGGAATAGTCGGTGATCAACGCGTCGGTGTCCTTTAAAAGCGAATAAAAATGAATGTCGAGATCATCAAGCTGCGGATTTGTCAAAAACACAATGTTGGAGCGGCTTTCATAGTGAAAGCGTTCGGTATTCTGCGCCGGATGCAGCTTAATAAGAAGCAGGGCGTTTTCCGCTTTTAAATAATCGTTTAAACGGTCCACTTCCGCGTTTGTTTTAAAAATCGGCAGACCGCTCTCGGTTAAGAACGACCAGTCGGTATCACGCTGAACCTCGTTAAAGGAAAAGCGATAGGTCGGCATCCACATCAACACTTTTTTGTAGGCCGTTGGATCAATGTTCAGCTTCGGAAACTCGCTTTCCTTCATGAATAAGTAATCGTTGCGCGGGTGGCCGTTGATGATCACCCGATCCTCAGAACAGCCGAAGCTTTCGGCGAAAATCGGCCGATAAAGCTCCGATGTAGCTGTGATGTAGGTAAAAAAATCATAGCGATAGTCGGGGTCGATCATTTTATTGATCTTTTTAAAGGTGGTGGCGTGCCAAAAATCAATGGAGATCTGCTTTTTTGTTGGCATGATCGCCAGCATCTCATTATGATAAAAAATGTACTTCGCGCGGAAAATATACGGGATCGAATGAAACACACTGATAAATTTTACGTTTTTAAACTGGAATTTATTGTAGATTTCGGGGTGCTTCACCGCCACCACAATACGGTTTTGCTCGTTGTATCCGTTTTTAATCAGATACTGAAACAACGCCTCGCTGTTGTCATATAAATTTGTGGTAGAAAAGAAGAAGATCAGATGCTTGTTTTTTAGGATCAGTTTATTGATCAAAGACAAAATGCCGCAAATGAAAAAATAGCAGCGGCGTTTGGACTTTCCCTGAATCATTCGTTCACCCTCGTGTTTACAAAGTAGCTGTGCTTCGGAAACCGCATACTGTAAGGCGGCAGCTTCATATAATCACCGTAGATCGTTTTTAAAACCGCCTCGGCATTCTGCGGAATCGGCAGTTCATGGCTTTCAAAAGCGGCGGTTCTTGTGCCCTCAAACCACGTTTTCGGCCAGGTTTCCTTTTGCACATCATAAAGGCTGCCGTAATTGACGTAATAATCGCCGTCGACTGCGTTGAAACGTCGTTGCAAGGAACTGATTCTTTTGCGGACAACCGACAGCGGCGTTACAAAGGACAATAGCTTAATCAACCGCCATTTTAAGGTGGAATAATCGTGACTGTAGCCGGTTTTCAGCCACAGCATCGATCGCCAGAAGCGAATGGCGTCCGCCGTCTTTTTCTGCGCCTTGGAATGCTTTGCAGGAACACTGTCCAGTGCGAAAATATCAATAGAAGGCGCCGAGGACAGCGCGATGCCCTTGAGTCTTTTTAAAGAAAAACGGCATTCCTTTTTCATTTGCAGCTTGGCGCAAAGCGTCCAGTGCCTGCGGTTGGTTTCAAAGCAGTCAAGAATATAGTCCTTACTGCCCTCTTTCTGCCAAAGCGCAAGAAAACGGTCGTAATCGTCCCTTGTCATGCAAACGTCCACGTCGTCATCCCACGGCACAAAGCCGCCGTTTCTGACAGCGCCCAAAAGTGTGCCCTCGGTGAGATAATACAAAAGGCCGTGTGCCTTGCAAAAACGGTCGAAATTCAAAAGATTTTCGAGCGCGTACTGCTGAAGCTCCTCCAACTCATAGGTGGTGTGGCACTTTTTAAGAAATTTCTCTATATTTTTTTTTTGAAAGTTATTACCGTCTTTGAACACATGCGTGTAAATTTCGGTAATAGCTTTCCTATCCAGTGCGACCGGATTATTCTTTAATCTGACAGGATTGACCGAGCTCACAAGAGTTTCCATGTCTTCGGGGTTCTTCAGTGTGGGGAACGGCATCTCCAAAAACTGCAGAATGCGGAAGAAACGATAAACCGCCTGCTGCGGCTCGTCCACATAAAACAGCTCACAAAGCTTTTTAAATACCTTTTGAAGGTGTTTCTCCCCTCTTGCGTCGATGCACTCATCGGGGTGGGCGATCATATACCGCCAGACATACGGCAGACAGACCGCGCAGGCGTGACCGTGCGCGAGGCCGTAAAGCGAAGTGATCTTATAACTCATGGCGTGCGCCGCCGTGGTTTGAGTAATATTGATGGCGCGGCCGGAAAGATTGGCGGCAAGGCTGATCTGCTCCAGGGCCTTTTCGTCATTCTTCATGTAAGCTTCAAGGTTGGATAAGATCGCCTTGATCGCTTTTTCGGAATAACCGTAGCTTTCCTCGTTTGAATTGACCGACCACAACGATTCAATGCCCTGACAGAGTGCGTCAAGCAGTGTTGCCTTTTTTTGATAGACCGGTAAGGTCTTTAAAAAGGCCGGTTCTAAGATCACATAATCGGGGATGATGCTTTCGTGTGTGACTGATTGTTTTGCGCCCTCGTAATAGCAAACAGCGTATCGGGTGGATTCACTGCCCGTGCCGGCGGTGGTGGGAATGGCCATGTGCGGAATGCCGCTGTCCTTATATTCCTGCTTTAAATATACCTCGCCGTCGGGCATTTTTGCATAAAGCTTAATGCATTTCGCCACGTCAATGGCGCTGCCGCCGCCGATAGATACAATAAAATCACAGCCGTTTTCGCGAAAAAGGTTGACGCCTTTGACAACGTCCTCATATAAAGGGTTCGGCGTAAAATCGCTGAAAAATACAATGGGAAAAGGCAGCGCTTTGATGTAGTCCTTGACAAACAGAAATTCAAACGCGCTGTCGCACACCATAAAAGGCTT
The DNA here is from genome assembly GCA_902791335.1 of Oscillospiraceae bacterium. Lineage (GTDB taxonomy): Bacteria > Bacillota > Clostridia > Oscillospirales > Acutalibacteraceae > UMGS1532. The sequence continues at coordinate 6,643 of CADAVL010000066.1, forward strand.
TTTGGCGCCGTGTGCTTTTAACACCTTTTCAATATTTAAATAGGAATCATAACCGGAATGAATTTCCTGCTTTTTGCTTGGCATGAAAGAAGGCTCCTTATTTCAAAAATTCCATGAATGCGTCGCGGTTTTCAATGGGGGTGGTGGTGGGACGTCCGAGATCCGCACGAGAGGAAACGCTGGTCTTGATCTCAATAAATACGGGGCCCTCCTGAGCCTTGGCGTCCTTAATGGCGCTGAGAACCTCCTCGCGCGTGGTGGCAAGGTAGGTCTTTTTATAGCCGCACGCGGTGGCAATACCGCTGTAGTTAAGCTTTGCGCTGACGGTGGGAACGCCGCCGACGGTTTCGTGTGCGCCGTTGTTAATGAGTACATGAATCAGGTTTTTCGGTGCGTTTGCGCCCAATACGGCCGCACTGCCCATGTGCATGATCACCGCGCCGTCGCCGTCCAGACAAAATACGGTGCGATCGGGCTTTTCTTTTGCAATTGCCAAAGCGATCATGCTGCTGTGACCCATGGAACCCACGGTCAAAAAGTCGCGTTTATGGCCCTGATTCAAGCGCTCGCGGCCCTCAAACAGCTCGCGGGAGAGCTTGCCGGTGGTCGAAACAAAGATATCACGGTCATCGGTATTTTCAATAATATCGTTTACCACCTGCTCGCGTGACATGGTGCAGTTGTTGCTGTAGTCCACCTTGCGGTCGTTTTTCAGCGCACCTTTTTTTACCACGAAAGCAAAGCACTTGCCTTTTGAGAATTCTTCTTTTGCCGTGGAGATTGCGGCCTTTAGATTGTCCTCTGTAGTGTCGGCAGTCAAAACGCAATATTTAATATCCAGGCATTCCAAAAGCTTTAAGGTGATCTCACCCTGGAAAACGTGCTGGGGTTCATCATGAACACCGGGCTCACCGCGCCAGCCAATGACAAAAAGCGCCGGAATGGCATAAACCTTGTCGTTCAGCAGAGAGCAAATGGGGTTGACCGCGTTGCCGATACCGCTGTTTTGCATATATACCAGTGCCGGTTTTCCGGTAGCAAGATAGTGACCTGCCGCAAGACCGACAGCCGCACCCTCATTTGCCGCAACAATGTGCTTGTCGCAGACGCCGTATTCTGCCATGAGATAATCGCACAGTGCCTTGAGTTGTGAATCCGGAACACCGGTGAAAAAGTCAATGTTCAGTTCATTGGTTGCTTCAATAAATTTTTCGATTTTCATGTTTTTTATACCCCTATTTTTGATTTTTATTGTCGCCGGTAATTTCTCTGTATTGCTCTGCAACTCCGGCCACCTCGCCGCTGGCTATCACTTTGCCGTGATCAAGAATGATGGCTTTGTTGCAAAGCCGTTCCACCTGATCCACGGAATGAGAAACAAATAAAACCGACGCGCCGTCCTCGAACATATCCATAATTTTCTTTTCGCTCTTTCGGCGGAATTTCGCGTCGCCAACCGAAAGCACCTCGTCCAAAATTAGGATTTCCGGACTGACAATGGTTGCAATGGAAAATCCCAAACGGGAGCGCATACCGGAAGAATAGTTCTTGATCGGAACGTCAATAAAGTCCTTTAATTCCGAAAACGCAACGATCTCATCAAACTTTTCCTGCAAAAACGAATGGGAAAAGCCGAGCACCGAGCCGTAAAGAAAAATATTCTCAGCTCCGGTATACTGCGGATCAAATCCTGCGCCCAGTTCCAAAAGCGGTGCGATTTTTCCGTATCTTTTCACACTGCCGCTTGTTGGGTCGTAAACACCGGCGATCACCTTTAAAAGGGTGCTTTTTCCGGCACCGTTTAAGCCGAGAATACCGATTCTGTCCCCTTTCATCATTTTAAAGGAAACGTGCTTTAACGCCCAGAATTCGTTGTAATGAATTTCGCGTTTCAGACTTTTAATAACATAATCCTTAAAGGTATCAACCTTTTCTTTGCTGAGGTTAAACTTCATGCTGACGTCATTGACCTCAAGAATTGTTTTAGCCATTGCTCTATCCTTTCAAGTTTTTCAAGTTTTAAATTTCCAAAATAAACTTATCCTGTTTTTTCACAAAGGCAGCCACGCCGATCGCAATGCAGGCCAAGCTGAACAACAGCGCATACAAAAGCATTTTCACATTCATAGCCTGTCCGAAAATGCAGTTTCTGAAATTGGTGATCACGCTGTACAGCGGGTTCATTTTCAAAACAAGCATTTTCCAGTCGTTGGCTTTTTTGAAAAGCTGGTCGGGATAATAGAAAATAGCGCTCATATACATAATTAAAGTGATGGCAACCGACCACAAATATTCCATATCGCGGAAGAAAACGCCGATGGTGGCCAAAATCATACCAACGCCAAAGCTTAACAACAGCAGCTCCAAAAGCGGAATAAAGGCCAAAAGCCAAGTGAGCTTCGGATAAACGCCCAAAACGCAGCAAACAATGACCAACACGATCAAGGAGATCAGGAAGATCACGTAGTTATAAAGCACTTCCGAAAGCGGATAAAGATATTTTGGAACATAGACTTTTTTTATCATGCCGGAGTTGCTTCGAATGGAGCGAAGGCACGAGCGTGTGGCCGTGGAGAAAAAGGAGAAGGCCAGACGACCGCAAAGAATATAGATCGGGTAAGTTTTGTCGCCCCGTCCGAGCAGGGTGCCGAATACAAATGTTAAGACGATCATCATTAAAAGAGGCTCAAGCAGTGTCCAGATAATGCCGAGATAAGATCGGCGATAGCGAAGCTTGATGCCCTTCTTGATGAGTTCCATCAATAAATAACGGTATTTCAGAAAGTTATTAATTATTCTTTTCATAATTCACCTGATTTTAAATAAATTCGACCGAAATTTTCCATTAATTGATTATACCACTATTTTGCTCTTTTTTCAACTATAATATTACCGCACAAAACGCAATGCAAAAGACGCTGTATTTTAAAAAGAAATTTATGAAAATTGCGAGAAAACCGCCGACAAAACAGCCGTGAGAATGTGCGGTTAATACGGCAGTAAAAAGCACTGTTAGAAGAACTGCAAAAAGAAGAAACAGTGCCGGGGCTAAGACCGTGAAAAAGCGCCGGCAAACGGCAGTAAAAAGCGCCGCAAAAGCTACTGCAAAAGAAAATCGCGACGGCAAAAACAGTAGCAAAAAAAACAGTCCAAACAATATAGGAACCGATAAGGAGAGCCCTTACCGGTTCACTGTTCTTATGTTTGGACTGTTGCAGATCCCGTTTATTTGTTCTCTGTCTGTTTTTCGCTTGCACACGTTATTCGCGCACAAGTGCCAAAAAGCAACACGAAAGAATTCTGCAAAAGGGACAATTATTTCTTGAAAATATCCATCACGTCGAGATAGTCGCCATCGTCGGCACTGTCGGCATTTTTGGAAAGAATATCCTTAAGATCGTCGGAAATGCCGGCGGTGGTGTTGTTGCCGCCAAGACCCGTAGCAATTACAGTGATCCGCATTTCGTCCTCCATGGTATCGTCCAGCTGAACACCCCAAATAACATTGGCATCCGGATGAACCATTTTGGTGATCAAAGAGGAGGCCTGATCCACTTCGTCAAGGCCGATATCGTTGGAAGCAGTGATGCTGATAATCACGCCGCTTGCGTTGTCGATCTTGGTTTCGATCAGCGGGCTGTTGATTGCAGCCTGCGCGGCCTGCTCTGCCTTTTCGCGGCCGGAAGCATGACCCACGCCCATGTGAGCAAAACCGGCGTCGGACATAACGGTGGTAACGTCGGCAAAGTCGAGGTTGATCATAGCGGTAGCATTGATCAGCTCGGAAACGCTCTGAACGCCCTGACGCAATACGTCGTCGGCAACTTCAAAAGCGTTGGCAAGGGTGATCTTCTGCTCGGAAACAAGCTTTAAGCGCTCGTTCGGAATAACGATCAGGCTGTCTACATGCTGACGCAGTGCTTCAATGCCCTGCTCGGCCTGTTTCATTCTTTTTGCGCCTTCAAAAGCGAAAGGCTTTGTTACGATACCAACGGTTAAAATACCCATTTCTTTGGCGATCTGTGCCACGACCGGTGCTGCGCCCGTGCCGGTGCCGCCGCCCATACCGGCGGTGATAAATACCATGTCGGTGCCGCGAAGCATTGCAGAGATCTCCTCACGGGATTCCTCAGCGGACTCCTGACCCTTTGCAGGGTTTGCGCCTGCACCGAAGCCTTTGGTCTTCTTTTCGCCGATTTGAAGCTTGTTGGTAGCTTTGGAAGCGATCAGCGCAGCTTTATCGGTATTGACAGCGATATATTCAACGCCCTTTACGCCGGCGTTAACCATTCTGTTCACGGCGTTACCGCCGCCACCGCCGACACCAATAACCTTAATCTGAACTATATCTTCCGTTTCCTGTGAAATTTCAAACGGCATTTTTATCATCCTTTCAATATGTAAAATTCAACATCTTACCTCATATATATTATGATGATAACATAAACCAAAATAAATTTCAAGAGTTAATTATACATAAATTAAATAAAAATCGCGGCAATATCTGAAATCCTGCAACGATCTGCCATTTTGTCTTAAAATCCGACATTTTGATGGCATCAAAAAAGGCAGGCTGAGTGGATTTATATTTTCTTACTTTGAGTAATTAGCACCGACCGCGATAAATCCGGCAGTTTCCCTGCGCGCCGCCGCATTCAAAAAAAAAAGCCCCCGAAAACGCCT
>CADAVL010000067.1 GCA_902791335.1 Oscillospiraceae bacterium
AAGTGATTCGGCAGCATGATCTCGCTGTCGCTTCTGGGCATTCTGCCGTCGGTCACATAGGTTGGCAAAAGGTTGTTGAGATTATCGCACACTGCGCTTACAAATAAATACGGTTTATCCGTAAGGTTACTTTCTGCCGCCGCATAGCCAAGGTTATACAGCGTTACACGGTCGGTAACACGCTGATCGCTCAAAAGCTTTGTGCGCTGTTCGTTCGTAATGCTGTAGGCCGCACCGTACCACGGGCCGACACTCGATTCAACCTGACGAATCATGTAATTTTGCAGGCTTGTAATGCAGGAGATCACGGCGGTAACCATGGCGACCGATAAAATGATACCGATGACCGTGACCAAGGACCGCGATCTATTCTTTTTTAAGGTTTTTAAGGTGAACCGTGCAATGATATTCATGCTCTGATCACCTCGTCACGCGTGATGCGGCCGTCCTCAATGCTGATGACCCGATCGGCCTGCAAGGCGATGTTTTCATCGTGGGTAATAATGATGAGCGTTTGATCGAACTGCTTATTGGAAAGCTTTAAAAGCTCCACGATCTCCTGACTGTTTTTGGAATCGAGGTTGCCGGTCGGCTCGTCGGCCAGTACCACGATCGGGTCGTTCATCAGCGCACGACCGATGGATACTCGCTGTTGCTGACCGCCGGAAAGCTGATTCGGCAGGTGCTTTTCCCTGCCTTTGAGTTTTAATATTTCCAAAAGTTCATTTAAACGGTTGTTATCTACATTTTTGCCGTCCAGAAGTACGGGCAGCGTAATATTTTCCGTGACGTTCAAAACCGGAATTAAATTGTAGAACTGATAGATCAGCCCCACCTCGCGGCGGCGGAAGACCGCCAGCTGATCGTCGTTCTGCGCGTAAACGTCCTTGCCGTCCATAAACACCTTGCCGGACGTTGGTTTGTCCACGCCGCCCAAAATATGAAGCAGTGTGGATTTACCGCTGCCCGACGGGCCGATAATTGCAATAAACTCGCCTTTTTTCACCGAAAAGGACACATTATCAAGCGCGCGGACTTCGTTTTCGCCCTTGCCGTATATTTTGGATAAATTCTCAACTTTTAAAATTTCCATTAAAATTTCCTCTTTCTCTATCGCATCAATCAGCAGTGACAAACCGCAAATACTTATTTTAGGCTGTTCTTAATTTTTATTGTTCGCCTAAGGCCATCACTGTTTTACGAGAAAAAGTATAATCCCTTACGGTGACGCAACAGTGACCGCAAAGTGACAATTCTGTCACTTTGAAAAAACAAAAGGAAAACGTTCAGCGCTTTAAACGGTAAAACACAGTTTAAGTCCTGCACGCAAAGACACCAAAGCAAAACTGACCGGCAAGGTAAATCGTCGGTCAGAAGAAAATTTAAAAGCTTTAGATTGTGCACTTATAAAAACGAATGGTAAAGCGTGCGCCGCGGCCGGTGTTTTCGGCCTTGACCGTGCCGTTTTGACGAATGATGATCATTCGGGATAGCGCAAGACCGATACCGACGCTCGAGCTTGACGAATGCTTTCCTTTATAAAACCGTTCAAAAATATGCGGCAGATCCCGAGCGTCAATGCCGCTGCCGTCGTCGGTGATAACGATTTCCGAAAAAACGGCGTTTTCCGTGGCTTCCACTTTCAGCGTGCCGCCCTCGGACATATGTTCCATGCAATTTTTTAAAATATTGGTGATCGCCTCGGCCGTCCAGGAAAGGTCACCGTAAAATCCGGCGTCAGACCCAATGGCCTTTTCTACTGTAACGGCTCGCAGCTCCATTGAAATCAATAAAGGTGAAAGCGCCGCCGAGATCAGCTCGTTCATGGAAACGTGCGCCGGCACGAAGTCGTCCGTATTGGAATCGAGCTTTGAAATTTTCAAAAGCGTGTTGACAAGCCAGTCAATTTTTAAAAGGATTTCTTTCAGGTTGGAAATATATTTTTGACGCGTCCTGTCGTCAAGAGCCGGATCATTGAGCATGGCTAAAAGCAGATTGGCAGAGGTTAGCGGTGTTTTCAGCTGATGGGAAATATCGGAAAGCGAATTGGAAAGGAATTCCTTTTCTTCGCGCAATTTATGTTCGGAGTCACGCATTCTTACGGTGAGCTTTTTTACGCTGTTTTGAAGAATGGACAGCTCGCCCTCGCAGTAGCGGTCAAACCGGATCTGCGCGTCTTTATGCAGCAGTGTTTCAAGATCGGCGCAAAAGGAAGAGATCGTTTTGTAGCGCTGATAGGTTACCAAAAAATGAACCGTCGAAAAAAGCAGACAGATCGAAAGTGCCAAGACGCCAAACACCCAGTCACAGCAAAACAAAATACCGCTGACGGTGGCAGTGAGAAGAAAATACAACAGCAGCTGTCTTTTAATTTCGGGGTTTCTGAAAAAACTCATTGCACGCCCTCCAGCTTATAGCCGAGGCCGCGCACCGTTAAAATATATTTTGGGTTTTGCGGATCGTCCTCTAACTTTTCACGCAGTCTTTTGATGTAAACCGTTAAGGTGTTGTCGTTCACAAATTCGCCCGAAACGTCCCAAATCTCCTCCAAGAGACGGCTTCTTGTGAGCAAAACGCCGGGATTGCCGGCAAAGATCAGCATGAGCCTGTATTCAAGCGCTGACAAATAAACGTCCCTGCCGTTTTTGGTGACCAATGCGCGCTGTGTATCCACCGCAATATTCCCAAACCGCACTGCGCTTTTGACCGCACCGGCACGCCTGAGAACGCTGTTGATACGGGAAACCAACTCCCGCGGACGAAACGGCTTGCTGATATAATCGTCCGCGCCGATATCAAGCCCCGTAACCACGCTGTATTCATCGCCCGAAGCGGTTAAAAACACCACCGGAACGAGGCTCTCGGATTTTAGTGCCGAGCAAACCGAAAAACCGTTGCCGTCACTTAATGAAACGTCTAAAAGTGCAAGATCATAGCAATTCTTATGAAAAAGCTTCATTGCGTCCGATTGACCGGCGGCACAATCCACTGAAAAGCCCTCGTGCTTTAAATAGTCCGTTAAATTCGCCACAATGTCGGCATCGTCTTCTACCAGTAAAATTCTCGGCATTAGGGTTTTCAGCTCCTCTCCATTTAAATATCACGCAATTATTCCTTGCTGAATTCTTCGAGTTTTAGTCCTTCGTTCTTTTCAAGCGCCCATCGAATGTTCCATTCGCTTGTAAAAATCAAAAGATTGTTGTTCTTCATGTCCTGCACCCATTTGGTGTCGGAGGTGAGGTTCAGGTGCTTTACGTCGAGATCGCGGTTTTTGATCCAGCGAATATACTGATACGAAAGATTGCGGCGGCGAATATCTACATTATATTCGTTTTTTAAGCGATATTCCAGCACTTCAAACTGCAAAACGCCCACCACGCCGACGATGACCCGTTCAAGGCCGGAATCCGGCTCGTGGAAGATCTGAATAGCGCCCTCCTGCGCAATCTGCGACATGCCTTTTACAAACTGCTTGCGTTTGAGGGTGTCGATCTGCTCGATCTCGGCAAAATGCTCCGGCGCAAAGGTAGGAATGCCCTCAAACTGCACCTTGTGCTTTTCTTCACAAACGGTGTCGCCGATAGAGAAAATACCGGGGTCAAAAACACCGATAATATCACCGGCGTAGGCCTCCTCCACAATTTCGCGCTGTTCCGCCATCATCTGCTGCGGCTGAGAAAGCTTGATATTGCGCTTTTCTGCAACGTGGTAATACTCCCGTCCGCGCTCGAATTTGCCGGAGCAAATACGCATAAAGGCGATGCGATCGCGGTGTGCTTTGTTCATATTGGCCTGAATTTTAAAAACAAAGGCGGAAAAATGGTCGTCCATGGGATCAACCACCGAATCGGCTGTTCTTCTCGGCAGCGGCGGTGTTGTCATTTTAAGAAAGCTTTCTAAGAAAGGTTCAACACCGAAATTGGTAAGCGCCGAGCCGAAGAATACGGGGCTTAATTTGCCCTCACGGACCTTTTCAATATCAAACTCAAAGCTTGCACCGTCCAAAAGTTCAATCTGATCCACAAGATCTTTACGAAGATACGGGCCGATCAGCTCGTCAAGCTTTTCGGTGTCGGTAATATCGCATTCAATGGCATTCAGCTTATTTTGGCCGCGGTGAAATTCATTAAAAGTGAGAATGCGCCGCTTTTCTCGATCGAAAACACCCTTAAAATCCACACCGCAGCCGATCGGCCAGTTTACAGGATAGGTGCCGATGCCGAATTCCTTTTCCAATTCGTCCAAAAGATCAAACGGATCGCGCGCTTCGCGGTCCAGCTTATTAATAAAGGTAAAGATCGGAATATGGCGCATGGCGCAGACCTTGAAAAGCTTTCTCGTTTGCGGCTCAATACCTTTGGCCGCGTCAATCACCATTACGGCGCTGTCGGCCGCCATCAAGGTGCGGTAGGTGTCCTCCGAGAAGTCCTGGTGTCCCGGCGTATCAAGAATATTGATGCAATACCCCTCATACTGAAACTGCATGACCGAAGAAGTGATGGAAATACCGCGCTGTTTTTCCAGCTCCATCCAGTCGGACACGGCATGGCGCGCCGTTGCTTTGCCTTTTACCGAGCCTGCCAGCTGAATGGCACCGCCGTAAAGCAAAAACTTCTCGGTTAAGGTGGTTTTACCGGCGTCCGGGTGCGAGATGATCGCAAAAGTCCTTCTTCTTTCTATTTCCTGTTTTAGATTTGCCACTGATTGATTCCCCTTTAAAAAATACCCTGCAACAAGCATAAATTTTGCCACATACATAAAATATTTTAACACATGAATCGCATTTTATCAACCGCGAATTCGTGCGTTTGTGCATTTTCGGGCAATGCGTGACCGCCGATTTAAGGAAAGCTTTCATAAAAATCCGCCAAACGATGCACTGCGATTTGTGCTTTTTTTGGGGGGTCGGTGGGCAAGGGTGGTTTTCGCCGCGCATTTGGCGCCGAACGGCGCCGGCCAAACATTCGTTTGGCCACGCGGGCGCTTTGCGCCCGCAATGCGCGGCGAAAACCACCCTTGCCCACCGCCCCCCAAAAAAAGCATCAAAGCCCCGATTCCCGATTTAAAGAACAAACAACATTTAATAAAACTGCATTTTCACAGAAAAAGCAGCACATAAAAAGTCCCGGCGATTACAATCCGTGTTCCAGCAGTTTTTTAAAAGCCGTCGGAAGTGAAAATCGGTTTTCAAGCTCCCCTGCGGTTGCCCAAATAAATTCTGTCGGCGTTTCGGCCACATTGAATTCATAGCACTGCATTTCCCAGCGAATGTGCGTAAAAATATGCTTTTCATGAAAGCTTTTGACCGGCGTGCCACCTTCAAATCCATTTTTATAAAGCCAGTCCGTCGCGCCTTCAAGCGTGAGCTTTCCGGGTACATTCGGCAGCTGAGGCATACCTTTTAATAACCCAGTATTTTGCCGCATGTTAAGCGCTACCCTGTCATTTTCCGATTTTAAAATAAACACTGTCAGCTCTTCCGTTTTTTTCTGACGCTTCGGCGGCAGCACAGGATAATTCGCAATCTTATCTAAAGCCCTCGCGCGGCATAGCTTATAAAGCGGACAGCTTTCGCAAAGCGGCCGACCGTTTGGCACGCAAACCGTCGCGCCAAGCTCCATTAGACTTGCGGTAAAATTGCCGCAACCCGTTTTAGGATAAATCTCCCTCAAAGCCGCAGCCACCTGCTTTTTAAAGCTTTTCGTGGCAGCATTTCCACTATTTGCCGTAATTCTTGTGATGACGCGAAGTACATTCCCATCTACCGCCGGTTCAGGTTTGTCAAAAGCAATCGACAGTATCGCGCCGGCCGTGTAATTGCCGATTCCCGACAGCTTTAAAATCTCCGGCATTGTATTTGGAAAGTACCCTGATTCCGCAATTTGCCCGGCCGCTTTTTGCATATTTCGCACTCTGGAATAATACCCAAGCCCCTCCCAGAGTTTTAAAAGCTTTTCTTCCGGTGCCGACGCCAAATCCTCCACCGTGGGCAGTTCGGCCAAAAACCGATTGTAATAAGAAATTACCGTATTTACCCTGGTCTGCTGCAGCATGATTTCCGATACCCAGATTTTATAAGGGTCGTTTGTATGGCGCCACGGAAGATCGCGTGCGTTGCGCCGATACCATAAAAGCAATGGCTCAACGATTTCGGATAACGCTCGTCCATTAGTAAGCGTAAAATCGTTTTGCGCCACGGTGATCTCCCCTTTCTCTTTCAATAATATCTTTGCAGAATTCGCAATAAAAAATGAGCTGATACTGCCAAAATATTGCTTTTTTATACCGCAAATACTTTTTCATTGATCAGCTCATTTGTATTAAAAAATAGCGTTATACAAGCTTTCTGCCCATTAAAACGCCCATGCAGGACGCCATCATCAGTCCGCGTGTCCAACCGCTGGAGTCGCCAAGACAGTGAAGCCCCTCAATACTGGTGTTAAAGTTTTCGTCCATTTTGACCCGATTGCTGTAGAATTTCAGCTCCGGAGAATAAAGCAGGGTCTCGGTGGAAGCAAAGCCCGGCACAACATGATCGAGCGCCTGAATGAAATTGATAATATTCATCATCGCACGGTAAGGAATGGCCGCCGTAATATCACCGGCTACCGCATCCGGAAGCGTGGGCTTTAAATTCGACTGTGCAAGCTCTTTCGGCCAGGTGCGTTTTCCGTCCAGAATATCGCCGAAGCGCTGTACCAAAATATGACCGGCGCCGAGCATGTTGCTCAGCTCCCCAACCTTTTGCGCGTAAGCGATCGGCTGATTAAACGGCACATTAAAATTGTGCGACACCAAAATTGCAAGATTGGTATTATCGGATTTCAGCTCTTTATAGGAGTGGCCGTTTACAACCGCAAGATCGTTGTCATAATTTTCCTGACTGACAAAACCACCCGGATTTTGACAGAAGGTCCTCACCTTGTTTTTAAAGGGCTGCGGATAACCGATGAGCTTAGATTCATAAAGAACCTCGTTCACCTTTTCCATGATCTCATTGCGAACCTCCACGCGAACACCGATGTCCACCGTACCGGGTTCGTGGGCAATGCCATGCTCCGCACATAAATGCTCCAACCATTCTGCTCCGCGACGTCCGGTGGCAACCACGGTGTGCTCCGCGTGAATTTCCATGCTGTCCTTGCCATTGGTAAAATATCCGCCGCAGCATTTTGAACCGTCTAAAATAAGATTGGTACATTCAAAGCCGAAATACATTTCCACGCCGTTATCTAAAAGGTACTGCTCGATCGCGTAATAAATATCCTGCGCTTTTTCCGTGCCCAAGTGACGGATCGGGCAATCCACCAGTTTTAAACCGGCCTGAATGGCGCGTTTTCTTATCTTTTTAACTTCTTCGGTATTGCCAACACCCTCAACGTGTTCGTCCGCACCGAATTCCAAATAGATCTTATCGGTATAATGAATGGTTTCCTGCACCACGTCGTCGCCCACAATTTTGGGAAGATCGCCGCCGACATCGGAGCTTAAAGAAAGCTTGCCGTCGGAAAATGCGCCCGCACCGGAAAACCCGGTGGTGATGTGACAGTAAGGCTTGCAGTTGACGCAGACCTTAGTCTTGCTTTTCGGGCAGCGGCGTTTCTCTATGGCAACGCCCTTTTCCACCAAAGTGATCTTTTTATCCGAACCCTTGCGAATCATTTCCAACGCCGTAAAAATACCGGCAGGACCTGCACCCACAATTAAAACATCCGTGTTTTTCATAAGTAATTATCCCTTTCATTTTTAGGACAGTAACCGTCCCATCTTAGGCTGACAAGCGTAGAAAGAACCGCCGCAATGGTTCGTAAAATATTTTGCTCTTTCCTTTTCCTGTTTTCGGCTGATCGGCGCCATTGTTCGCAAAACAGCAAAAAATAAACAACGCCGAACGCTCGAAAATTCAGGTCAATAATACAACAAATTGACCTGAATTTCAAGATAAAATATAGAATCAAACAATTATGCCGCGAAGCAGTTTTTAAAAAGCTATCGGTCTTCTCTGAAATACGCAAGACCAAGGCTTGCCGGCGGCTGATTTTCACGACGGTTTCTCATGCTGACGAACACAAGTACCAGAATAGTAACCACATAAGGCAGCATTTTGAAGATCTCCTGAATGCTGACGCCGAGGTTTTGAATGTAGTTATGAACAATAAACAGTCCGCCGAACAATATCGAACCGAAAATACTCATATTCGGCTTCCACACAGTAAAGATAACCAAGGCGATAGCCAACCAACCGCGATCGCCGAATGCGTCGTTGGACCACACGCCGTTTGCATAGTCCATTACATAGTAAAGACCGCCAAGTCCCGCGATCATGCTGCCGATGCAGGTGGAGAAATATTTATATTTCCCAACATTGATACCGGCCGCGTCAGCGGTTGCCGGACTTTCACCAACCGCGCGCAGGTTTAATCCGACGCGCGTTTTGGAAAGCACAAAGGCCGACACCAGCGCCACAATAATGGCCGCATAGGCTAAGAAGCTGTAAGAGAAAAAGACAGTGCCGAACCATCCAAGCTTTTCGGCAAACGGAAAAGAGGATCTGAAACAGTTACTGGTGGCTGTAAGCGCAATGGAGGGCATATCACTTTTGGTGAGCTTAATCAGCGAACCGCCGAAAAAGTTACCGATACCAACGCCGAAGGTCGTTAATGCAAGACCGGTCACGTTTTGATTGGCACGCAGCGAAACGGTTAAAAACGAATAGATAAGACCCATTAAAAGCGAGCCTAAGAGCGTTGAAACCAGCGGAATCAACACCGCTAAAAACGGATTGATCGCCTCAACACTTTCTAAAGAATGCTCATATAAAAAGGAGCCGATAACGCCGCAGATACCGCCGACATACATAACACCCGGAATACCGAGATTTAAGTTTCCGGTCTTTTCGGTGATGATCTCACCGGTAGAACCGTAAAGAAGCGGAATACCCTGCATAACAGCGCGCTGAATAAATGTTGCAATCATGCTTTTGCCTCCTTTTTGCTGTTGCGGAACTTAATGGTGTAATTAATAAAGAATTCACTGCCGATAATGAAGAAGATGATAATACCGGTAATGATCTCGGAAAAGGAATCGTTCAGATTGAACTCCGTGGAGATCTGAATGGCACCCTTTTGCAGAAAAACGATCAGGAAGGAGGTTAAAATCATGTAGATTGGGTTGAATTTTGCAAGCCAGGAAACCATGATCGCCGTAAATCCGCGGCCGGCGGCCGTGTCACGCGTGATGGTGTGGTCGGTGCCGCTGACAAGTAAAAGACCCGTAATTCCGCAAAGCGCGCCGGATATCAGCATGGTGCGGATAATCACTTTTTTTACATTGATGCCCACATACCGAGCGGTGTTCTCGCTTTCGCCGACAACCGAAATTTCATAGCCCTGCTTGCTGTATTTCAAGTAAATGTACATGGCTACGGTCAGCAGAAGCACAATAATGATATTCAGAAGATATTCATGGTTTCCGATCGACGGCAGCCAACCGGCCATGGTGTCGCTGTTGATAACGCCGATCTGGCCGGAACCCTTTGGCACAGACCATTCATAGGTAAAATAGGATACCAGCTGAATGGCAATGTAGTTCATCATCAATGTAAATAAGGTTTCATTCGTGCCGAAATTCGCCTTAAAAAAGGCCGGTATTACCGCCCAAACAGCCGAGGCCAGCATACTGGCAACGATCATTACAAGGAAAAGCAGCGGTGCCGGTAATTTGTCGCCGAGCATGATCATGCAAGCAGCGGTAGCAAGACCGCCGACCAAGACCTGACCCTCAGCACCGATATTCCAAAAGCGCATCTTAAATGCCGGTGTAACTGCAAGCGATACGCACAAAAGCATGGCAATATTCTGACAAAGGCCCCAAATACGGCGCGGTGTGCCGACAGCGCCTTTGAAAATAGTGGCATAAACGCCGATCGGATTTTCACCGGTCAATAAAACCGTTACCAAAGCGCAAACGATCAGCGCCGCCATAACGGCCAAAACGCGAATGATCCATGATTTCCACCAAACAATTGTGCCGCGTTTGGAAATATGAAACAGCGGTTCATGGGCAATATTCTGTTTTTCCATTAATCATTCGCCTCCGTATTCTCATGGTCAACATCAGTTTTGGTCATCAAAAGTCCGATATCTTCTTTTTTGGCCGTTCGACCGTCCACAATACCGGTCACTCGGCCGGAGCCGATTACCAGAATGCGGTCGCAAAGTTCCAAAAGCACGTCCAGATCTTCGCCGACAAAGATAACCGCAACGCCTTTTTCCTTTTGCTGATTTAAAAGGTTATAAATCATGTAAGAAGAATTGATATCCAGTCCGCGAACCGGATAAGCGGCCATCAAAACGGTGGGCGAAGACGCGATCTCACGCCCGACAAGTACCTTTTGGACGTTACCGCCGGAAAGACGGCGAACCGGTGTGTTAGGACCGGGGGTGGCAACCTCCAGCTGCTCAATAACCTCTTCGGCAAGGGTTCTCGGCTTTTTGCGCTTTAAGAAGAACGAATGACCCTTGCGGTAGCTTCTGAGCATCATATTATCCACAATATCCATGTTGCCCACAAGACCCATACCGAGCCGATCCTCCGGAACGAACGAAAGCCGAACGCCGAGTTCACGAATCTGCAGCGGTGTTTTATCGCGCAGATCGTCGGTGCTGCCGGTCTTGGGGTTATTGTAAAGAATGTCACCGGAATCAATATGCTGTAAACCGGCAATGGCCTCCAGCAGTTCGCGCTGACCGCTGCCTGCAATGCCCGCAATACCGAGAATTTCTCCGGAATTGGCCGTAAAGCTTACATCGTCAAGCAGCTTTACACCTTCCCTGCTCATGCAGCCGAGGTGTTCGATCACCAGTCGCGGCTGAGGGTCTTTCGGCTCAATTCTGTCAATATTGAGCGTCACCTTTTTGCCGACCATCATTTCCGTTAATTCGGATTCACTCGTATCTTTTGTTTCCACCGTGCCGATGTATTCACCCTTACGCAACACCGATACCCGGTCGGAAAGCGCCATAACCTCGTTGAGTTTGTGGGTGATAATGATGATCGCTTTGCCGTCGTCGCGCA
>CADAVL010000068.1 GCA_902791335.1 Oscillospiraceae bacterium
TATCGGCCGATTCGGGCGTGACAGAAATCAACAGTTCAGAAAAATACTGCGCCAACGACAGCTTTTCAATGTCAGAGCGCAGTTCAAAAAACACTTCGCGGACCGAAGCCTCGTCCACAAGATAGAGATCGTGGCTGTCGTATAAAAGAAAGTCGGAATAGCAAAACAAAGCGGTGGCGGCAAATTTTTTGGATTTGATATTCTCTGCCGCCTTCGCATAGGCGCGAATCAAACCGTTATCGGTCAACAGCGTCAGAGCCCGATCGCTCTCTTTGTGCTTCGTTTCCTTTAAAATCAGACCGCTTATGGACAAGGTCATGCCGGTTCTCCTTTACAACGTCAAGGTAGGCAAGGTAATCAAAAACTTTTCCGGATTCTTTAAACATGATCCAGGCGTTCGTTTCATCGGACATAAAATACCTCCAAACAGAATATCCGCTGCTTTTTCCGGGAAGCTTTTCCCTCTTTTACAGCACCGTAATTATTGTTTACAGGTAATGATTTATCATGAATGGCAATTATTCCAAATCCAGCCCGAAATTATGAATGGACTGCGGATTATTGCGCCAGTTCTCCTTTACCTTGACCCAAAGCTTTAAGGAGCATTTTGTGCCGAAAAAGCGCTCAATATCCAGCCTTGCTGCCGTGCCGATTTTTTTGAGCATATCACCGTTTTTGCCGATAATTACGCCTTTGTGGCTCTCTCTTTCGCAATAGATCACCGCGTGAACCTCCGTGATCGGTTCACCGTTTTTCTGATCTCTTTCATAAAATCTTTCAAGCTCCACCGCAATGCCGTGCGGAATTTCCTGCGCCAAAAAGCGCAGCAGCTTTTCGCGAATGATCTCGGATACCAGCACGCGCTCCGGCTGATCGGTCACAGCGTCATCGTCGAAATAATGCACCGATTCATGCAAATGCTTTGACGCCTCACTTAAAAGCTCGGAAAGCCCGTCCTTTGTAACGGCCGAAACCGGTACAACCGCCGCAAATGAAAAAGCTTTGGAATAAGCCGCAATCATAGAAAGTAGATCTTCCTTGTTTTTTAAAAGGTCGATCTTATTGATCGCCAAGATCACAGGAATATTCCGGTTTTTTGCAGCCGAAAGCAGCTCGAGCTCTGCTGGCGGCAGCGCCTCCGGATCAAAGCGGAATTTCGGTGCGGCGTCCACCACCATAATTGCGGCATCAACATCGGTCATTCCGGTTCTTACCGCCTTCATCATGTTTTCGCCCAGGCGGTTTTTCGGCCGGTGAAAGCCCGGCGTATCCACAAAGACAAGCTGATCTGGACCTTTGGTGAAAATACCCATGATGCGCGTCCTGGTGGTCTGCGGCTTGTTGGAGACCGCCGCGACCTTGTAAGGCAGAATGCTATTAAGAATTGAAGATTTTCCGACGTTTGGTCGGCCGATCAGCGCAATAAACGCCGCGCGTTGCTTTGTCATAAATTCGTTCCTTTTTTGTATTCAATATTGCA
Organism: Oscillospiraceae bacterium; assembly: GCA_902791335.1. Taxonomy (GTDB): domain Bacteria; phylum Bacillota; class Clostridia; order Oscillospirales; family Acutalibacteraceae; genus UMGS1532. The sequence goes on from CADAVL010000068.1 coordinate 1,481, forward strand.
GGAATCAAGAGAAAAAACGCCGAAGAGAAAGCAATTCGTCCTCTCGTTTTCCGTTTTTTTAAATTTCAATCCGCCGACTCAGTCCACGTAAGTCGCGTCGCGCGAAAGACCCAGCCCTGAGAGAATGGCCTCCTCGTGCTCGCGCATATGTAACGCCTCCAGGCCGCCGTTCACATGATCATATCCTAAAAGATGGAGCATAGAATGCACCGTAAGAAAGGCGAGCTCGCGGTTGAGTGTGTGGCCGAATTCTTCCGCCTGGCGCACGGCGTGCTCCACGGAGATCACCACATCGCCGAGCATTTTTGCACCGGTTTCGGGATTTGTGTCGTAAACCCCGTTTTCACCCAGTGGAAACGACAATACATCGGTGGAATTGTCGATCTTGCGGAATTTCCGGTTCAACTCCCAGATCTGGTTATCATCGACAAAGGAAACATTCACCTCTGCAGGGTCATCAAAATGCTCATACAGCAGCACGGCGCTGCACGCTCTTCTGAGCAGCAGTCGGGTGCCTGAGGGCAGCTTGACGGCTTTTTGTCTGTCGCTGAAAATGACTTTAAGCTTATTCATGTTTGCTTCTCCTCATTTCTGAATATTTATCATAGGCCCGTATAATTTCCTGAACCAATTTGTGACGTACGACATCCTTTTCACTGAACCGCACAATAGAGATCCCGTCGATCCCCTTTAAAATATGCGTGACCTCTTTCAATCCCGAACGCTTGCCGTCAGGCAGGTCGATCTGGGTAATATCGCCGGTGACCACTGCCTTGGAATTCACGCCCAGCCGCGTTAAGAACATTTTCATCTGTTCACTCGTGGTGTTTTGCGCTTCGTCCAAAATAATAAAGCTGTCGTCCAGCGTGCGGCCGCGCATATAAGCAAGCGGTGCCACTTCGATGTCGCCGCGCTCCTGACAGCGGGCAAAATTCTCAGCGCCCAGCATATCAAACAGCGCGTCATAAAGCGGCCGTAAATAAGGATCCACTTTTTGCTGAAGGTCGCCCGGCAGGAACCCGAGCTTTTCTCCGGCCTCCACCGCAGGCCTTGTTAAAATAATACGATTCACGGATTTTGAACGAAAGGCAGTAACCGCCATGGCAACCGCAAGATAGGTTTTACCCGTTCCGGCAGGACCTACGGAAATTGTCACCGTATTATCCCGAATAGATTCGATATATTTCTTTTGCCCGAGCGTTTTTGGCTTGATCGGACGGCCCTTTGAGCTGATGCAGATACAGTTGTCGTCGGTAAGGTTTTCGATTTTTTCCGAATCGCCGTCGGCTACCAGTGAGATCATATAGCGCACGTTCTGCTCGCCGATGCTCTCACCTTTTTTCAGCAGTAAGATTAATCCGTCGATCGCTTTTTTTGCCAGTGCAACATCGTCCTCATCACCGGTGATCTTCACCGTTTCATCGTGAGAGGTAATAATCACGCCGTATTCCTTTTCGAGCATTTTGATGTTTTCGTCGTAATTTCCGAACAGCTCTGAAAAATAGCTGATACTGTCAAGTCTTACTGAGCATTCTGCCATATATATTCTCCAATACTTCTTTTATCAAAAAAGTGCATAAAAATCAATTGCTTTTAAAAAACTGCCCTGCAGCAGCCAACGATGCGCCGAACTTATTACAATCGTTTTGCAATTCTTTAATCCAAAAATAATTATAACCATTTTTATTATAACACAAATCAATCCTTCTGAACAGTAGGAATTTTAATTTTTTTCAATCTTGCAATATTTTCCCTTAAAACATATTCTCTTGTCACAAAAACGCCGGTGCTGTCGGTTTCTATTTTATCCATTTTCGACAGGATTTTAGTGTCATCTGGGAATTGCCGTTCGTAGCGCGAAAGCGCTTTCAAAGCGTCAGATTTTGCCAGTTCCTGCGATTTGACGATTGCTTTTCTTCGTCTTTCGGTAACGGTGATATTATATTCATAAATCGGCAGATACGCGTCGCCCCATTGAGGGTGTTTCTTCTCAATGACCGCTTTTCCTTTCAGCCCGAACGGTCTTGGATCAAGCGGCAGCTTCAAATTAAAAAAGCTCAGAACCTTGCGGCTTTCCTTATTCTCCGTAAGGACCGTTTTCGTGGATCGAAACGGCATAAAAACCGTTTTCTGCGTTATGATCTTTGCAAAAATCTTGCCGCGGCAATGCGTCAGCGCTGTAGTGCCGTCAGTATATTCCATTGCGCCGGTGGCGATCAAATCGCCGGTCGTCACGGGATCACCGACCTTGACGGTGGCTTTTCCGGCACTGACGGTAACCTTTTCGATCACGCCGTCCTTTGCGGCCACAAAATTGGCAGGCTGACGGTCCTGATCCTCCTCTTTCACGGTTTCGGAAACATTTACCGTTAAATGCGAGCCCTCAATAATAAACGACGCCCAGCTCAGTTCGCCATGCTTCATTAAAAGCTTTAAGCGCGCGCTGTTCGTGTCAATGCGATCGGTCGGGGTACCCTCGGCAATTCCGATATCGCGGCAATAGGAAACGATCGTGCTTTTGGACAGCGCTTCGTTCCCGGTAACAGTGATATTCCAAACAAACTGTGAAAGTATGAAATTCACTGCAAAAAACGCGGCAATCCCCACCGGAATGCCGAAACGCCTTTTGTAAGGTCTTAGAATAAACCAAAGTCCGTATTTGGACAAAAGCTTTATGCTGAGCGCAGCTTTGTGCTTATACGGTCGGATCCTTTTAAAATCCTTGACGCTCATAAACGCCACGATCGAACCGTCAAGCTTTTTGATGCCCCAAAGTTTTATATTATTGAGCGCAGCAATGTTCAAAAAACGTTCGGGGTAATCTCCGGATATTCGGATTTTTACAAAGCCGCAAAGATAACGAAGAAGTAATACAACCACTTATTTCACGCCCTTTTTATATCGCATTTGAATTTTGAGATCCGTTCACTGAATGCCGGCTCTGCCAGGTGAACGAGCGTCGAACCGAAAAGCGCACCGCGTTTTATTGGGTGCTTTATGTATGAAAGCCGATGCTGTCAAATTTTCCGCGGACAATGGCAGATCCCTCATCAAAGGAAAACAGTGACAAGCCTTCACCGTCAATAACGATCAGTCCTTTATCCACATTTAAGCAAACTCTGGTTTCGTTATAATCCGCCACCCCCCGACAGCCGTCAATAATAGCTTCCCGATTAAACCGCAATTCGATTTTGCAAGCTGCCAAATCATTTTTTGAAAGGTTAGCGGAAAGTCCACGCAGCCGTATCCGCGTTTTTTGCGCGCGCGACAAAATATTCAGCTTTTTGTGCTTTGACATTTTTGCGACCCCCTATAAAACAAAACGATAAATGCAAAACAAAATTTCATGCTGTCATAAGAATTTATATAAATTTTCCCGAATATATATACATCGTAACCCTTAAAGAGTGCTTTGCGTGCGTACGAAATATCAGCAAAAAGATTAGATAAAGGCGATGAGCTTACTTCCTTGAATCAATGGTTTTTAAGAATAACAGTCCTTCTGTCGGCGTTTTTTCTTTTGTATGATGCCGAAAATTTCGGCCACGGCGTTCAAAACGCCATGATGCTTTGCTACCGTTCTGTAATTCCCTCCTTGTATCCTTTTTGCATACTTTGTCTTTTTACAATTTATACCGGCATTTTTTTCAATTGGAGGCCTTGTAATTTTTTATCAAAGATACTGTTTGGCCTTGACGGCGATGTCGGGTGCGTCAGTCTGATGTCGCTCATTTGCGGCTATCCAGTCGGTGCTAAAATGATTGACGGATTGTATAAGGACGGAAAAATCACCAAAATCGGCGCGCAAACGCTTTTAATGCACTGCGTAAATCCGGGCCCTGCGTTTTTGCTCACCATGATTGGCAAAGGAATTTATGGCAGTGAAATGCTGGGTGGGATTTTACTTGTATCCGAGCTTGCGGCCGCGGGCATTACCGCAAGAATACACAAAAGAAAGATTACGGCCGCAGTGATCAAAAGCAGCGGCCAAAAAAGCCAAAACGGCAAGGAGGCCTGTATCCGCGCGGTGAACGACAGCGGTGAAAGCATTTTGAAAATCTGTTTTTGGGTGCTGTTGTTCGGCGGCGTTTCGGCCGTTATTCAAAGGTCGGGGTATCTTATGCCGCTCAGCTGCATTTTAGAAGTCACCATCGGTGTTTATAATGCAAAAGATTATTCGCCGTATCTTGTGGCGTTTCTTATTGGATTCGGGGGGCTTAGCGTTCAGCTGCAAGTGGTATCGGTGGCAAAGGATTATTTAAAAAAGCCGATGATGCTGATTTTTTGGAAAACGGTACAGGGCGCTATTTGCGCCGCGGTGACCTGGTTCCTGGTAACACTCGTGAAACCAAGCCTTTCGGTTTGGAACACCGTAAAAATATCCGAAAGCCATGGCAATCCTTATTTGAGCGCCATCATGCTGATCGGATTTGTTTTGTCCACCTTTCTTTTTCTGCATTCGGGCATTCATGGGAAGAGAAAACTTCCCGGCTGTTTGCGACTTGCAAAAAAGCACAAAATATGCTAAAATACGTTTAAATATGAAACCCTATAAGGACTGTGATTTTATGCCAAAATGCAAACTGATTAATAAAAAGATCCATCCGCAGTGCGCCTATTGCCGACACGCGCGCACCTTTGCCGAGGACAGCGAGATCCTTTGCAAATATAAAGGTGTGGTACAGCCCCATGATCACTGCCGAAAATTCAAATATGATATTTTAAAAAGAGCGCCGCAAAGACAAACGCTCGGCGACGATTACTCGGTTGAGGATTTTAAGCTTTGAGCCGGTATTTTTAAGGCAGCCAGCAAAGCAATCTCAACAGTCACCGTCGGCCAAAAATGTAGGCAAAATTAGACCTACCAGCTGCGCCCGACTCGATGATTCCTTTGGTCGGAGCGCAAATTCCGCCTTTGAATCAAGAATTTGTCGTAAAAGTTGCTTATTTTGAAAATTTAGTATTGACAAACATGCGTTCGGTTGCTATAATAATTCTTGCGCGGTAACAAATGGTGGGTATAGCTCAGCTGGTTAGAGTGCCAGGTTGTGGCCCTGGAGGTCGTCGGTTCGAACCCGATTACCCACCCCATTCAAATCGCCGCTTTCCGTTTTGGACAGCGGCGATTTTTTAAAATCTACCGTTGTTATTCAAAAAAATATTGGGGTGTCGTCAAGTGGTAAGACACAGCACTTTGACTGCTGCATTCGTAGGTTCGAATCCTGCCACCCCAGCCAAAATCCCAAAGGCGTAAGTCTTTGGGATTTTAACTTTTACCGATTCACTCTTCACTAAGAACGTCTTTGTGGCTTTGTACAAAGTGCAGTCACATGAAAAAAAGCAATTGCAAAATGCAATTGCTTTTTTCGTGGTCCGAGTGACTGGAGTCGAACCAGCGGCCTCTTGAACCCCATTCAAGCGCTCTACCAAACTGAGCCACACCCGGATATATTACTATGGGTAAAAAACACCCATAGTAAAACAATATATAGAATTATTGAAAAGGTAAACGCGAAAGATTATTCGGCAAAGCCGGACTCAACCAGTTCTACCAAAGCGTCCACAGCGGCCTGTTCGTCGGCGCCGTCGGCAATAATGCGAATGTCGCTGCCGCAGAGAATACCCAAAGAAAGAACGCCTAATAGGCTCTTTGCGTTAACACGTCTTTCCTCTTTTTCAACCCAAATTGAGGATTTGTATTCGTTTGCTTTCTGAATAAAGAAGGTAGCCGGACGGGCGTGTAAGCCAACCTGATTCTGAACAACAACATCTTTAACGTACATATTTGAAATCTCCTATCAAACAGAAGTTGCGTGATCGCACGGACCATAAAAACTATTAGTATTATACCACATTTTATTCATTCGTCAATCAAATTGAGCTTGAATTTTGAGAGTTCTCATATTATTCCAAGTCTTGACAAAAAAATCAGAGCCCATTTGTGCATTTTGACGCATAGTTATTCACGCAGTAGTGCAAAATACCGACGACTGTTTGAGAGCTATATTTTTAAAAAACGCTATTTTTGCGATAATTCTTTTATAAATGCGCGTTCTTTTTCGGTTAAATCAGCAGTTTTCAGCATATCGGGACGCTTTAAGAACGTAGTTTCAATGGCCTTTTGCCGCCGCCATTCGGTGATATTCTTATGATGCCCCGACAGCAAAACCGGCGGTACTTCACGGTTTTTCCACTCCGGCGGCCTTGTATACTGTGGATATTCCAAAAGGCCGGCAAAATGACTTTCCTCTTCAAAGCAGATATCGTCGGAAAGTACGCCGGGCAGCAGCCTTGCTACCGCGTCCGCCACAATTAAAGCCGGCATTTCTCCGCCGGTCAATACATAATCCCCCACCGAGATCTCCTCGCACTGAAGCTCGTCCAGCACGCGCTGATCGACCCCCTCGTAATGGCCGCAAAGCAAGACAATGTGCGACTGCTTTGAAAGCGCGCAGGCCATTTTTTGCGTAAAGGTTTCCCCTTTTGGTGATAGATAATAAAGCTTTGGCCGCGGTTCTTCTTCGCCAAACAGCGTCATATAGCAATCGTATATCGGCTGAACGCCCATGATCATGCCCATGCCGCCGCCATAAGGCGCATCGTCCACGCGGTTGTGCTTATCGGTGGTATAATCGCGGATATTGTGACAGCGAATGTCCACTTTCCCGGCCTTTATGGCTCTGCCGATGACGCTCTCATGCAAAAAGGCGTTGCACATATCGGGAAACAGCGTCAGAATATCAATCCTCATCATCAAAAATCCCCTTCATCGGTCGAATGACTGCTTTTGACGCCGCCACATCAACCGATACGATCACTGCGTCTACCGCCGGAAGAAGGTGAACGCCTTTTTCGTTTTTAATGTGCCAGATATCGTTGGCAGGGTTGTTGGTAACGTCGGAAATTTCGCCCAAAACTTTATTGGAATCGGCGTCGTAAACCGTTGCACCGATCAATTCCTGCACAAAGTAGCGGTCGCCGATATCGGCATCGTTTCGGTTTATATAAAGCACCGTTCGGCGCAATTTATCTGCATCCTCTTTTGAGTCAATTCCTTGAATTTTTATTAAGGCCACCGTGTTGGCCGCCCTTGCGCGTTCAACCGTCACGGCTCGTTCACCGTTTTCGTCAAGATAAAAGACCTTAAACTGGCGCAAAAATTCCGGAGAATCGCACCAGGGATTCACCCGAACCTCACCGCGCACGCCGTGCGTGCCTACAATTTCTCCGCATTCAATGAATTTCTTGATCATAAAAACCTCTCAAAAATGTTAAAACGGCCGCAAGCTTCTGATATTTCACGAAACTTAACGACCGTTAATAAATAAAATTCGTCGCAAGGCAACCGCAAACGGTGCCTTTTAAGGCTTGCTTAGTCGATCTCAACTGCAACTTTCTGTCCGTCGCGATTGGCGGCGGCTCTCATCACAGTGCGAATTGACTTTGCAATTCTGCCCTGCTTGCCGATCACACGACCCATGTCGTTTTCGGCAACGTGAAGGTGATAAACAATAACGCCTTCCTCGTTCGGTTCGTCAACATCAACTTTAACTTCGTCGGGCAGTTCAACCAAGCCCTGAGCGATCGTAACCAATAAATCGGTCATAAGTAATCTCCATCTCGCCGCGTATGCCTAAATATGTAACTGCGGGAACGTCGTAACGACACAGCGGCGCATGTGCCGACGACAAAGCTTTAAAAGCCATAAATTCCACACAGTAAGCAACAAATTCCCACTTTTTGAAATCTGTTGCCGTGGTATACCGTAACCAAAGCTTACAGTACGCCGTTTTTCTTTAAAATTGCCTTAACGGTATCGGTCGGCTGAGCGCCGTTTGCGATCCACTGTTTTGCCTTTTCACCGTCGATATTTACCACGGCGGGATCCTTTGTGGGATCATAATAACCGATTTCTTCAATGAAACGACCGTCACGGGAAAAACGGGAATCAGCAACAACGACACGGTAGAAAGGAGCCTTTTTAGCACCGATACGGCGAAGTCTGATCTTAACTGCCATTCATTACACCTCCTTTAAAGAATAAAGTATTTTCAAAACAGAAGTGTGATATCTGTTTCACAAACTTTTTTAAAATCCGCCGGGGAAACCACCCGGGCCGCCCATGCCGGAAAAACCGCCCATCATTTTGCGCATATTCCGACCGGATTTGGACTTTGAACCGGCGTTCATTTGCTTAAACATCTTTTTCATGCTGTCGTATTGCTTCAAAAGACGGTTGACTTCCTCAACGGAAGTGCCGGAGCCGGCCGCAATGCGTTTTTTGCGCGATGCGTTTAAAATTTCGGGCTTGGAGCGTTCCTTTTTTGTCATAGAATAGATTATGGATTCCACGCGGGCAAACTGCCGATCGTCAATGTCAACATCTTTTAACTGTTTGCCGACACCGGGAATCATGGAGATCAGCTGCTTCATGGAGCCCATTTTTTTAAGCTGTGCAAACTGCTGCAAAAGATCGTTGAGATCAAAACGGTTTTCCTGAAGCTTTTTTGCGGCTTCCATGGCTTTCTTTTCGTCAAGCTGGTCTTCCACGCGCTCAATTAAGGAGAGCATATCGCCCATGCCGAGAATTCGGGAAGTCATGCGATCGGGGTGGAATTCCTCCAGATCGTCCATTTTTTCACCGGTACCGACAAATTTGATCGGCTTGCCGGTAACGGCACGAACAGACAGCGCCGCGCCACCGCGGGTATCGCCGTCCAGTTTTGTAAGAATCACGCCGGAGATTTCCAAAAGGTCATTAAAAGCCTTGGCAATGTTTACGGCGTCCTGGCCGACCATAGAATCAATTACCAGTAAAATTTCGTTTACTTCAACCGCTTCGGTAATGCGCTTGAGCTCCGCCATGAGGTCTTCGTCAATGTGAAGTCGGCCGGCGGTATCCAGAATAATAAAATCGTTGCCGTAATCTCTGGCCCATTTCACGGCTTCTTTGGCGGTTTTTTCAGGCTTTTGCGTACCCTTTTCAAAAACCGGTACATTCACCTGCTCGCCCACAACCTTTAACTGTTCGATTGCGGCAGGACGGTAAATATCACAGGCAACCAACATGGGTCGGTGGCCCTGCTTTTTCAGCATTTTTGCAAGCTTTGCACTGTGCGTGGTTTTACCGGAGCCCTGAAGACCGCACATCATAATGACTGTGGGAATCTTGGAAGCAGTGTTGATTCTTGCAGTGTCGCCGCCCATTAATGCGGTCAATTCATCGCGGACAATTTTTACAACCATCTGCGGTGCGGTAAGGCTGTCCATCACCTTTTCGCCAATGCATTTTTCGGTGACGGAATTCGTGAAATCTTTTGCAACTTTATAGTTAACGTCCGCTTCGAGCAATGCAAGACGAACCTCGCGCATGGCGTCGCGGACATCTTTTTCGCTGAGTT
>CADAVL010000069.1 GCA_902791335.1 Oscillospiraceae bacterium
GAATTTTTCCTTCTAAGAAAAGCGCCACTGCGCGTTCGTTTGCACCGTTCGCGGCCGCCGGAAAAAGCCCTCTTCTTTTGGCCGCCGAAAGGCACGCGCCAAGACAGCAGAAGGTTTTTACATCCGGTTTAAAAAAGGAAAGATTTCCAACATCTGTAAGGCTCAGCCGCTCGGACGGGCAGGAAAGCCTTTGAGGGTAGGTCAGCGCATACTGTATCGGCAAGCGCATATCCGGCGCGCCGAGCTGTGCGATCACTGCGCCGTCGGCCAATTCTACGGCCGAATGCAAAATACTTTCGCGATGGATCAAAATTTCAATATCCTGCGCCCGGACGCCGAATAAATGCATGGCCTCGATCACCTCAAGGCCTTTATTCATCATGGTGGCGGAATCAATGGTGATCTTTGCGCCCATGCTCCAGTTCGGGTGCTTTAAAGCGCTTTGCGGCGTAACATTTTGCAGTTCCTTTTCGGTCTTGCCGAAGAACGGACCGCCCGACGCCGTGAGCAGTATTTTGGAAAGCGCTCCCTGCGGCACGCCCTGAAGGCACTGAAAGATCGCCGAATGCTCCGAGTCCACCGGCAAAATCTGCACGTTGTTTTTCTCTGCTTCAGCCATGACAAGGTCGCCGGCCGTGACCAAAGTTTCCTTGTTGGCAAGCGCCAGCGTTCTTCCCTTGCGAATGGCTGCCAAAGTTGGTTTTAAGCCTGCAATGCCGACAATGGCATTGAGCACGGTGTCGCAATCGACCGTTGCCGCCAGCACTACGCCTTCTTCGCCGGACACCACTTTAATATTCGTATCGGCAAGGCGAACCTTTAAATCGCGCGCGGCGGTTTCATCGAACACCGCCACGAGCTGCGGCTCAAATTCGCGCGCCTGGCTTTCCAAAAGCGCTGCATTTTTTCCGGCCGCCAGTGCCGCAACACGGTAGCCTTGCGCTCTTGCAACGTCCAGCGCCTGCGTGCCGATCGAGCCGGTCGAGCCCAAAAGAGAAATTGCCTTTGTTATCATTATTATTCCAAAATCCTCCGAATATTCCGCCGCAAACTGAGCTTTCAAAAGCGACTCTGTCCGCGGCAGCCGCGGTTTTATTACGCGTGGTTTTGCGTGACTTTTGCTTTTCGTGCGGTTTTTGCTTTTTCACGCGGCTTTTGTTTTTTTGCACCACTTTACGCATTTTCCGCGCGACTTTTGCAGCACCGATTGAAAAAAACGGTCGCTGTAAATTTTTGAAAAATTTAAAGAACCCCGATCCAGGTCAGGTAAAGATAGAAAAACGACGAGATCATTAAAACGCTGTCGAACCGATCCATCACGCCGCCGTGACCCGGCATAATTGTGCCGTAGTCCTTAATGCCGAGATAGCGCTTGATCTGCGAAGCGTAAAGGTCGCCGATCATGCCGACCACCGCGAAGATGACCGCCGCCGCGATCATGAAAAGCCAGTGGATTTTCACCGACAGCGCGGCATGATACACCGTGCAAAGAATCACGGTCAGCAGAACGCTTGATAGAATGCCGCCCACTGCGCCCTCCACCGTCTTTTTGGGGCTGATTTCAGGGCAAAGCTTGTGCTTTCCGAAAAAGGTTCCGGCAAAATAAGCGCCGGTGTCCGCGCCCCAGGAGAACACAAACAGCAAAAGAAAATAGAAAAGCTTGGCGTTTTCGGCGCGGAATAAATTCATCACCGTGGAAAACGCAAACGACAGCATCACCGGCACGCAAATTGCGGCAAAAAATCCAGCCGCGTCGGTTTTTTTGTGGCAGACAAGCAAAAGCACCGCCTGCAAAAGAAAATAGACCGGCACAAGATTCATTACGCCTATCGGCAAAACGCCGCAAAAGCTCAAAGTGAGAACCACCGCCGAAAGCAGTGCCGAAATAAGCTCGGCCGGGTGTTTTAAAAGCTTTGTATTGTGAAGCATTTCATACGTGCCCAAAACGCAAAGCGCTGTGAGCGCGATACACAAAACCAGCGGAATATGTACACTCACGGCCAGCACCGCAACAAATAATACAAGACCTACTGCGGCCGAAATAATTCTTGTTTTCATGAAGATGGCTCCCCTTCTTAGAATGGCTTCAAAACTGCCGTGCCAAACGGCGGAAAATCCGCAATTCTTTCATTTCGGCGGTTGTTTGACTGTCAAAAAAAGGTTTAAACGCCGCCGAACCGACGGTTGCGATGACCGAAATCCCGAATGGCGCGGTCCAGGTCACGCGGCTTGAAATCCGGCCACAAAATATCGGAAAACCAAAATTCCGCGTAGGCCGACTGCCAGATCAGATAATTGGAAAGGCGGTATTCGCCGCTCGGTCGGATAATAAAATCCGGATCGGGCTGACCGGCGGTATAAAGACTGTCGGAAACCGTTTGTTCGTCAATTTCGTCCACCGAAAGCGCGCCGCTTTGCACACGCTTGCAAATTTCCTTGGTCGCTCTTACCAGTTCGTCGCGGCCGCCGTAATTCAGCGCGATGTTAAGCGTCATTCCCGTGGCGTCCTTTGAAGCTTCCTCGTCCTCTTTGATGAGGGCTTTGATCTCCTCGTCCAGCACCTCAAGATTGCCGATAAACCGCACCTTGATATTTTCGTCCTTAAAGTTCTTTGCGTCCTTCAAATAGTCCTTCAAAAGCTTCATGATATTGTCCACTTCTTCAGGCGGACGCTTCCAGTTTTCGGTGGAAAAGGCATAGACCGTCATAAACGGCACACCGATCTTGTTTGCATGGCGCGCAATGGCCTTAAAGGTGGAGGCGCCGGCGGCGTGACCGGCAGTTCTCGGCATTCCGCGGCGCTTGGCCCAGCGGCCGTTGCCGTCCATAATAATGGCAATGTGCTGCGGCATTACCGCAAATTCTGCCGTTTTCTTTTTCTTAAAAAGGCTCAACCTTCTCAGTCACCCTTTCGTTCTATGAATGTAAAAAAGCCTTAAAAATGCGGCAGATTTTTATAGGAGTCCCTCCCGCAAAATCTGCCGCAAGGGCTGATTGATCTTTTAAAAATCAGATCGCCATGATCTCTTTTTCTTTATCCTGCGTCATGCTGTCAATTTCCGTCACGAATTTGTCCGTGCTTTTTTGCACAAGCTTTTCGCCGTCGGCCTGCTCGTCTTCGGTGATCTCATTGTTCTTTTTGAGCGCTTTAATGCCGTCAATACCGTCTCTGCGGCAGTTGCGAACGGCGATTTTTGCTTCTTCGCCCATCTTTTTAACTTCTTTTGCCAGGTCGCGGCGGCGCTCTTCGGTCAGCGGTGGGAAATTCAACCGGATCACGTTGCCGTCGTTCTGCGGATTGATGCCGAGATCGGAGGTAAGAATCGCCTTTTCGATCTCCTTTAAAGTAGTTTTATCCCACGGCTGAATTTGCAGGGTTCTCGGGTCGGGCGTGGAAATAGCCGCCATCTGATTGATCGGCGTGGGGGTGCCGTAATATTCCACCTGAATTTTATCAAGCACCGACGCATTGGCGCGGCCGGCGCGAATGGTTTTGAAATTGCGGTCAAGCGATTCTAAGCATTTATTCATGCGTGCTTCCATTTTAGAAATAACGGTTTTCATCTTTGTTTCCTCCGGAATAATTATTTTACAATGGTGCCGGCGTTTTCACCGGAAACCGCGCGGACAATGTTCTCGGGATCGTTAAGGTTGAACACCAGAATCGGCAGCTTATTGTCCATGCAAAGAGAGGCCGCGGTGCTGTCCATCACATGAAGTCCCTTGTTGAGAACGTCCATAAAGCTGACGGTGTCGTACTTCACGGCATTGGGGTTTTGGTTGGGGTCGCTGTCATAAACGCCGTCCACATTAGTGGCCTTAAAGATAATATCCGCGTCGATTTCCGCCGCGCGCAAAGCAGCGCCGGTATCGGTGGAAAAGAACGGGTTGCCCGTGCCGCAGCCGAAGATCACCACGCGGCCCTTTTCCAAATGGCGAACGGCCTTATTACGGATATAGGGCTCTGCGATCTCGCGCATTTCAATGGCGGTTTGCACCCGAACGTCCAGACCGACTTTTTCAAGGCCGTCGGCAAGGCCGAGCGAATTGATCACCGTGGCAAGCATGCCCATGTGATCGGCTCTGGTGCGATCCATTTCACCGCTGGAACGGCCGCGCCAGAAGTTGCCGCCGCCAACAACGATGGCCACCTGAACACCCATGTCAACCACCTTTTTAATGCTTTTGGAAATGGTCAACACCGTGTCAAAATCAATGCCGGATTTCTGAGCGCCGGCAAGCACCTCGCCGGAAAGCTTTAATAAAATTCGTTTATAAACAGGATTCATTCAAAATACCCCCAATTTATTTCTTTTATTTTACATGAAAACCACCGCTGTGTCAATGGCTCAAAGCTTCAAAATGTGTTTTACATCTTGAAATACAAAAACCGCTTGATATAATGAATATAGAAACGTCTCAAAAGATCCGTTGCGCCATTCCGGCGCTTTTCGGCCGATGTAGGCTTAGAAGGCTGCTTCTTCGGTGATTCTTTGTCGATAGGTTTCTTTTTTCATCATTATTTTTTTAAAAAAGGTCCTTTTTTATGTGGGTAATTCTTGCTTTTTTGTCGGCGCTGTTTGCCGGCATTACCGCCGTACTCGCAAAGTGCGGCATCAAAAGAACCGATTCGGGCGTTGCCACCGCCATTCGCACTGTGGTGGTCTTAGGATTTTCGTGGCTGATGGTGCTGATTTCCGGATCGGCCGCCACGATTTCTTCGTTAAGCTCAAAAACCTGGGTCTTTCTTGTGCTTTCCGGCCTTGCCACCGGCGCTTCCTGGCTTTGCTATTTCCGCGCGCTGAAAGTCGGCGATGTCAATAAGGTCGTTCCCATTGACAAGCTCAGTACGGTGCTGACAATTTTGCTGTCTTTCATTTTTTTAGGCGAAAAAATCACACTTTTAAAAGGCATTGCAATTCCGCTCATTGGTCTTGGCACCTATTTAATGATAGAGAAAAAAGCAACCAGACAGAACAAAAGCTCTAACAAAAGCTGGTTCATTTTCGCGGTTTTATCCGCTGTGTTTGCCAGTCTTACCTCCATTCTCGGAAAGATCGGCATTGACGGCGTGGAGTCCAACCTCGGCACGGCGATACGCACCGGCGTGGTACTGATCATGGCGTGGTTCATTGTGTTAATCGAGGGCAAAATGCCGCTGGTTTCCAAGCTGCCGAAAAACGAATTGGGGTTTATCCTGCTTTCCGGATTTTCCACCGGCGCCTCTTGGCTTTGCTATTATAAAGCGTTACAGGACGGCCTTGCCAGCGTGGTGGTGCCGATCGACAAATTAAGCATTCTTGTTTCTATCGGCTTTTCCGCCGTTGTTTTCCATGAAAGACTTTCTAAAAAATCGGGTGTCGGGCTACTGCTCATTGTTGCCGGCACGCTGTTGATGATTATTTAAAATCCATGCTTTGTTATTTTTAGCAAAGCGGTTGCGCTCAGTGACATTACATTCGCGCCTAAAACTGCCGCAAGGTAATATCACTATGCATAGCATAATACCACTGCCGCAAGGCGAATATAAAACTGAAAAAGCACTTAGCGTAAAGCTAAGTGCTTTTTTATGGTGGAGACTGGCGGGCTCGAACCGCCGACCTCCTGCGTGTGAAGCAGGCACTCTGACCAGCTGAGCTAAGCCTCCGTGCGAATGCTATTTTAACACACCTTGCTTGAAAAATCAAGTGTAACTGTAAAATTATTGAAAAAACCTTTTTCGCCCTCTAAAACCGCACGGTTTCAAAAGAGGCTACGTGGTGCTTTCGCTTGGAATTCTTTTGCAGTTTGCGCGATGTATGCTTTGTCCGACACAAACGCCGATGCAAAAATGGATTTAAGTACGCCCCCGCTTTTGCCCCACAAAAAATCGATTCGCCGAAATCCGCGCCGCCGCGCAACACCGCGGACGAAAGCCGCAGCTTTCGTCCGCGGTGTTTTTGCCAAAGCCCCTTTTAAGAAACTGCGCAAAGTAGAAGGGGCGCCCTAGGGGCTTTGGCGCCGAGGAGCAAAGCTCCTCGGCGCGGCGGCGCGGATTTTGGCGGATCGCTCTTTTGTGAGGGCAAAGATATATTACTTCGTCGATTTTTCTTTATCATACAAGTTGGTTTTTAAATAAATCTTGTCTGTTTTATATCTTTTCAAAAACTCAAAAAATTTGATAAAATAAGAACAACTCAGTGAATCATAAAACGAACAAACCGCAAAAGGAGTGCATTTTATGAAATTCCATGCCACTTTAAAAAAGGAAAATAACGATAAAAAACTGGTTTTGAACGCCGCAGAAAAAAACGGCAACTTCATTGTGACCCTGCCGGCCGAAACCGTCAAAGAGGGGTACGAAAGGGCTGTCCTTTTTGACGGCGATTTCACCGCCACCGAAAAAGACGAGGGCTATTTCATCATTCCCGACCTTGGCTGGTCGCGCCTTGTAAATTTTAAAGAAAGCGGAAAATCCGGACAGTATTTATCCGACCGACTGGTTTTGAGAATGTTCTGCTTTATAAAAAACGACCGCGGATTTGTTGGCACGGTTACCGGAATGCGCGACGAATATTTGCTTTTCGGAGAATGCCGTGACGGCAGCTACCGCTATCATTTGGAATTTCCTCTGGAGGGACGCGCCCCGTACGAGGACATTCAAGTGGTGCTCCACCCATTAGAAAAAGACGAAGCCGATTACAACGGTGCCGCGCGGTGGTATCGGAACTACTGCCTTCAAAACGAATACTATTACAGCTTAAATCAAAAAGCCGCCGAGCGCGAAGCGGTGAAATACGCCTGCGAATCGGTTTATGTGCGGATTCGCATGGCCTGGAAGCCGGCCCCCTCCCCTGTGCCGCACCAAACGCCCGAAAACGAGCCACCCATGCACGTTGCCTGCTCCTTCAAAATGGTGGAGGAATTAATTGACGAGATGAAAGCCGCCGGTATCGACAAAGCCGAGCTTTGCTTGGTTGGCTGGAATTACCGCGGACACGACGGCCGTTGGCCGCAGATGTTCCCGGTCGAACCGGAATTGGGCGGCGAAGAAGGCTTAATATCCTGCATTAAAAAAGCCAAAGCGACCGGTTACACCATAAATCTGCATACCAATTTTACCGACGCTTACGAGATCGCCGATTGCTTCAGCTTTGACGATATTATTGTAAAGAAAGACGGCAGCTATTCCACCCTGCCCGCCGACTGGAGCGGCGGCCGACCCTATCGCGTCGCCCTGCCCTACCGTGAAAAGGCTTATATAAACGATCTGAAAAAACTGCAAAAATTCGGTTTGAACGGACTTCACTACTGCGACGTGATCACCATTGTACCCACGCTGCGAAGCTATTCCAAGACCCGACCGATGACACCGAAGGATTATCGCGAAGCGGCCGATCACGCCTTTCATGCCATGCAAAAATACGTCGGTGGTTCTTCCTCCGAAGGCGTGGCCGATTTTGGCGTGAAATACCTCGACTACGGCTTTTACGCCCAGTTTGAGCCGTTGAGAAAGCAGGAGGAAGCCGATTGGATGGACGACTCCATTCCGCTGGTACCTCTGGTTTTGCACGGCACAGTGCTTTACAACGCCTCGGCGCGCGACAGCGTGAATTATTGTTTAAAAACCGAAAAAGAGCGCCAGCTCTCTCTTTTATACGGTGCAAGGCCAACGGCTTACTGCTTTGTGGATTTTCTTACAAGCGAGGCGGTTTGGGGCAAGGAGGACCTTGTTTGGAAACCGGGCGAAAAGCCGAAAAAAGCGGTTGCGGTTATAAAGGCTTTATACGAAGATTATAAGCTTACGCGCGACCTCAGCACCGTTTTCATGCAAAAGCATGAATTCCTGCCCGACGGTTCGCAAAGGATCACCTACGAGGACGGCTCAACCGTTCGCGTAAACTTTGAAACCGGTGAAACGGAGATTCACCGCGCATAAATTTTATTTAAACTCACAAAAATCGTACCTTTTTTCAAAAAGCTCGGCAACTCTGTATTTTGATTGCCGAACAAAATCCCGAACGCGAGCAAAAAACGCTTGGCGTTCGGGATTTTTTGTTTTTTGTTTTAATCTACCGCTTTAAAAAAGTGGACTCTTTTGAGGATTCTTTATTCCGACGTAATTTTAATTTTGCCGATGTACCCATCCGAATCGACAGTGATCTTCATGGTGCCGCTCCCATCTTTTTTATAAGTATAGATTTTCTTTTTGCCGGATTTTTTAACGCTTGTAAAGTCGGATTTTTTAAAGGTGCTTAAAAGATTACCCTCGGTGCTGCCCACCCGACAGCCGTTTGCCAGCGTCAGATCGAGCTTTACGGAATAAACGCTTTCAATGCTCTTTACAAAGCAGTTTTCGGCCTTTGTGGGGTAGTCGGCGCGATTGGTAAGGTCCAACGTGAGTGTGCGGTTGGCGTAGGTCAGCTTTACCGCGTCCTTGACCGTTTTCTGAGCTTGAATATATTCCTGCTTTTTGGACGCCATGATCCAACCGTTTTTCAAAAGCTCGCGCACCGGCAGCGGCATGGTGTAATTGCGGCCGTACAAATAAAAGGTAAAGTCGGAAAGCTTTCCCGAAAGCTCTTTCGGCGCTTTGTAATCCTTTACAGCCGCCGGCACCTTGTCGGAAGCGCCGTCCAAAGAGGAGTCGCGCACGTCAAAATAATCAGCCTCAAAAAGCTTTTCATCGCGAAAGGTGAGTTTTAACCCTGAAAGATCGCTTTTTTTGTAATAAAGGATTTCGCCTTCCGGGGTTTTCTCGGTTTTTTGCGGCTCGCCGTAAAGCTTTATAATTGCTTCTTTTTTGAGATTTAAAGAAATCTTTTTCGGCAGTGTCAGCGAAACCCCCTGTTCGGCGTTTACAATAACGCCGCAAACCAGACAATTTTTAAGCGGTTGCTCTTTTTCACCGAAATTAGCAAAATACGCCTCAGTGCGAAGATCGCCCTTTTCAATTTCGTAAATACTGTACTGACCGGTTTTCAGCGTATTTTTCGAAAGCTTCTTGAAAATCGTCCAACCGGTTTTTTGAAACGTTTCGTATTTTTGAGGAAACGCAAACACCCGCCCGTTTAAAGCCGCCGTAAAGCCGAACAAATCCTCTGACAGTGCCGCGTCCTGCTCGTCGATCGGATAAGATGCGGTGTCGTTCTCTTTTTGACAACCCGAAAATGAGAACAAAACCGTTAAAACGACCAAAAGAATGCTGATTGATTTTTTCATGAATTTCTCCGTTCCGCCTTTTTAAAACAATTTTAAAAAGATGCTTCTTCGTCCGATGATATTTTAAGCTTTGCCCTTTTATTTTATCTTTTTTGCCCCCAAATTGCAAGGGCGGTTTTACGTTTTGATGTTGCGTGTAAAAAATAGACTGCGGCAGCCGCGCAGACCTTTAAAGTCCGACATCATTTAAGATTCGTGCAATGCGGGTTGGGTGCGCCGCGCCACAAAAACTTCCAAAAAAAGATTTAAAAAATCAGATTTTAAGACCGAATACCCTTTTGCAAAAATCGCTTTTTCAGTTTCAGCAGTGCTTTCTTTTCAATGCGGCTGACATAAGAGCGCGAAATGTGCAGCCGCTGTGCCACCTCGCGCTGAGGCAGCTCCTCAAAGCCGCCGAGCCCGTAGCGCATAAAAATAATTTTCTGCTCGCGCGGGGACAGTTCGGTTTTTAAATATTCCTGCAGCTCAGTGACCTTGAATTTCAAATCAAGATCGTCCAAAATATCGGTGTCGTCGGCTAAAATATCTAGCAGTGTAAGATTATTACCCTCTTTATCGGTTTCAATGGGATCGCCCATCAGTACATCCTGCGAGGTCTTTTTCAATCCGCGAAAGCACATTAATATTTCATTTTCTATACAGCGCGACGCGTAGGTCACCAGTTTGATTCCTTTTTCACCGTTGTAGGTTGAAACGGCTTTGATCAGCCCCACCGTGCCGATAGAGATCAGATCCTCGCTTTCCACCAGACCGTTATAATATTTTTTTACAATGTGCGCCACCAGACGCAAATTGTGTTCAATGAGCATTCGCCGCGCTTCTTCGTCGCCCTTTTGTAGCCGCTCGATATATAAAGCCTCCTCTTTTTGCGAAAGCGGCGGCGGAAACTGCCCTTTTGCGCCAACGTGCAAGATAAGATAGCCAATCTGTGAAATTGCTGATAAGATCAAATCAAAAAGCATTGCATTCACCCCTTTTTAAACTATATGGGGTGCGCGGCTTGACCTATGTTTTTTATAAAAAGGCAAGCGGTTTTTTATAGATCATGTTGAATAAGCTGATCTCTCGCTCCGAATTCTCTACCGCAAAAATCATTTAGGGGGGCTCGCGCACCGCGCCGGGGCGAAGCCCCTTAAGGGCTGTTGGCTCGCACATTTTTTTGGAAAGTCCGCTTTTTTCAAGGTGCCAACAGCCCTGCCTGTTTGTCCGTTGGACAAACAGGCGCGCGGCGCGCGAGCCCCCCCTAAATGATTTTTTGGCGGTTGCCCCCCGAATTTTTTGGCCGCCAGAAAGCGGCACCTTTCGCTATAAACCCGAACAATAAAATAAATTTCCCGATTTAAAAGGCGGTATATTTTCGGTGTTTTTGTCCGTGCGCCGAAAAAAAACAGACGTTTGACCGGTTCTTAATTCTTATTGTTTGCCTAGGCAAACAATAAGAATTAAGAATCCGTTTTTTCGCTGCGGATTTTCCGCATTGCTGTGTTAAAATCCTCGTTAATCCGAAAATATTCGCTGCGTTTTATGCCTTGCACTGCAAAAAAATCCGTTACAGGAAAAAATCTGCGACCTAAAATAAGTGGATTTTTGTACGGATTTTTACGCGGAGGATGCAATAAGGCTTTCCGCCTTATAAAGACGACAAGTGAAAATACGCCGAAAATACACCATTTTAGG
>CADAVL010000070.1 GCA_902791335.1 Oscillospiraceae bacterium
ACGTCTTTTTAAAAAGGATTTAAAAAAGAAAAAAACCTTTTAAGATATTCACTTTTCCACACAATTTATTCTGAGTTTTTCACAGTGCTGTGGATAAGTGAAGAAGGCCTTTTTTATTCTCTTTTTTTAAACAATTTTTCAACGCAGTGCAACCGCTCGTAAAAGCCCTTAATTCGCGGCTTTCGGGAGTTTTCCACATTTTTCGCACCCCCTACTATTAATACTAATTATTTAAGATATATTCATACATTTTAGGAGCTGAAAATATGAAATTTATTGTGAACAGACAGGAGTTATCCGAAGCCGTAGGAAAGCTTTCTCGGGCCGTTGCCACAAAATCCTCCGTACCGGTTTTGGAGGGTATTCTTTTCTCCGCAGAGGAAAACCGGCTGACTATGGCTTCTTATAATTATGAGATCGGCATTAAAAAGGAATTGGAAATTGAATGCCTGGAGCCGGGCGACATTGTCATCGGCGCAAAGCTTTTGGGCGATATTATTCGGAAAATGCCGGGCGATACCGTTACCATTACGGTGGACGAAAACGCCGTTTGCCACATTACGGGCGGAACCTCTTCTTTTGATATTGTGGGCATTGAAGCCACAGACTTTCCGGAAATTCCCACCACATACGACGGCAAGGAGTTCAAAATGCCGGGATCTATGCTGAAATCCATGGTGCGGCAGACCATTTTTGCCGTGGAGGAAGAAAATACCATGCCGATGTATACCGGTATTTATTTTGAAGTGGAGCCGGATTATATAAAGCTGGTCGCGCTGGACGGTCTTCGCATTGCCATTCGTAAAGAAACCGCAAAAAATGAAGTACCCATGCGGTTTGTGGTGACCGGACGTTCTATTTCCGAGGTTTTCAGAATGATTGAGGACGAAAGCGACAACGTAATAATGCGCGTCGGCACCAATCACATGAGCTTTATGATTGGGGATTATTATTTGGTTTCCCGCTTGATTGAGGGCAATTATCTTGATTATAATTCCATTATTAAAAAGGAAAAAAGAACCTGCCTTACCGTGAATACCGACGATATTATTGATACGATTGAGCGTATTTCCCTGATTATTAACAACCCCAAAAATACGCCGGTGCGCTGCTCTGTAAAAGAGGACGAGATGAAGTTTGCCTGCGCCACAACGATCGGCCGCGCAAACGACAGCTGCCCGGTAGCTTTGGAGGGCGAAGATATTGAATTCGGGTTTAATGCAAAATTTATGCTGGAGGCCATGAGAGCCACCGAAACCGACGAGGTTTTAATGATCTTTAACGGTGAATTGGCGCCGATCATGATCAAACCGAAAGAGGGCGACGATTTTATTTATATCGTGATGCCAATGAGGATAAGAAATGGTTAATGTAGAAATTCACACGCCTTTTATAAGATTGGACGACCTTTTAAAGCTGGCCGGAGAGGTTGCCACCGGAGGTCACGCAAAGTATGTAATTCAAAACGGCGAGGTCACCTTAAACGGTGAACCCTGCCTGATGCGCGGAAAAAAGCTTCATGAGGGCGACATTGTGGGCTTTGAGGGCAGACAATTCAAAGTTGTGGAAAAATGATCGTTGAAAGATTTTTTTGTGAGAATTTCCGCAATTTAAAAAATATCGAAATTGAGCCTTGTCCCAATATTAATTTGATCTACGGGCAAAACGCCCAGGGAAAAACCAATTTGTTGGAGGGACTGTGGCTTTTTACGGGACTTCGCAGTTTTCGCGGCACAAAGGATGCGGAGCTGAAAAGCATTGACTGCGGCGAGAATGACAGAACAAAACTGGGCCTTCGGTTTTTCGGCGGTGAAAGACACCAGGAGGCCGAAATTCTGATAGAGAAAAAAAGAAAGGCTTTTTTAAACGGCGTGGAGCTTAAAAAGTCGGCCGAGCTTTCGGAGCACTGTCACGCAATTATTTTTTCACCCGATGATCTGACCGTGATCAAAGAAGGACCGCAGGAGCGGCGGCGGTTTTTAAATACCGCGATCTGTGAGGTTTATCCTGCTTATTCGGAGCTTTTGAAAAAATATAATCGCGTTTTGCAGCAGCGAAATTCGCTTTTAAAGGATCTTCGCTATCGCGACACGATGTACGCTTTTTTAGAGGACTACGAAAAGGTTTTGGCAAGCTACGGCGCAAAAATTATTTATACAAGAAAGCGGTATTTGGAGAAAATTTCAAAATATCTGCCGGAAATATACAGTGGCCTTTCGGGTCGGCGCGAAGAAATTTTTATGCGCTATGAAACCGCGGCCGAAGATACCGAAGAAGCAATTTTTGAGATTTTAAAGAAAAACCGCGCAGAGGATATTCTGAACGGTTCAACCTCGGTAGGGCCGCACCGCGACGATCTGAGTTTTACGGTCAACGGTCTTGATGTGCGAAAATTCGGCTCGCAGGGACAGCAGCGCAGCGTGATACTGAGTTTAAAGCTCAGCGAGGCGGAAATGCTGAAAAACGTCAGTGGAGAGCAGCCAATTGCCCTTTTGGACGACGTGATGAGCGAGCTTGACCCATTGCGGCAGGATTATATTTTAAACCACATTAAAAACTGGCAGGTGTTTGTCACCCTTTGCGATCCGTTTTCTATAAAGCGGCTGAAAGCCGGCAGAACCTTCCATGTTGAAAAGGGCACGGTAACAAAGACCGGCGAAAATTAAACCACACAAAAAAAGAAGGGTTTTATGTATCTTCATTTAGGACAAAACACCGTAATAAGGCAAAAAAATATTGTGGGCATTTTTGACCTTGACAGTATTACCGTGACCGAGCGCGGTCGGGAATACATTAAAAAAGCAGAGCAAAAGGGCCGGGTCATTTATGCGTCCATGGAGCTGCCGAAATCCTGCGTTTTGTGGAAAGAGGAAAAAAAAGAGCGGCTGTATATTTCTCAGCTTTCGGCCGCGACCTTGCAAAAAAGAATGACAAAGCCTTTTTTATAAAGTGATATTTTCTAAAAATGACAATGGCGGACTTTTATTGGTAAATTGGAAAAAAAGAACGCGTAAAAAGTAAGCAAACAAAAAGCGGACGCGCAAAAAAACATACAAAAAGTAAAAGTAAGAGAACAAAAAACAAAACGACCACAAAGAAACAGTAAAAATCGAAAAACAAAATATCGGAGGAAAAAGAAAATTTATGAGTAACGAAAATCTGAACGTGCCGGTAACCGATACCTACGACGAAAATTCCATACAGGTTTTGGAAGGACTGGAAGCGGTTCGCAAACGACCCGGTATGTATATCGGTTCCACCGGTGAAAGAGGTCTGCATCACCTGGTTTATGAAATTGTGGACAATGCCATTGACGAAACACTGGCCGGCTACTGCGATAAAATTCTGGTGGAGCTTTTGGACGACGGCGTGGTGCGTGTGACCGATAACGGCCGCGGCATTCCGGTGGGCATTCATCCGCAAAAGGGGATTCCCACGGTTTCGGTCGTTTTCACCATTTTGCACGCCGGCGGTAAATTCGGCGGCAGCGGCTACAAGGTTTCCGGCGGTCTGCACGGCGTGGGCGCCTCGGTTGTAAATGCGCTTTCCACCTGGCTTGAAGTTATTGTAAAAGACGGCAAGCACATTTATAAGCAGCGCTATGAAAAGGGCAATATTGCCTCCGACCTTGAAGTCATCGGCGACACCGATGAAACCGGCACCACCGTTACTTATAAAGCCGATCCCTCCATTTTCACCGATACCACTGTTTATGATTACGACACGCTTTTATACAGACTGCGCGAGCAGGCTTTCTTAAACGCCGGTATCCGCATTGTTTTAAAGGATTGCCGAAGCGACCGCGAAAACGAGCGCGAGGACGATCTGCACTTTGTCGGCGGCATTAAAAGCTATGTGGAATATATTTTGGAGAAATCCAAAAAGGATCGCTTAAACAGCGACATTATTTACATGAGCACCGAAAAGGATGATTCTCAGGCCGAGGTAGCGTTCCTTTGGAGCACCGGCTTCGACACCAAAATTATGAGCTTTGCCAACACCATTCATACGGTGGACGGCGGCACGCACGAATCCTCTTTTAAAAATTCTTTGGTGCGCGCAATCAATAAATACGGCTTAAAATTTAAATTCTTAAAGGAAAATGACGCGAAACTGAAGGCCGACGATATCAACGAGGGCTTGATCGCCGTGGTTTCGGTAAAGCTGACCGACGCGCAGTTTGAAAGCCAGACCAAAGCAAAGCTCGGCAACACCTCTATCGGCACTTTGGTAAATAACATGGTGGCCGAACAGCTGGCGCAGTATTTGGAGGATCATCCGCAGGAAGCCAAAATTATTATGGACAAGTGCATTTCTGCGGCCGGTGCCAGAGAAGCGGCGCAAAAAGCGCGTGATTTGGAGCGAAAGAAAACCGGTGCGAGCGGACGGCAGAGAATGCCCGAAAAGCTGGCTGACTGTATTTCCAAAAACCCACAGGAAACCGAAATCTTTATTGTTGAGGGTGACAGTGCGGGCGGCTCCGCCATTAAGGGCCGCGACTCCAACACCCAGGCGATTCTGCCGCTGTGGGGTAAAATGCTCAACGTGGAAAAAGCCCGGATCGACAAGGTTTACGGCAACGAAAAATTGGCGCCGGTGGTGATTTCCCTCGGCACAGGAATCGGCGATAATTTTGATATTACAAAGCTGCGCTACGGCAAAATTGTGATCATGGCCGATGCTGATGTGGACGGCGCGCACATCAGCGCACTTTTGATGACGTTTTTCTATCGGTTTATGCCGGAGCTTGTTTACGAGGGGCACATTTATATTGCCCAGCCGCCGCTTTTTAAAGTCAGCCGCGGCAAGCAGCATTTTTATGCTTTCTCGGATGCCGAGCGCGATTATTACATTCAAAAGGTGGGCGGCAACGCCTCTGTTCAGCGCTATAAGGGTCTTGGTGAAATGGACGCCGACCAGCTGTGGGAAACCACCATGGATCCCGAAACCCGTTCCATGCTTCGCGTTACGGTGGAACAGGCCGAAATGGCCGACGCCGCAATTTCCATGCTGATGGGCGACGAAGTGGAACCGCGCCGCGAGTTTATTGAAAACAACGCACAGTATGTGCAGAACCTCGATATTTGATATTAAAAATTCAGAGATTTCTTTTGGAAGATTGATTGAAAGATTAAAAAAATACGCGTAGAACGCCGGGATTATTTTTGAACGGAAGCCTTACTTTCAGAGCGGCTGTCTTTTTAAAAACCGGCGGAATACAAAAAGGTGACTTAAAAAAATATGGAAGAGATACGGTTTCTTTATGAAATGACGCCGGAAATTTTTCTGGAGGGCGCAAAGCTTTCCGGCCGGTACACCATCAGCCCAAAGCGAAAAACGCTGATCTATGTTTTGTGCGCCGTGATCGCAGTGAACGCCGTTTACAGCATGATCTCGGCCGGAAAACCGATTCGCGGGCAGATCATCTTTTTGCTGATCGCCGCAGGCATTGCGCTTTATGTGGCGTTCGGCACAAAGCTGCAGCTGAAAAGGCTTGCAAAGACCGGCCTTAAAACCGCCACGACCGAGGTGGTTTTATCACCGCAAAAAATCACGGTGTACTTGGACGGCAAAACGACCGAGGTTGAAAAAGCGAAGTTCGGCGGATTTTTGGAAAACGAAAAGGTTTATCTTGTGGCAATCGGCACGGGGTACGTAATTTTGCCGAAAGAAGGCAAAACGGAAGAGGAGCTTTCAAAAGTTACCGAAATTTTAAAAAATTACCGCAAAACGGCAGCGCCGCCCGAACCGGAATTCCCGATTTTTAACGCTGAAACCGCGGTGGGCGACGAAGAAGACGAAAAAACAGAAACAAAAGCAGAAACAAAAAGCAAAAGCCCGGACGGAGAAGAAACCACGAAAGCTGCAATAAGCGACGAAGCGGCAACCGAAAAGGCCGCGGCCGAAACCGATAAGGACGAAGAAAAAGAAACAGATCCGAAACAAACTGAAACGCCAAAAACCACGAATGAAAATGCAGAGGAGAACAGAGAATGAGCGACGAGAACAGAAAGGAAAACGGCGGCGAACCGATCTCTCAGCACGAGGGTAATATCACCAATGTTGAAATTTCCGGCGAAATGAAAAAGCGCTTTTTGGACTACGCCATGAGCGTGATTGTGGCAAGAGCGCTGCCGGACGTTCGCGACGGCTTAAAGCCGGTTCACCGCAGAATTTTATATACCATGTATGAAAATGGCCTGACGCCGAGCGTTGCTTACCGCAAGTGCGCCGATACCGTCGGCGCAGTGCTGGGTCGCTATCATCCGCACGGCGACGCCAGCGTTTACGACGCCATGGTTCGTATGGCGCAGGATTTCTCCCTGCGTTATATGCTGATCGACGGACACGGTAACTTCGGTTCGATCGACGGCTACGCTGCGGCGGCTTATCGTTATACCGAGTCGAGAATGAGCAAGCTTTCCATGCACATGCTCGACGATATTGAAAAGGAAACGGTCAATTTTGTTTCAAACTACGACGACCGTTTGAAAGAGCCGGAGGTGCTGCCGGCAAGATTTCCGCAGCTTTTAGTAAACGGCTCCAGCGGTATTGCCGTGGGTATGGCCACCAATATTCCGCCGCACAATCTCGGCGAAGTTATTGACGGTATGTGCTGTCTCATTGACAACCCCGACGCCACGCTGGAAGATATTATGGAGCACATCAAAGGCCCCGATTTTCCAACCGGCGGCTTGATCATGGGCTATTCCGGCATTCGCGCCGCTTACGCTACCGGCCGCGGCAAGGTGGTTATCCGCGCAAAGACCGCCATTGAAGAAATGAAGGGCGGTCGGCACAAAATTATTGTGACCGAAATTCCTTATATGGTAAACAAGCTGAACCTTGTAAAGACCATTAACGACCTGATCGACGAAAAGCGCGTGGAGGGACTGGAGGACATTGTGGACCTCTCCGACCGCAAGGGTATTCGGGTTGAAATTATTGTGAAAAAGGACGCAAGTCCCGAAGTGGTGCTCAACCACCTGTTCTCTTATACCCAGCTGCAGACCACTTTCGGCGTGATCATGCTGGCACTGGTGGACGGCAAGCCGAAAATTCTCACCTTAAAGGATATGCTCGAAAACTACATCGACTATCAGTGTGAGATCATTACAAAGCGCACCATTTTCGATCTGAAAAAAGCACGCGAGCGCGCCCACATTTTAGAGGGCTACAAAATTGCGCTCGATTACATTGACGAGGTTATTAAAATTATCCGTGCAAGCGCCGCTGTGGCCGACGCGAAAGAAAAGCTTGCCGAGCGGTTAGGGCTGGACGACGTGCAGACCACGGCCATTGTGCAGATGCCTTTGGGTCGTTTGAGCGGCATGGAGCGCCAGAAGATTGAGGACGAGTTGGCGGAAAAATTAAAAATGATCTCCGAATACGAGGGCATTTTGGGTGACCACCGCAAGGTTTTGGATATTGTCAAGACCGAGGCACTCAATCTGCGCGATAAATTCGCCGACGATCGCCGCACCGAGATCACCATGGTTTCGGGCGACGTAGACATTGAGGACCTGATTCCGGTGGAGGACTGCGTGCTGACAAAATCTGCGCGCGGCTACATCAAACGCCTGCCCTGTGACGAATACTCCGCGCAAAACCGCGGCGGCAAGGGCATTATCGGCATGACCACGCGCGACGACGACAGCGTGGAGAGTATGTTTGTCTGCTCCTCGCACGACGTGATCATGCTCTTCAGCAACCTCGGCCGTGTGTATCGGCTGAAAGCCTATGAAATTCCCGAGGGCAGCCGAACCTCCAAGGGACTCAATATCGTAAACCTCCTGCCGTTGATGGAGGACGAAAAGATTACCGTGATGCTGCCGGTGCCGCCGTTTGATTCGGGCGCTTTTGTCAACATGGTAACCAAAAAGGGTATTATTAAAAGAACGGCTTTGGCGCTTTATAAAAACATCCGCAAAACCGGCGTGATCGCCATTCATATCGACGAGGGCGACGAACTGAGCTTTGTCACCGTGACCGACGGCGCCGACCAGCTGGTGGTTGCGACCAAAAAGGGCATGGCGATCCGATTCAATGAGCAGGGCGTGCGTCCGCTTAGCAGAATCGCTCGCGGTGTGCGTGTAATCCGCATGAAAGAGGGCGACGAGGTCGTCGGCATGGCAAAGGTGGACGACAACGCCAAAATCCTCACTATTACTGAAACCGGCTTCGGCCGCTGCTCGTCCTTTGACGATTATCGCATTCAGGCAAGAGGCGGCAAGGGTCTTACCAACTACCGCACCGCGAAATTCGGCGACGTGGCCGGCGTGATGACGGTGACCGACGACGATGACGTGATCATGATGGCTTCAAACGGCGTGATTATTCGAATTGCCGTGAAAGACATCAGCTCCTTTGCCCGTCCGGCCAAGGGTGTTCGCGTGATGCGTTTCCGCGGCGACGATGACGCTTACGTGCTGCAGATCGCCTGCGTGGCGCACGATGACGACGAGGAAACCGAGCTGCCCGACGCGCCCGACGCCGACAGTGCGGACGCCGGAACCGACGGAGAAGAACCGGAGGATTTCTCTGAGGACACCGCCGAGGAAGCGGAAATCGCCGACGGTGAGATTGCCGAGGAAGGACCGACCGACGGCGAGGACACCGAAAGCACAGAGGAATAAATTAAGTTTCAAATGAAAAACCGCCGGTGCGAAAAAATCCGGCCGGCGGTGGGATTTATAAAAGATTAGAGAAAAACAAAAATCGAAAAAATCAAAAAAAGAAAAACAAAAAAATCTGCCGGCGCTGAAAACCGGCGGGTGTAACACAGAAAAAAGCGGCAAAAATACTTTTAAAAAGGCGAAAGCGTCGTGCAAAAAATGCCCCATTGTTTGGCCGACAGGCGAAAAAGCCGTCGGCTCAAAGCAAAGCGACAGGCCACGCGTGCGGACTTTCCAAAACGAAAAGTATCTTCCCGCTTTTTTTAAACAAGATCAGGTGATGTTTTTTGACCATTTTCAACGTCTTTACCGAAAAACAAATTGAGAAAAAGCGGCTTTCCAAAACCGCCAACGCCATCGGCGGAGCGTTTATTCTCGGTTTTGCAATCAGCGCGATCGTTCAGATTGCGTTGGTGATCGTTTTAAGCAGCCGAAAAAAAACGGCGCTTTTAATGGACGACGGCATTCAGTGGATTTTGCAGATTGTGCTGTCCACCGTTATGTTCACCCTGCCGTTTATTTTAATGACGAAACCCATGAACGTGCGCGTCAGCGCGGTCTGTCCGCTGTCAAAACCGAAAAAAGGCACATTTTGGCCGGTGGTGCTTTGCGGCATCGGACTTTGCATGATGGCAAATATTTTGGGCTCTATGGCCGAGTCGATCTTTCATTATATCGGCATCAGCACAGGTTCAGGCAGTCTGCCCGTTGGTTCCTCCGGCGGATTTTACATTCCGCTTGTGTCGCTGATCGCCGGCGCGGTTTTGCCCGCGCTCGTAGAAGAATTCGCCCTGCGCGGCATTACTTTGGGCGCGCTTAGACGGTTCGGCGACCGCTTCGCCATTGTGGCGTCGGCGGTGATGTTCGGCCTCATGCACGGTAATTTACAGCAAATTCCTTTTACCTTCGCCGTGGGGCTTTATCTCGGATTTGCCGTGATACGCACCGGCTCTATGTGGGCCGGCATCGTGATTCACATGGTCAATAATGCCGCCTCGTTCGGCATCAGCATCATTGCTGACAGCATTTCTCAAAAGGCGTATACCATGGTGAACTGCGTGTGGTTCTTTTCGGCGGTGTTTTTGGGCTTTCTGGGCCTGCTTTTTGCCAAAAAAGACGAGGAGATCTTCCGTCTGCCACCCGAAAAGGAATCCAGCCTGACCTTTTCCGAAAAGCTCGGCGCCACCTTTTTCACCCCCTGCATGATCCTGTTTATTCTTTATGTTGTGTTTGAAATCGTGCTGCTGCAAATTCAGTCGGTGTTGACGGTATGACGGCGCTTATATATATGAAGCGCGCGAGGGAACTTGCAGAAAAGGCGGCGACGCTCGGCGAGGTGCCGGTGGGCGCGGTGGTGGTAAAAAACGGTGAGATCATCGGCGAGGGCTACAACCGTCGGGAAACCGACAAAAGCCCCTTGGGTCACGCTGAGATTGCGGCGATCGAGGCGGCCGCAAAAAAGCTTTCCGATTGGCGGCTGGACGATTGCGACCTTTATGTGACGTTGGAGCCTTGCCCTATGTGCGCCGGTGCGATCATCAACGCAAGAATTGCCCGCGTTTTTTACGGCGCGTTCGATAATAAAGCGGGTTCGTTCGGCTCTTTGACTGATCTTTCCTGCCTGCCTTACGAAAACGTGCCGGAAATTCACGCCGGTATTGACGAGGCCGCCTGCAAGCAGCAGCTGGTTGAGTTTTTCAAAAAACTGCGGTGAGCGTTTTAAGGGAAAATTCGCAAGATAAGGCCAAGCAAGACGAAAAAAGATTGTTCGGGCATTTTTAAAAAACTGCGGTGAGCGTTTTAAGGGAAATTCGCAAGATAAGGCCAAGCAAGACGAAAAAAGATTGTTCGGGCACTTTCAAAAAACGCGTCGGCGAAATCTGCGTTTGGCAATTTTCCCAAACCTGCCAAAATTCAAATATTTTACACGACAATTTTTGCATAGCGGCACGCTATATTTTGTGGTTAAAAAAATCAAGCACTACTATTAGTAGAGCCGTTCAAGATTTATTAAAAAAAATAGCAAAAAAGCGAAAAAAAGTGTTGACAAACGCCCTTAGAAGTGGTAATATAATCAAGCTGACCCAAACGAGGGTGGGCGCTGAACCTTGAAAATTAAACAACGATGACAAACAAGAAATAGGACCCGATTAATGATTGTAGCGTCGCTTTTTGGCGGCGATATAATACAATATTTTAGAGAGTTTGATCCTGGCTCAGGACGAACGCTGGCGGCGTGCCTAACACATGCAAGTCGAACGGAGTGCTTGAGAAGAACTCTTCGGAGGGATTTTCGAGTTACTTAGTGGCGGACGGGTGAGTAACGCGTGAGCAACCTGCCTCACAGAGGGGGACAACATTGGGAAACTGATGCTAATACCGCATAATATGGAGAGATCGCATGATTTTTTCATCAAAGGAGTAATCCGCTGTGAGATGGGCTCGCGTCTGATTAGATAGTTGGTGGGGTAACGGCCTACCAAGTCGACGATCAGTAGCCGGACTGAGAGGT
>CADAVL010000071.1 GCA_902791335.1 Oscillospiraceae bacterium
ATTTAGAAAAATTTCTTATATATCGAAGTCGCAGAGCGCCGTAATACGAACGTATTACAAGCGATAAGACAAGATAGATTGGAATTTTTCAAATGTCAGGCGTGACGAGTTCGACTCTCGTCAGCCTATCCTAAAAGCTTCAAAAAATGCGGCGGCACAAAATTGTTTAAAAAAGCGCGAGCCGGTGCAATGCAGACCTTTAAAGGTCCTTTTTTGCTTTTCCGATTCGCGCAGTACGGTTTTTAAAGTAAAATTAATTTGCCGGAAGCTTCACGGTCTTTTGAAAATCAACAGGACCCGATACGCGATGTTTCTCACCGTTAGGCAAAAGCACGTATGCCAAAGTATTTGAGGGCAAGGAAACGGTAATTTCGGCCGTATTATCATAAACGCGCCAGGCGGAGACAATCCTGCCGCGGTCGGTGCGGTACGAAACCGTCAGATCGCCGATCTCTTTGGACACATAGGGCTGTACTGTAACCTCACGAAAGTCCGGTGTGTGCGCCTTCAAGCCGCCGAGGGTTTCAAAAATAAACCGTCCGACGCTGCCAAAGGTGTAGTGATCCATGCTGGCCATCCTGTCTGGGTCGGCGTGACCTTTCCAGGTTTCGGTGATTGTGGTGGCGCCGGTTTTGATGAGATACAGCCACGACGGATATTCCTCCCTTAATAGAAACGCCACGCCGAGATCCAGGCGCCCTGCCTCGCTCAACAGCATCAAAAGGCTTTCGGTGGTTAAAAATCCGGTAGTGAGCTGTCCGTCCTTTTCGGCATAACTGCAAAGCTTCATCAAAAGCTTTTCTCTGTCAGCTTCATCGCAAAGCCCCAGCATCATGGGCAAAATAATGCCGCCTTGGCAATGCGGTATATAGTCGCCCTCGTCTTTTAAATAAAACTCCTTTTGAAATTTTTCTCTGTGTGCGGCGTATTTCTTCATGAATTCGGCTTTGTATGCGTCCTTTTGAAGAATTTCGGCCATTTGCGCCGCTGCTTTGTACATATAAGTGTGGAAAGCGTAGCCAAAAAACTGCTCCGGCACGTTGATCAAGGACAAATGATCCCGATAACGCGCGGAGTTTTCAGGAATCAGCGTATCTTCTGTGAGCGCGGCCTCGCGGCGGCGGATCAGCTCTAAAACCGCCGGAAATTTCTGCTCTACAATCCCAACATCACCGTAAAAGCGCCACAGCTTTAACGGCAGAATATACTCCTCGTCCTCCCAGCCGTAAACACCGCGTTCCATTTTGCGCCCCAAATGCGACCAACGGCCCAAGAACGCGCGACAATCCATATACCACATGGCGGTATATGCAAAGGCGCTGATGTCGCCGTTCCAGAAATTCTTTTCCCGCGTGGGGCAATCGGTGGGACCGGCTAAAATATTGTTTCTGAAAGTTCTTGTAATGATATCCCAAAGCGCGGTGATCTTTTTGCAGGAGGAGGCCACTTCTCCCGTAACCGGAAGGTCGGAATGCATCACGCGTGAGGAAACCTCATATTTTGGCGTAAGACCCTTAATATAGATATAGCGGTAGCCCGTATAAGCGAATTTCGGTTCATAGCATTCCACGTCTTTTCCGCTGCAAATATAAACATCGCGATTTCGCTTGGCGGTTTTGGAGCGACCGGAGGGCTCTGTATCCTGCGGATAAAACACATCGCCATAAACGCCCTCGATCGGCTGCCCGTCGGCGTCGAGCCGCTCACAATACCCGATCTCTACGGCAGCGCCCGGCTTTGTGTCAAAAAGCTTGATACTGCACCGACCGGTGGTATTTTCGGAAAAGTCGAAAAGAACACTGCCGTCGCGAAGTACCGTTTGTGCAGTCGGCTTTAACCGCCGTACCGTTTTGACCTGCGGATAATTGTGCAGTGCCGCCAAAGGCGTTCGATCCAACACCTTTACCGGGAAAAACTGCTCGGCGTGTGCATCACCGGACGCCCAGTTTTCAAGCGCCAGGCGACTGTCGTAGCGTTCGCCGTACTGTATATCGTTCTCAATATAGGGCGACAGCGCGCACGAAAAGCCTTCATCGGTTTTTACCGTCATTTTGGAACCGTCTGAAAATTCCACCGAAAGCTCGCCCATCACGGCGTTTCTTTCAGCACGCAGCGACCCCCACGATTCGCAGTTGTACCAACCGTTTCCGGTAAGAAACCCCCAGGTGTTTCGGCCAGGTCTTAAAGCGGCCGTCACATCAAATTCCGTATATTCCGGAACGCGCTCCATGGCACCGGGCAAAAACAGGCTGTCGGTGATCTCCGCCCCATTAAGATACGGTACAAAAAGGCCCAGTGCCGTGGCGCTGAGGGTGGCTTTTTTCACTTTCTTATCAAGAACAAAACTTTTGCGAAAATATAGAGAATGCCGCAAAAGTCTTGGGTGAAATGCATAGCTTTGCGGACGAATGTTATCCCACGGATTTTGAAATTCGGCTGCTATGTCCCAGCCTTCCTTTTCCGTGCCCTCGCCAAACATACAGGGAATGCGGAAAGCATAATCCTCCCCCACGGGGAAATATTCGACTTTTTCGCCGCGGTACACGGCAAATGCACCTCTGAGCGCGGCGGAATAGGTAAAGCCTGAGCTTTGAAACAGCCGAAGCGCTACGGCGTTTTTGCCGCTTTTAAAGTATTCGGTAACGTCGATCACGCCGGAATAAAAGGGCGTTTCGCTGAAGTTTTCTATGGCGGTTCTGCCATTGATGATCAGATCAAACTGATTGTCGCATTGGAATTCGCACTTTACACAGTCAAAATTTTCAAAAGTAAGTTCCGAAAAAAGGTGCAGCCTTGTAAAAAACGGCACCCAGATATACGGCGCGTCACAAAGCTTGAACGCGCGGCGCCGCTCATTTCTTAAAAGCAATTCATCGCCCGACGTAATAAATGAGGCGGAAAGTTGTTTTTCGCTGTATTCATAATTCATAAAAAATACCTCTTTCACACGTAAAGCCTTTCCCACGGGAGGGGTCGATTTTGTATTTTTAGAATACACGAATCCATTTTCTCTGTCAATGAACAAAGACAATATTTCATGCAAAATGCGATTTAAAATATAGTTTTCTACCAAAAAAATAATTCTATCAGGCTCATCGGATCAAATCGCATTAAGTGCCTGATAGAATTATCATGTACCGCTTTATAAACCCGAAAACACGCGGATTGCCTTTTCTACATCGTTTTGCATGGCG
This sequence comes from Oscillospiraceae bacterium, assembly GCA_902791335.1. Taxonomy (GTDB): domain Bacteria; phylum Bacillota; class Clostridia; order Oscillospirales; family Acutalibacteraceae; genus UMGS1532. The sequence goes on from CADAVL010000071.1 coordinate 3,195, forward strand.
GCCTGTGCGTCCTTTACGGCGTCGTGGAACTGGGCGTATTCCTTATTGGAAATTGCCGCGCCTCCGGCCTTTGCCATATACGTGTAATAATTGATCTTGCGAACGCCGCGGCGAATGACCTCACGGTAATCGTCCGTGCTCACACCCGAACCGCCGTGCATGACAATGGGCGCGTTTACAAGGCTGTCGATTTTGGAAAGCCGCTCAAAATCAAGCTTTGGCTTCTTTAAATAAAAGCCGTGCGCCGTGCCGAATGCGCAGGCCAGCGCATCAATGCGCGTGTTTTCCACAAAGCGCTTGGCAGCGTCCGGTTCGGTATAAACCGAGGTGTCGCCCGTGCCGCCGCCTTCGCGCGCACCCATGGAGCCGATCTCGGCCTCCACCGACGCACCGCTTTTTTGAGCGGCCGCAACGATTTTCTTTGTATTGGCGGTGTTTTCCTCCTCCGACAGCGTAGAGCCGTCATACATCACCGAAGTAAAGCCCAGCGCCAAACCGCGCTTTACATAATCAAGGTCGGTGCCGTGATCTAAATGAACGCAGACCGGCACGGTGGCTTTCTTTGCAAAGTGCAGCATTACCGGCAGAATATCCTCCATTTTGCAAAGGCCCATTTCCTCATGAACCTCGGCGTGCATGAGAATGACCGGCTGTGATAATTTTTCCGCCGCGCCGATGACCGAAAGCACCGAGGTCATGTTCGGCGTATTAAAAGAGCCGACGGCGGTTTTTGAATTTTGGGCGATTTCTAAGATTTCTTTTAAGGTAACAAGCATTTAAAACACTCCTTCAAATTGGTTACGGTTTTCAGTAAAAATAAAAGTAAGCTGTGTTTCCTGCGTTTCACCGGGTTCAAGAAATTGCAGCGTGCCGTTCTTTCTCAGAACATCTCTGCCGTCCGGTGTGCAATTGCCCGGCTCCAGCCCCAGCACATAGTCGCGCTGCCCCATCATCTTCCACTGGGTAAACCGCGGCAGCTGTGCTTTCCTGTATTCCAAAATCACGCCGCGCCGCAGCTCATCATTGTAAATTCCTGCGTGGCAAAGACCGACTTTTTCGGCAACGTCGTAATAATAGCACCGCTCGCGATCGTTTGGCGTTGGCTTTTCTAAATGCAGGGCTGTATCGGCAAAACGTGCGGCGTAGTCGTCGCGTGCGGTAACGGAAAGATTCGGGATTTTTAAAACCGCTTGTTCCGATAAAAGCGGATACCCCATGTTGCAGTGATATAAAATCATGTAAGGGCTTTTCCCGTCGCCGCAGTTGGTTACAGCGTCCTTTAGCTGAATGCTGTTTTCGCGGTAAGAGAAGAAATATTCTCTGAATAAACAAAGCTTGCGGCCAAAAATGCAGCATTCCTCCACTTGCAATTTGATCCGTAACCCCTCAGCGGTTTCTTCCCTTGATAAAAGCTTTGCCGGCGTGTTGGAGATCGTGCCGTGCAGGGGCAGGATTTCCCCCTCGTCCGTGCAGGGCATGCCCACCGCGGTAAGGCCGCAGGTGGTAAAAAATCCGGCGGTGAACGATTTTAAAAATCCGTCGCCGTTTGGGTCGTAATACTGCGGTGCAACATAGCCACAAGGGGAAAAATAGCCCATATTAACCCCCAGAAATTCGAGCCTTGAAAGATCCGCCGCGCGCGAAATCGAAATCCAGGCCGAAAGCCCCAGACCGTTGCGGACATATAAAAAGTGCATGCCGTCGCCGCGTCCGCCGTTTAAGGTGTATTCCTCCGCGCCGCGCACCTGCAAAGGATTTCCAACATAGTGTTCTGCGTTTTTCATGGCTTTCTCTCCTTAAAGATTTTTTAAAGCGCCGTATAAATTGCGGTATTTTGCGTAAAGCGCCCCGTACCTTTCGGCGCGCGCTTCGTTTGGCCGAAACACGCGGCGCACCGGTGCCATTTTTTCGGTGGTCGTCTTTAAATCGTCATAGATTCCCACCGCTTTTCCGGCCAGTGCGGCCGTGCCTGCGGCGCCGACCTCGCGGCATTCAAGCGCCGTGATCTCCATATTAAGAATATCCGCTTTTATAGAAAGCCAAACGTCCGAAGAAGCACCGCCGCCGGTGGCGCGCAGCTGTTTAATTTCTTCGGAATAGTCTTTGAGACTTTCAAAATTCAGCCGAATTTCGTAGGCTGTTCCCTCCATCAGCGCCTTGTAAATCGCCGCCCGATCGGTTTCAAGCGTTACACCCGAAAACGCAGCTTTCGCGTTCGGGTCCATATACGGCGTGGCCGCGCCGGCAAAGTGCGGCAGCACCAAAATATCGGTGGGATCGGTCGGCGTTTCTTTGTCTAAAAGCGCGTAAATATTTTGGCCTTTCTCCTGCGCCTTTTCATAAAACTCTTTGCAAAGGTTATCCCGAAACCATTTCAGCACTGCGCCGCCGGTGTAGGAAAGCGCATAGCAGGCAAAACCGCCGCTGACAAACGGCACGGCCGAATAGCCCTTATCAAAAAAGGACGGATTGCAAGGCTTCTTCCCTAAAATCACCGGAATACATTCCACCGTACCGGTGCCGTCCATCGCGGTGTTTTCTTCAAACACACCGGCGCCGATCATGGCGGCCACCTGATCGTGCGCGCCGCATACAACGGTCATATCATAGGAAATATGCAAATTTTCTTTTGCTTTATCCGAAAGCTTGCCTGCCACACTTCCGGTCGGTACAGGCTCTGACATCACTCCCCTGTCAATGCCGGCGCACTCAAAAATATCGGTCGCCCACGTCTTTTTTTCAATGTCAAACGCACCGGTTCTTGCCGCCAGCGACACGTCGATCCTGCGAACGCCCGTTAATAAATAAACGATATAATCCTCGGCCAAAAGGACATATTTTGCAGCGGCAAAAATTTCCGGACGATGACTTTTGAACCACATCAGCTTATAAATGCTGTACATTTCGTGGGGCTTCGCGCCGGTGGTTTCAGCAATGTATTTTATTGGAATTTTCTTGCAGAGTTCCTTTACGCATTCTTGGCCTTTGGGGTCGGTATAAAGCATGGAGGGCGCCAACACGCGATCGCAGTCATCCAAAAGCGCAAAGGTCTCCCCAAAGCTTGTAACGCCCAAAGCCCCCAGCTTATAATCGGCGGCGGCCTTTGAAAGCAGCTCGAAAACAGCCTGTCTTAGCGCCTCAAAATCAATTTCATGCGCGCCGAGGTTCTTTTCTTTCAGGTATTCGCGATAATAGGTTTTTAAAAGCACGGCATTTTCGTTATAAACCGCAATTTTGCACCCGGTGGTGCCCATATCCAGTCCTGCAACAAACATGGCATTCTCCTCTTGAATCATTCCTTGTCGATCTTTACTACATCGTAGCCGAGATACACCCGAAAAGCCTCCGAAAGCACCGACTTTAAATGGCCGGGAGTCACAGTGGTGTGATGCTTAAAGCCGCCGCGTGCCAAACGAATGAGCTTATCCTGAAGCCCTTCAATCTTTGCCACGCCGGCACAGCCGAAGTAGTTTTTCTCGATCGGGTCGGACGTAAATGCACCCTCGCTGAAATAAACCGTGATCTTGCCGTCCTCGGTCTTGCAGTTGGAAAAGGTCATGGGGAACGCGGCAATCCGACCCTCGTTTGTGCCGTAGCCGGAGCCTTTGTCGGTCTTATCAAACATTTTATGCGAGGTCACCGTGCCTTTTTTCTGCATCAGCTTTTGCGCGGTGGAGCCGCAGTGGAACAGGATCACCTTATCGGGATCGTCGCCGTAGTTATTGTTCCAGTCAAGGCAGGCCGCCGGTGCTTCGCTTGCCAAAGACAGCGCACGCATGGTAACAGCGGAGCACATATCAATCTCGCACGAACAGGTAATGCCGCGGTCGTTCAGCTCGCTGACCAACACACAGGGGCAAACTCTCAAATAGGTTTCCATTTCGTTCCAGCAGCGCAGGGCAATGGCGTCCAGCCGATATTCCTCTATATATTCATCAATTACCACGCTGACTTTGGAAAGCGTCAGCTTTTTCTCCTCCGGCACGCGGCTGAAATCGGCATAGTTTTCAAGGTGTTCTTTCTTTTTTTGAACGCTTTCGTCATTGTCCTTTAAAAGACCGACTTTGGCGATCAGTTCGGAAAGGTCGAACGATTCCACGTTGATGCCGTGCCGCTGCATGGCGATCTCGTCAAACCGAACGGTTTTGAAAGCGGTAGTCCTTGCGCCGATACAGCCGAGGTTGAACCGTTTCATGCCGTTGACTACCCGACAAACGGCGGCAAAATCCCGAAGATTTTGCCTGAATTCCGGACTTAACGGATGCACCACGTGCGGCTTTAACACAGTGTACGGAATGCGGCACTGTTCAAAAACATCGGTGACCGAAAATTTGCCGCAAAAGGCGTCGCGGCGGTGGGCAAAGTCCATTTTGCCGATTTCGTCGGGGTAGGCCTGCATCAAAATGGGCACGCCGGCGTCGCGCAGCGCCATCATCGCACCGTTTTCGTCAATAAATATCGGCATGCAAAGAATTACGCCTTCAAATTCACCGGCGTGGCTTTTAAGCCACTCGGCGTAAATCAGCCCCTCCTCACGGGTTTCTACCGCGCCGTAACGCGTGGCACTCTCGTTCATCATCAAAACTCCGTACCCGGCGTTTTCCACCGCTTGTTTCATTTCCCGGCGTGCAGAGGAGATCAGCTCGGCCGGCATAAAGCCGCGGTTGCCGAAATAGAGGGCAAAGGTTTGCTTTTTCATAAAATTTTCCACCTTTCAGAATAAAATTTTTAAAAATTTCTGCTTTTATTGTAGAAAAAGGCGTGCTATAATAAAAGTCAATACGGTCCGAAAAATTGTAAAATCGTCCGAAAGGTGCGGATTATTATGCTTTCATTTGACAAACTGAAATTAGAAGAACTCATGCAGTCGTTTTATAAAATTTCCGGCATTCGGTTTGTGCTTTTCGACAACGACTTTAAAATGCTGTTGGCCTATCCAAAAGAGGACTGCGCCTTTTGCCGCATGATGAAATCGTGGCCGCGCACCCGAAGAAAATGCCGCTATGCCGACAAAAACTCCTTTAAAAAGTGCGAGAAGACCGGCGAACCGGTCATCTACCGCTGTCACGCGGGTTTGATTGAAGCGGTGACGCCGCTGCATGAAAACGGTCAGATCATCGGCTATTTCATGCTTGGTCAGGTAACCGACCGAAAGGATCACGCCGAGGTAAAAAAAGCCATTGCAAAAGAACCGGAAAACGGCGGAATCGACAAAGCCGCACTTTTTGAAGAGGTGCCGAACCTGCAATACAAATCCACCGAGGAAATTATGGCGGCGGCAAAAATTATGGAGGCCTGCACCGGCTATATTTTATACAAAGAGCTGGTCACGCCGGCCGACAGCCGACTGGTTTTATCGGCCAAGGAATACCTGAAAGCGCATTTAGAGGAGCCTTTAAACATAGGCGCGCTCTGTGCGGCGCTTTCGGTCGGCAGAACCAAGCTTTACGAGGCGTTCAAAAAAGAAACGGGGCTTGGCATTGCGGAATATCTGAACCGCCGTCGATTGCACGAGGCCAAAAAGCTTTTAAAAACCACCGAGCTTACCGTGCCGCAAATTGCCGCGGCCGTTGGATTTTGCGATTATAACTATTTCAGCCGCGTTTATAAAAAGCGATACGGCAAAGCGCCGGGCGCTTTCAGAAAAAATCGCACGGTATAGCGGATTGCTGTCCGCCGAAGTGCGAAAAATTGCGACCGATGCCCCCCCAGACACCGGCGGTTGATTTTCGGCTGACGGAAAAATCGCGTAAAATGCGTAAATAGTGCTTTTCGAGGTGTTGCAAACAAAAGAAAAATATGTTAATATTAATAAATAATATTTTTAATATTTAAAGAAAGAAGGCGCCGCCATGAAATGCCCTTATTGCGGTTATGTTGAAAGCAAGGTTATTGACTCCCGTCCCACCGACGAAAGCGAAAAAATTCGCAGACGGCGCGAATGCATGAAATGCAAAAAGCGCTTTACCACCTACGAGGTGGTAGAATGTCTGCCGCTGATCGTGGTGAAAAAGGACAAAACACGCGAGGAATTCGACCGCACAAAGCTTTTGAAAGGTATGCGCCACGCCTGCGAAAAACGGCCGGTTTCCATAGAAAAGCTGGAGCGCATGGTGGACGAGATTGAAAACAGCCTGCAAAACACGCTTGACCGTGAAGTGACCTCCACGCGCATTGGCGAGCTTGCCATGCAAAAGCTAAAGGAGGTGGACGAGGTGGCCTATGTGCGCTTTGCCTCAGTCTATCGCCAGTTTAAGGATATCAACACCTTTATGGAGGAGCTCAATAAGCTGCTGAAATAGCGGAAAACGAAATGCTTCACCGGTGAAATTAAGCTAATAAGCCGGCGAATTGTAACGGATAATTTTAAACGGAAATTTATACTTATCGGAGAAAAATTTATGACAGACTGCGAAAAGCTGGCGGCGCTTTGCCTGCCGAATATTAAGAAAACACCCGAAGACTACGAGAACCTGTATCCACCGCGCAATTTGACGGAGGGCGCGCGGGTGACCCGTATTGCACCCAGCCCCACCGGATATCTGCACTTGGGCACGTTGTTTGCAGCGCTTGTTAACCGTATTACCGCCACGAGTACCGGCGGCATTTTCTACACAAGAATTGAAGATACCGATAAAAAGCGCGAAGTGGAAGGCGGTATTGAAGATATTATTGAAGGACTCGATCGCTTTGGCATTGAAATTGACGAAGGCTTTGTCAGCGGCACTGAGGAACGCGGCAATTACGGCCCTTACAAGCAAAGCTGTCGCGCCGAAATTTACGGTGCGTATGCCAAAAAGCTGATTGCTGAGGGCTACGCCTACCCCTGCTTTTGCACTGCGGAGGAATTGAGCGCCGTGCGCGAGCAGCAGGAAAAGCTGAAAATTCGCACCGGCTACCACGGCGAATACGCCAAATGCCGCAATTTAAATTTGGAAGAATGCGAGCGCCGGATCAAAGCCGGAGAACCTTACGTGATTCGTCTGAAATCCCCCGGCGACGAGAGCCGCAAGGTCTTCTTTGACGACGGTGTAAAGGGCAAAATAGAAATGCCGGAAAACGACGAGGATTTTGTACTTTTGAAATCCGACGGCATTCCCACCTATCACTTTGCCCACGCGGTGGACGATCATTTAATGAGAACCACCCACGTGATGCGCGGCGACGAATGGATCTCCTCCACGCCGAAGCATTTGCAGCTGTTTAAGCTTTTGGGCTTTAAACCGCCGAAATATGTACATTTAAGTCCCATTATGAAGCTGGACAACGGCGCAAAACGGAAAATTTCCAAGCGCAAGGATCCGGAGGCCGCCGTTCACTTTTTTGCAGAGCAGGGCTTTATGGCCGAAAGCGTGATCGAATATCTTATGACGATCGCCAATTCGGACTTTGAGGACTGGCGGCGCTGCAACCCGAACGAAGATTACAGAAAGT
>CADAVL010000072.1 GCA_902791335.1 Oscillospiraceae bacterium
GAGAACTGTTGCAAAAATATTTCGATATAAAAAACGAACGAATGTTTTAAAGTTTAAAGCATTCGTTCGTTTTTAGCTTGTCGTTCGGTCGCGTGCGGTTGGGGCTAATTTGCTTTGCCGGATTTCTCGCGTGACGCAAAAGAGAGGCCTACATCTCTTTTCTGCCCTCCAGCGCTTTGGAAAGCGTGACCGAATCGGTGTATTCCAGACTGCCGTTCACCGGAATTCCGTAGGCCAGGCGGCTGACCTTGATTCCAAGCGGCTTTACAAGGCGCGAAATATAAGCGGCCGTGGTTTCGCCCTCTACCGAGGGGTTGGTGGCCATAATCAGCTCCTTGACTTCGTTTCCGGAAAGCCTTGTCATCAGTTCTTTGATGCGAATATCGTCAGGGCCGATGCCGTCGATCGGCGAAAGAACGCCGTGCAAAACATGGTAAAGGCCGTGGTAATCCCTTGTTTTTTCAAACTTCATCACGTCGCGCGGATCTTCAACTACACAGATCACCGAACGGTCGCGCCCGGAATCCTCGCAGATCGGGCAGACCTCGCGGTCGGTCAGATTTTGGCAAACGGGGCAGTAGTGCAATGAATTTCTCGCGTCCAAAATGGCGGCAATAAATTCGTCGGCCGCCGATTGCGACATAGAAAGGGTGTAAAACGCCAGCCGCGCCGCCGATTTTCTGCCCACGCCGGGCAGCCGCGCAAAGGCGTCGGAAAGGCGCGCAAGCGGCGGAAGATTATATCCGGCCATTAGAAAAGACCGCCCGGCATACCCGGAATATTAAGGCCGCTTGTAAGGTTGCTCATTTCGGATTCGGCTGTTTTTGCGGCGTTGGAGATCGCCTCGTTCACGGCCACCGTTACAAGATCCTCCAGCATCTCGGCGTCGTCGGGGTCAATTGCCTCCGGATTAATTTTTAAAGATTTGATCTCGTGCTTGCCGTTGACGGTCACTTCAACCATACCGCCGCCCGAGGTCGCGGTGTATTCGCGCTCGTCCAGCTCCTCCTGCAGTGAGGCCATGTCAGCCTGCATTTGCTGCGCTTTTTGAAGCATGGCGTTCATGCCGCCGCCCTTATTCATTCCCGGTACTCTTGCTTTCATAATTCTACTCCGTTCTGCCGCCGGATTTTTAAAGGAAATTTAGAATTTCACCTTAAAAGAGGCGACGATGTATTTGATTTTATTTTTTTAAAACCGTTCCCTTTAGCTGGGGACAAATTTTCTTTATGGTTGGTGCTTTTTTTGGGGGCATTGTTCCTCTTTTGCAAGGGACGGCCGCTACAGCTGTTCCAAACGCTCCACAAATCCTTGCAAGGGGTCGTCCTTGCTAACGGTTTCCTCCGGCTCCATAATGGGAATCATTTCCCGTCCCATTACGGCGGTGATCGCTGCCAAAAGGCCTTTATAATTCATGCCGTCGCGCTTGGCCATTTGACTGCGAAGCTGGCCGGATGGGGAATGAATGATGATGAAATTGCCGCGCGTTGTGGCGGTTGAACCGTTGACAAGGCCGTACATCAGCGGCGCGGTTTTAAAAACGGCCGCCACAATATCGTTCCATTCAGGCATTGGGCGTTCCTCGCCCTGCGGTGCCTGTGCTTTGGACTGATCGGCAGCTATTTCTGCCTTCTTCAAAAGCTCGTCGGACAGCGGTTCTTTGGCCGTTTGCGGCAGGGTTTCGGTGGCCTCAGCCGCAGTGGGCGCTTCAGACGTTTTGGCGGCTGCCGTGTCGCTTTCTTTGGGTGCTTTTACCGTAAAATCACCCGACGCCAGACGCCGTTCGATAGCGGCAATGCGCGCCAAAAGTGCGTCCTCGGAGGTGTCGAGGTTGCGATTGGTCAGCTTAATGATTGCCATTTCCAGCGCGCTGCGGCGGTTGCCAGACGACTGCGCGGAATAGGACTCATTAAAGACAGTTAAACAGTGAACTGCAGTTTCAACACCGCATTTTTCGCTGAATTTTTTATATTTTTCGGCGCGTGCGGCAGTGGTGGCTGTGGCTTTTTGCGGTGCAATGCCGGAGCATACCAGCGTCACGGTGCGCCAAAATTCGCACAGTTCGCCGCAAAGTCGCCCCATATCCACGCTTTCGGTGTGCAGATTTGCCACGGTTTCCAAAGCTTCTGCGGTATTGTGATTCAAAATTTCTTCGGCTAAGGTAAAAAGATATTCATTGGAGGCTCTGCCGCAAACTCTGTTGACGGTTTCTTCGTCGATTTGATCGGACGCGGCAATTAAAAGGTCCAAAAGCGAAAGCGCGTCGCGCATGCCGCCGTCGGCAATACCGGCAATGGTCATTGCGGCGTCGTCGCTCAACTGCGCTTTCTCGTTTTCGGCAACATATTTCAGCCGTTTTGCAATGACTTCCGGTTCAATTCGATGAAAATCGTACCGCTGACAGCGCGATAAAATGGTAGGGAGCAGGGCGTTCACTTCGGTGGTGGCCAAAATGAACACGGCGTGCTCCGGTGGCTCCTCCAAAGTCTTTAACAACGCGTTGGAGGCCGAGGCCGAAAGCATGTGTACCTCGTCGATGATATAGACCCGATATTTGGCCTCTGCCGGCGCAAAAGCGATGCGCTCGCGCAGCTCGCGGATATAGTCCACGCCGTTATTGGAAGCGGCATCGATCTCCAAAACGTCGGGCATGGCGTCGTTTAAAATACCCTTGCAGTTTTCGCAAACGCCGCAGGGGTCGCCGTTTTGAGGATTCAGGCAGTTGATGGCGCGCGCCAAAATTTTGGCGCAGGTGGTCTTACCTGTTCCTCTGGATCCGGTGAAAAGATAAGCGTGGCTGAACGTGCCGTTTTCCACCTGATGCCGCAGGGTGGTGGTAATATGCTCCTGACCCACAACATCGCTGAAGGTCAGCGGTCTGTATTTGCGATAAAGCGCGCGGTACGCGGCCATTTCGGCTCCTCCTCCCCTTTTTTGTTTTCTCTATGAAATCGAGACGAAAAAGCGGCTCGTTTTTTTGCGTTGCACTTTGACGGCTGCGGATTCCTTTGAGAATCATATACGGATAACACAAGGCGTACCCTTAAATGTACAAACGAACAGATTGACTGCGGCGCACAAGAAAATCCACTTAATGCTGCTCGGTTCCCCGCCTGACATGGTTCGTGGCATCCTGTCGCACAGGACCCGCCCGTTTGCACACTTAAAAGCACGCCTATCAGCTATTATTATACTCTATTCATGCTGAAAAAACAAGGATTATTTTTGTGTGCGGCGAGAAATCCTTGATTTTTCCCTTTTTGTGTGCTATCATTAAACCTGCCGGTAAACCAGACGGCTGCGCAAAGCGGTGTTTTTAAAGCGTCGCTTTGTGAGGAAAGTCCGAGCTTCGCAGGACAGGATAACGGCTAACGGCCGCCGGGGGTAACCCCAGGGAGAGTGCAACAGAGATATACCGCCGTGACCGCTTAAAATGGGTTTCCCGTTTTTTGACTGTGCTTTTTTTGGCACGGCCGGTTGCGGTAAGGGTGGAAAGGCGAGGTAAAAGCTCACCACGCCCCATGGTAACATGGGGGGTCTGTAAACCCTATCCGAAGCAACACTGAATAAGGCGATACGCTTGTCCGGCGTGCCTTGAAAAGTGGCTGGAGCCGTGCAGTAATGTACGGTCGAGATAGATAGTCGTCCCAATGACAGAACTCGGCTTATCGTTTGCCGGCATTTAAAAAAATTTTAAAACAGCTTTTTTGAGCGTTGATAAACGGATCTTTTGCCACGGTGTTTTGGTGCAAAGGAGGCTTTATCGGCGGCGAACGGGCTGTTTTCTTTTTTGCGGTTTTCTTTTTTTGATATTCAAAATTTTCGGTAACGGTCTGCGGCGGCACGAAGAAATACCCCTAAAAAATCGGAAAGGGCGAGGTTTTGCGCCGGCTTAAAAAGCCGGCGCCGCGCTGCGCGCGAAACTTCGCCCTTTCCGATTTTTTTAGACCTGACGTCCCTTTCTGCCGCCGCGGTAAAGTGATTTCTCTGCCGCCGCACGGCCGGTTTTTCTGTTTATCAAGGCTGACGAAACGCGCGGTGACCCATCAGCCCAAAGAAAAAGTGTCCTCAAAGGCGGAATTACCGCCTTTGAGGACACCTTAAAACGTTTGAGATCAATTCAGTCCGCCTACGCGTCGCAGTCCAAAAGAGATTTTAAAATTTCCGCGCACTTTTCCACGCCGAAGGTGCCGGTGTTTAAAGCAACGTCGTAATTCTTCACCACGCCCCATTCCGAGCCGGTGTAGTAATTAAAATTGGAAGCGCGTGCCTTGTCTTTTTTGCGAAGCTCGCGCTGCGCGTCCTTTTCGGCAATGCCGAAGTGTTTCACACAGCGTTCAATGCGGTGCTTCATATCGCAGGTGATAAATACATTCAGCACGTCGTCACGCTCCCGCAGAATATAGTTGGAGCAGCGACCCACGATCACGCACGGACCCTTTTCGGCAAGCTCTTTGATTAGATTGTTTTGAATAATAAACAGCTTATCGTTCGGCGCCATGGCACCATAAGGGTTATGCATAAAGATTCCCTCGGTGGAGAGATTGTATAAAAAACTGCTGGTTTTAACGTCCTCAGTCTTTTTAATGAAATCCTTTGAATAATTGCTCTTTTTTGAAAGCATGTCGATCAGTTCGTTATCATAAAAAGGAATTTTCAGCGATTCCGCCAGCAGTCTGCCGACATAGCGTCCGCCGCTGCCGAATTCACGGCTGATCGTGATGATTTTTTTCATAAGGCGCGCCTCCCAAACAGGTTTTCTGTATTTTATTTTATCACATTTTCGTGATTTTGGCAAGAATGCTCAATTAAAAATCTGAAACTTTATTTGAGACTTTATAAAAGGAGACTGAGCCGTCTTCCGAAAAGAACGGTTTTCTCTCCGGACTTTCGCCCCATGCTTTAATTGTAGTTCGAATTGGATTTTAAAAAGTGCTGAACCTTTTCGCTTAAAAGAGTGATCTCAATGTTGTTTCTGCCGTTTTGGCTTTCAAACTGCGAGGTCGTGCAGCTGTAGGTTTCTGCGTAGCTTTTTAAAGCCGAGGTGTATTCCTTATCGGAAACCGAGAGGTTTTCCTTTTCGGCAATGGCAGTCAGCACCAGATCGTTTTTCAAGCGACGAACGGCTGTGTCGGTCAGCAGTTGCCCGAAGTCCTCCTCCGATTGACCGGTGGCCTTTAAATAGGCCGAAAGGCTTTCGTAATTGTTGGCGGTGGCGTAGCTTTCATAATAGTTTTTCATCATCGTTTTGTAATGATTGGTAAGCTCATCGGAAATCGTGCCAAAGTTTGTGTTTTCAATCACATAATTTAAAAGCGCCGAGCCGGAAGCGTCGGACTTCGCGTTTTTTAAATCGTCGGCAGAGTAATTGTTTTCGGTGATATAGTTCACCTTTACCTTAAATACAACCGCCTTGCCGGCAAGATCGCCGCCGTAGTTTTCCGGAAAAGTGAGGTTTAAGTTCACCGTCTGACCCGGTTTTACACCCACAAGACCGTCCTCAAAGCCGTCAATAAAGGAGCCGGAGCCGATTTCGAGGTCGTACCCTGTAGCACTGCCGCCGTCAAAGGTCTGCCCACCCTTATAACCGGTGTAATCAATGTTGGCGGTGTCACCGTTTTTCACCGCGCGGTCGGTCACCTTTTTTTGATTGGCGCTGTAATTTTTCAAGCTGTTGTTCAAAAGGCTCTGATTGTCGGTGGCGTTCCAGTCCAGCTGAATGTTTTTGTAAGTGCACAGCGTAATTTTCTTTGCCTCTTTTGAAAGATCTGCCGTACCCGTTTCGGACGTGACCGACGTCGTGTTGGCGGCGGAAGATGTATTTTTGCCGCCGGGGTTTCCCTTGCAGCCGGCAAAGCTTAAAAGAACGCCCAAAGCCAGCAGGAATGCGAGTGATTGTTTCATAAAAATTTTCCCTTTCAGTTTATCGGATTTTTTATTGGTTTTTGCGGTTTTGTTTGAAATTTTTGCCCAAACAAAATTTTACCCGATTTCGGCTGACAAGCGTGACAAGCGCCGAGCCCGTCCGTCGGATCGTTTTTGTTTTTTTAAGCCGATATTTATATACGGTAGCGGCCGAAGATCAGATAATCGGGCGGAATTTCCAGCCGCCGTTCCTCGCAGCCGATCGCGCCCAAAAAGAACATATAAAACGTGCCGGTCTGGATCCAGAAAAAGGTGATGTCGGTAAAGCTGTGGGCAACCACGGCGCCGGTTAAGGCAATGATCAGTGTCACCACGGTGCTGTTTCGGTCGCTTCTAAAGCACAGCGCCACGCGGCGAAGCAGAAAATAAAACATACAAAAAAGCAACGCCGTTCCCACAATGCCGAAATTCATCAGGCTGTCCAGCATGAGATTGTGGCCGTGTACCGTAACATAGCTGCCTTCATAAAGATCTTTGATCTCATTATAGGCCATAAAACCGCGGCCGAACAGGGGGTGACTTTTGATCTCGCGAATGGCAATGCCCCAGATCCGCACCCGATAACCGGTGGTCATGGAGGATTCCGACAGTCGGGGCAAAAGCTCCGGCAGGGCGGTGATCAGCAGAATGCCGAGCGAGCCCACAATTACCATGGCGCAAAACAGGCGATAGTGTTTGGAAAACAAGAGGTACAGCGCCACGCCGGTGATCACCTCAATAATGGCAAACAGACTGCCCGAAAGATAGATACATAAAACGGCGGTAACACCTACAATATAATAAAAGAGTCCGCGGCCGTGCGCCGACACGATCCGATAAGCGCAAATAAGCAGAATGGCCGCCATCATGGCGCCGAAATAATTGGCGTTGCCGAAATAGGAGGAGCAGCGATAGATCAGACCGTTGTCCTGCGTGGCCATCACAGCCTCGACCACTGCCGTGATAAAGGCCGGAAACACGGTAAAGCAAATCGCTGTCAGCGCGGTTTCAAAGGTTTCACGCGTGATAAACCGCCGGACAAAGCAGAAAACCATCATAATAAGCAAAAACACCGGCGCGATCACTAAACCGGCGAGGTTCCGGCGAAACAGCGCGATCAAAAAAGCGTAGGCGCAAAATGCCGGGATAAGAAATGCACCGCGAAAGCTTAGAAGGCCGCGCTGAAGCTGCGGCGTTGCCAAAACGACCGCCGCGAGCGTTAAAAGATAGACCGCCGTGAAAATATAAGGTAAAAAGGTACTCACGGCAAGCAGAATGATCATATTTTGCGGCGTCATGAATTTTTTCACCGCCGAAAGAAGCTCTTTTACGTTCACGGTACACCTCCTCAAAAAGGTACGGTTTTCTTATGTTGACGGTTTTTCTCCCGCCAGTTCTGCCACTTAAAAAACGGCGATCGCGCCGATCATCGCAGTGCTTTACAAAACAAAAGCATTACGCTGCGGCAGTTATCAAAAGACATTCATTATATAGAAGAAAATGCAGACACTTCATTTTGTGCTCAACGCATATTATACACGATTAAAAACGATTTTACAAGTAGCAACACTTTACGCTTTGCTGCGGTATTCGGGAGCAAATGCGAAAAAATGCTTGCATTCTTATAAAAGGTGTGTTATAATCCCTTTTGTAAGATATTTGACAAAAGGAGAGTGGGGCAACCCGCTCTCTTGTTTTTGTCGGGAGGAGATGAACTGAATTTGGCAGCTTCCAACACGGCTTCCAAGGTAGAAAAGCTGATTCGTCCGGCGGTTGAAGCACTGGGCCTGAGGCTTTGGGACGTGCGCTTTATAAAGGAGGGCGCTTCGTGGTATCTGCGTGTTTACATTGACAGTGACGACGGTATCGACCTTCAGAACTGCACCGATGTTTCCCACGCGATCGACCCGATCATTGATCGGGAGGATCCCATTGACCGCGCCTATTTTCTGGAGGTATGTTCCCCCGGACTTTGCCGCGAGCTGAAAACCGACGCGCACTTTGAGGCCATGAAGAACCGGCCGGTAAAGGTTCATACCATTCGTGCAGAGGAAGGACAGCGCGATTTTGAGGGCATTTTGCTTGAAAGAACGGCCGACGCGGTGATACTCAAAACCGATGAGGGAGAGATCTCGCTGCCGCGCAACAATATTTCCAGCGTAAAGCTCAATGACGACAATTTTTAAGGCCGACGAGCGAAAGACCCCAGCGCACGAAAGAAAAAATTGCCCGGCAAAAGAAAAGCGGCAAAGCATTTGAATTTTAGGGAGGATTATGGAAAAATGAACGACGAGATTATCAATGCCATTAAATTTATGGCTCAGGAAAAAGGAATAGAAAGCCAGCTTTTGGCTGAAAAGATCGGCAACGCCATTGTAACGTCCTGCAAAAAGGCCTACGGCGGCAATGAGATCACCCACTGTGAGGTGGACATGGCGCATGACATTTTCCGCATTTTCATTCGCAAAAATGTGGTGGAAGAAGTGGAAAACGAATACACAGATATTTTGCCCGACGCCGCAAGAGCCTATAAAAAGGACGCTAAGGTCGGCGACGTGGTAGACATTGACCTTGACACCAAAAAGTTTGGCAGAATTATTGCACAATCGGCAAAGAATGTCATTCATCAGGGCATTCGCGAGGCTGAGCACAGCAAAATTCTGGAGGAATTCCAAAGCAAGAATAAAGAGATTGTTACCGCGCTCATTCATCGGATCGACCCCCGCACCGGCAACGCCACCATCACCATCGGCAACAGCGAGGCTGTTTTGCCGAAGGCCGAGCAGGTGCCGGACGAGGTGCTGCACGAGGGAGATCATGTAAAGGTCTATATTGTAGACGTTCGTTCCACCGAAAAAGGCCCCAAGGTCATGATCTCGCGCACCCACCCCGGCCTTGTGACCCGTCTTTTTGAGGCGGAAGTTCCGGAAATTTTTGACGGCACCATTGAGATCAAGGCAGTTTCCCGTCAGGCAGGATCCCGCACCAAGCTTGCGGTCTGGTCGCAAAATGAGGAGATCGACGCCATCGGTGCCTGTATCGGTCAGCGTGGCATGCGTGTAAACAAGATCGTGGAGGAACTGGGCGGCGAGAAGATCGACATTGTAGAATACTCCGACGATCCCGAAGCCTTTATTTCCGAAGCGCTGTCACCTGCCAAGGTCTTAAAGGTGGAAATTCTGGACGAGGAGCAGAAATCCTGCCGCACCACCGTGCCGGATTCTCAGCTTTCTTTGGCTATCGGAAACAAGGGTCAGAACGTGCGCCTTGCCGCAAAGCTGACCGGTTGGAAAATTGATATTCGCCCCGAAAGCGGTTTCTTCGGCGAGGACACCGAGGACGAAACCGACGAGGCTTAAACTTTAAAAAAACGGAAAAAGGAAGTGAACACCGTGCAGCAGAAAAAAGTACCGATGCGTATGTGCAACGGCTGCGGTGAAATGAAGCCGAAAAAGGAGCTTGTCCGCATTGTCCGCGCGCCCGACGGCAGCGTTTCGCTGGATCCGAAAGGCAAGGCACCCGGCCGCGGCGCTTATTTGTGTCACAGTGCCGAATGCTTAAAAAAAGCGGTGAAAAGCGGTCGCATCGGGCGCGCACTCGGTGTTGCTGTTCCCAAAGAGATTTATGAAAGTATGCAAAAGGAGCTGCTGGAAAATGCAGAATAAATTTCTTTCCTTTTTGGGAATCTGCCGCAAGGCGGGGAAAATGAGCATTGGATATAAAAACACCGCCGAAAGGGTAAAAGAAAACAGGGTTTCACTTATACTGATCGCTTCCGATCTTTCCGAAAAAACCGAAAAAGAGCTTTGCTTTATCACAAAGGGTCGCGATATTGAGGTGTTGCGAACGATCTACAGCATGGAAACGCTGTCGGCCGCCATTGGGATAAAGACCGGCGTGATCGCCATTGAGGACGAGGGTTTCTCAAAAGCTCTGAAAGAGAAATACAAGGGGGAAAGCCAATTATGATGATAAAATACCGTGTCCACGAGGTTGCAAAGGATTTTGATAAATCCAGCAAGGATATTCTGGACATTATAAAGGCGCACTGTGAGGGCGAGAAAAAAAGCATGACCGCGCTTGAAGAAAACGAACTCGACGTTATTTTTGAGGTTCTGACCAGGGATAACGCAGTGAAAAGCTTTAAGGAATACTTTGCCGAGGGTCTTTCAAAGCCCAAAAAGGAAAAGAAGCTCGAACAGAGCGAAAAGCGCGACGATCTGCGCGCCGAGCAGGAGCGTATTGCAAAAGAGCTTTTAAAGCAGGCTGAGCTTGCTGCAAAGGCGGAAAACGCACAAAAAGCGAACGACGCGAAAAAGGCCGGCAGCGCCGACGGCGCACAAAAGGCACCCGAAAAGGCGGCCGCAAAGAACGAAGGAAAGACTGCCGCCCAAAAACCGGCCGAGGCAAAGCCGCAGAACGCGCCGGGCAAGGCTGCTGCCGCAAAGGACGGCAAAAAGGCGGCCG
>CADAVL010000073.1 GCA_902791335.1 Oscillospiraceae bacterium
CAGATTTACGCAGTTTTCAATCGTGGACGGTGCGCTCTGCTTGCCCTTTGCAAGTGCGGAAATGCCGCCGATCTGCGCGTCACGCGAAGTAACCACCGAGATATTTCCGCGGTTTGAGCAATCGCGGACTGTGCCGCCGTTGCAGGAGGTAATACCGCCCACGTCAATAGAAGATTTTCCCTGATAGCTCACATTGACCTCGGAAACACAGTTTGAGATTTCGCCGCGTTCACTGGCGCTCACAATTCCGCCCACGCGCACCCAAACATCACCGGCGTCAACATTAAAATTGCCTTCAGCAAAGCAATTGGTGATCACGCCGCCGTCCAAGCGGTCGCTCAGAACGGTATTGCCGCCTGCAATGCCGCCGATATGAAGCCAACTGAGCTTTGGCAATGACACCGACAGATCCGTGAGCATTACATTTTTGATCACGCCGGCATTATAGCCGAAAAGGCCGATATAGGCCGACTGCGCGCCGTCCTCCGCCTTTGCCGAAAGCTTGAGTCCCGAAATAAAGTACCCGTCGCCGTCAAAGGTGCCGGTGAACATTTTTACTTTGCTGCCAATGGCATAAAATTCTTCGTCTTTGTTGGCAACAATATTGTTTGCAAGCTTATAATTGCCGGATAAATTCTCCTCGATCGCACGAAGTTCCTCAATATTGTGAATTAAGATCGGTGCGTCCTCCGCCGGATCGTCAGCGAAAGCAAAGCTTCCGAAGCACGAAAATGCAATCATCAGCGAAAGCAAGGCGCAAAGGGTTTTTAAACATCTTCTGTTCATCGTAGTATCCCCCACTATTTTTAAAATTTTGCAGTGCCAATGCAAGTCGGCTGACCGTCCTTGTCAAAGGTGCTTTCAGCCGCTTCGCAGAATATCAATTATATTATACAGGATTTTCTTTCAAAAAGCAATGGAGAGAACTTTGTACAAAAAAGAATAATTCCCGCCCGTTCCACCCAATATTCGGCCAACCGCAAAAATTGCGCCGTATTCATTATGTTCACGCTTGGGTGGAAATAGGTGCAAAGCGCCGGCCCCGTCACGCCGAACCCGAAACAAAAAATGACCGCCACCCGCAAAAAACGGACGGCGGTCATTTTTTGTTGTCTTGTTTCAGTTTGAAAGCTTCCGGCCGTGCATTCGCGGTCCGAATAATCGGTTTAAACCTTTAATCCTGCATCTCTCATGCACTGAAGCAGCACTGCTTCATGCGCTTTTTCCATGGGCACCAACGGCAGGCGCACATAGTTTTCGCAGAAGCCCAGCGCCGCCATGGCCGCTTTAACCGGAATGGGGTTCACTTCACTGAACAGCGCGTTGATCAACGGCAGATACTGAAGCTGCATTTTTGCCGCCGCGGCAAAATCACCGGCTAAGGCAAGCTTTGTCATTTGAACGGTTTCTTTCGGCAAAAGGTTGGAAAGCACGGAGATCACGCCCTTGCCGCCTAAAGACATCAGCGGAACCACCGTGTTATCGTTGCCGGAATAAACCGCCAGCTTATCGCCCACCAGGCGCATCATCTCCACGTTTTTGGAGAAATTGTCGCTGGCTTCTTTCACGCCGCAGATCATGGGGTGGTCGGAAATTGCAAGATAGGTTTCCGGCTCAATGGCAATGCCGGTGCGCGACGGCACATTATAAACAATAATCGGCTTGTCGCTTGCGTCGGCAATGGTGTTGAACATTTTCACAAGACCCTTTTGCGTGGACTTGTTGTAATACGGTGTGGAAACCAGCATGGCGTCGCAGCCGAGGTCAGAGGCCTCACGGGTCATCCAGACAGCGTGCGCCGTATCGTTGGAGCCGGTGCCTGCAATGATCGGCACGCGGCCGGCGGCAGTTTCCACCGCGCAGCGCAGCACATTTACGTGCTCTTCGTCGTTCAAAGTGGCTTTTTCACCGGTCGATCCGCAAATCACCAGTGCGTCAATGCCGCTTTCAATCTGCCAGTTAATCAGCTTTTCTAAGCTATCAAAATCCACGCCTTTTTCATTCAGCGGCGTGATCAATGCTGTAGCGACACCTTCAAAAACTTGCTTTTTCACAAAAAGCTCCCCCTTTTTTAATGTTTTGCTTTGCCAAGGTACGCTTCCTTAATAGAATCATCAGCGGCGATCTCTGCGCCTGTGCCGGACATAATAATATTGCCCGTTTCAATAACATATGCGCGATCTGCCACCTTTAATGCCATATTGGCGTTTTGCTCGTTGAGTAAAACGGTGATGCCCTCTTTATGGACCGTTTTGATAATATCAAAAATATCCTTAACCACCAGTGGCGCCAGGCCCAAAGACGGTTCGTCCATCATAATGAGCTTTGGTTTGCCCATCAGCGCACGGCCGACGGCCAACATTTGCTGTTCGCCGCCCGAAAGGGTGCCGGCCATCTGCCACGAACGCTCTTTCAAGCGCGGGAAAAGGCTGTACACATGCTCAATGTCCGCTTCGATATTATCCTTTCTTAAGTATGCACCGATTTTTAAGTTTTCAAGCACGGTAAGATTGCCGAAAATGCGGCGACCCTCCGGCACTAAGGTAATTCCCTTTGAAACGATTTTATCGGGTGATAAGCCGTTGATCGGCTCGCCCTCAAAGGTGATCTCCGCCTCCTGCGGCTTTACAATACCTGCAATGGTACGCAAAATGGTGGATTTACCTGCGCCGTTGGCACCGATCAACGTAACGATCTCGCCGGCCGGAATATCCATGGAAATGCCTTTTACGGCCTCAATGCCGCCAAAGCTCACCGTAAGATTTCTGATCTCAAGAATATTTTTATTACTCATCGTCGGCCACCCCCAAATATGCTTTGATAACCTCCGGATTGTTCTGAATTTCCTGCGGTTTGCCGCTGGCGATCAGCTTGCCGAAGTCAATAACATAAATGCGGTCGGAAATATCCATAACCAGATTCATGTGATGCTCAATTAAAAATACGGTCAAATGGAACTCGTCGCGCACACGACGGATAAAGGCCGTCAGCTCGTCGGTCTCCTGCGGATTCATGCCAGCGGCCGGTTCGTCCAAAAGCAAAAGCTCCGGATTGGTTGCCAGTGCGCGGGCAATTTCCAAATGACGCTGTTTGCCGTAAGGCAGCGACGAGGCAATTTCGTCCTTAACGTCCAAAAGGTCCAGAATACGCAGAAGCTCCATGGTTTCCTCACGCATTTTCTTTTCCTCTTTGTAATTCAGACGGAACGTGGCGGTAAAAATGTTGCTGGTTCTTCTTAAATGCTTTGCAATCAGCACATTGTCAAACACCGTCATGCTTTTGAAAAGACGGATATTCTGAAAGGTTCTTGCCATGCCGAGCCGGGTGATCTTATCGGGTGTTTTGCGGATCACCTTCGGATATTTTCCGTTGTTTTCACCCTTATAAAGCTTTTTCATTTTGCCCTGCGGATGGTTGGAAACGATCATTTTATCGTGGAAAAAGATCGCGCCGTTTGTGGGCTCGTAAACGCCGGTGATCGCGTTGAATGCGGTCGTCTTTCCGGCGCCGTTCGGGCCGATCAGGGAAACGATCTCTCCGCGGTTTACCTCCAGTGAAAGGTTGTCAACGGCAACCACGCCGCCGAACTGCATGGTGACATCCTGAATTTTTAAAACATGCTCAGCCATTGGCGCCGCCCTCCTTTTCGGGATCTTGGGTTTTGTTTTTGCGGTGGAACAGGCTCGGCAACGTCTTTTTAAAGAAGCCGTAAATGCCGTCCCAGCTAAGCTCATGGTCGCCCATGATGCCGCGGCGGAAGAACAATACCACCAGCATGAGAATGACCGAGAAGATCACCATACGGAAACCGGAACGCAAAAGCGGAATTTTGAATCCGCCGATAAACTGCTCCTGATCCAAAGGACGCAGCCACCATTCCTTTGCCGCAATCACCAAAAATGCGGAAAGGACGCTGCCGGTGACCGAACCCATGCCGCCGATCACAACGATCAAAAGAATATAATAAGTAACGGCCACGGTAAAGGTCGTGGCAGAAACCGCGTTTAAATACATGGCCATCAGCGCGCCGCCGATGCTTGCAAAAAACGAGCTGATCACAAAGGCCAGCTGCTTGTGATGCGCCAGATTAATGCCCATGGCCTCTGCCGCGATCTCATCATCGCGAATGGCCTTAAAGGAACGGCCGTAGGTGGAGTTGAGCATTAAAACCATTAAGGCAATGCAGATTGCCGCCACAATGAAAATGCCGTAATAAGACTTGAATCCCGGAATCTTTGTTAAGCCCATAGAGCCGTTGGTCACGCGGTTTAACGGCGTGGAAGCCATAACGATACGAACGATCTCCGCGAAGCCCAGCGTTGCAATGGCGAAATAGTCGCCCTTTAAGCGAAGCACCGGAATACCCACTAAATACGCACACAGCGCGCCCACAAGACCGGCTAAGATAAGGGCCACCGGAATGGGCAGCGAAAAGTTTTTCAGCCAATCGGCCACACCCGTGAGATAATAAACGCCGTCGCGCGCATCCACAGGAATAGTGAAGATCGCATAGGCATAAGCGCCGAGCGTCATAAATCCGGCCTGACCCAAAGAGAAAAGTCCGGTAAAGCCGTTGAGCAGGTTCATGGAAACCGCAATGAGCGCATAAACCGCACCCATTTGCAAAACGGTTCGCAGCATAGAGGAGGGAGAGGAAAACTGACCGACACACACAATTGCCGCGGCAACGACCAGCGCGAACACGCAGGATGAAATGGTTTTTGTTGTTTTGGTCATGTTTACACCTTCTCCGTAGTTTTCTCACCGAACAGGCCGGTGGGTTTAAAGAGCAGCACGATGATGAGAATTACAAAGGTCACCGCGTCGCTGAATTCCGAATATGCGCCCGCCTTAATAAAGGTTTCGCTCACACCGATTAAAAAGCCGCCGACCAAAGCGCCGGGAATGGAGCCGATACCGCCAAATACCGCGGCAACAAAGCATTTAAGACCCGGCAGGGAGCCCGAAAGCGGTGTTACCGACGGACGGGGCGTGAAATAAAGAATGGAACCGATGGCGGCCAGCGCACAACCGATCACAAAGGTGATACTGATTACATTGTTAATCTTAATGCCCATCAGCTGAGAGGTTTCAAAATCTCTGGAAACCGCACGCATGGCCATGCCGACCTTGGTTTTGTTGATCAGGAAAACCAAAAATACAACAATCAGCACCGTTAGAATCGGGGTGATAAAGGTAACCAGCGAAGTGGAGATGTTGCCGATCTTAATGGTCTTATTCAAAAAGTCAATGCTCGGATAAGCCTTCGGCAGTGCCGAGAACAAATAGGTTGCCAGGTTTTGCAGCAAATAGGAAACGCCGATGGCCGAAATCATGATTGACATACGCGGCGCTTCGCGAAGCGGTTTATAGGCAATTTTTTCGGTCAGAACGCCCAACAGCACGGTTGCTGCAATGACCAGCACAATGGATATGTACCACGGAATCAGGCAGTCGGTCATGCAGATGATCATAAAATAGCCGGCCATCATAAAAATATCGCCGTGCGCGAAATTGATCAAACGCAAAATACCGTAAACCATGGTATATCCAATGGCGATCAAGGCGTAGATCGAGCCAATGGAAAGACCGTTTAAACAGTTTTGTAGGATAGCGCTCATGGGTTGTCCCCCTGTAAAATTTTTTGGATATTTCAACAAAGTTAAGAAATCAAAGAAAAAAGCTCAAAGCTTTAAAGCCGGGCGAAAAAACCTGTCACGCCCGAAGCTTCAGAATTTTCTGTTCTTATGCCGCGTCAGGATGTCTTAAGCTGAGAAGACAAAAAACCCCGTTACGGTCTGGCTCTTGTCAGCCCAAAATTCGGCAAAATCCGCCGAATTCAGACCGCCGCATAAAAACGGAAAAACAGCGAGAGGTAAAGCAACCTCCCGCCGTTTAAATGGCGCAGCGCTTAAAATATTTTAAATGGATTCTTTAAAAATTCGGCCACCGCGCACACGCCGCCTCCCTTTTTTTAAGGAGAGGTCATGCGCTGTTTTTAAAGATAACTTAAAGACACAGTTTATTTTGCGGCGGTAAATTTACCGTCAGCGGCCTGATAGCCAACGAACTGCATTTTGCCGTCTTTAAAGGTTTCGATATAAGCAACGTCCTTATCGGCATCGCCGTTCTCGTCGAACTTGATTTCACCGGTAACGCCCTTATAGTTCACGGTCTTCAAAGCGTCCTTAACCTTTTCGCCGGTCACTTCGCCGTCCAGAGATTTAATGGCTTCCACAATGGTCATATAAGTGTCGTAACCCAGCGCGGAAACAGAAGCAATCTCGTCGGTGTCGCCGTTGTCGGTCAGGTTCTGCTTGTCGCTGTTGAGATACTCCTTGAAGCCCTTAACGAAGTCCTGAACACTGGAATCCGTAGCAGAGAAGAAGGTGGAGTAGTAAACCTCGTTGCAGTTTTTCGCACCGGCAGTGGAGATGATGGTTGCATTCTGCCAGGTGTCACCGGCCATGATCGGAGCGGTGATGCCGAGGTCGCGTGCCTGCTTGATGATCAAGCTTGCGGTGTTGATCGAAGACGGGATAAAGAGAACCTGCGGATTCTGCTTCTTAATGTCGGTGAGCAGTGCGTTGAAGTCCTGCTCGTTGGTGTTGTAAGTTTTGTTTGCTACAACCTTTCCGCCCATTTTTTCATAAGCGGATTTGAAGTAGCCGCCGAGGCCTGCGGAGTAGTCGTCACCGTTCTGGGTAACAACCGCTGCAGTTTTGCAGCCCTTGGTTTCATAAGCAAAGCTTGCCATAACCTGACCCTGGAACGGATCGAGGAAGCAAACACGGCTGTAATATTCCTGGCCGAGGGTAACCTGCGGATTGGTGCAGGAGCAGCCGACTGCCGGGATTTTTGCGTTTGCAAAGGTGGGGCCTGCCGCAATGGCACAGCCGGAGCCGTAGGTGCCGCAAACAGCAACAACATTGGAGCTGACAAGCTTCTGTGCCGCGGTAACGGCCGCAGTCTTATCGGACTGGTTATCAACCTCAACCAGCTCAATCTTGTAGGTTTTGCCGCCGACTTCCACCGAGGGCATTACCTTGTTTGCATAGCGAATGCCGAGAACTTCCTGTTTACCGCCGCCGCCGTTTTCACCGGTGGTCGGCTCGAAAACGCCGATTTTTAAAACCGCGTCATCTTTGCTGCCGGCGCTATTTTTATCGCCGCAGCCTGCCAAACAGCCAACTGCCATGGTTAAGCAAAGGGCCGCCGCAAGGATTTTTTTCATAAATTGTTTCCTCCTTCAAGCAGATCATAAAAAATCTTTTGATTTATTATTCCCTGCTTTAAAATCGTTATTAATTATACCGCTTTTTAACACTTTTTTCAAGAATAATTCATTATTTTTTAATGTTTTTCTAATATGCACATATATGAAGGCTGATTTTCGTTAATTTCGACGATAATCAACGGCAATTTCCTAATAATATTAAGTACCGTTTTTCGTGCAGCATTAAAATCTCCCGTTTGCCGAGCGCCGACCAAACACCGATATTTTGCGTAACCTTTATTTTTTATCCACTTGCATTTGCCCTCCCGCTGTTCTTTCGCGCTTTGAATTTTTTCTCACGCTGCTCCTCCTTGCAGCATTTAAATTCTCTCCTTGTCGCCGCAAATTGCCGCCGTCACAAGACAGCAGGAATACGTGCCGACATTAAAAAAAGCCAAGAATCACAGAATGACGACTGCAAATTGAAATCAAACAAATTGGAACCAAGCAAAATGAAACCATGCAAAACAAAGCTCCCATCACAGATCGTGACGAGAGCTTTGTTTGTGGCGCGCCAGAAGGAATTCGAATCCCCGACCTTCCGCTTAGGAGAGCCGCCCAGAACAGATTTCCGACCGCTATATGATGCTGAAAATTCCTTATAAATCAAGGGTTTTCAGCATTTTCGCTGTTCAATAAACACTAACGAAATCCAGCTAATTTCATTGGGTTTCAGGTGGTCTGTTTGGCTCGCTTTTAGCAGAAGAAACCTAAAAACGGGTTGTGTTACTCGGTTTCAAATCTGCCTTTGGAACGCTTAAATAATACAGCTTTTTATATATTATAGCATCTATTTGTGAAATTTTCTACCCCTAAATTAAAAAAAGGCAACCCTTGC
The DNA here is from genome assembly GCA_902791335.1 of Oscillospiraceae bacterium. Classification (GTDB taxonomy): domain Bacteria; phylum Bacillota; class Clostridia; order Oscillospirales; family Acutalibacteraceae; genus UMGS1532. The sequence continues at coordinate 8,115 of CADAVL010000073.1, forward strand.
GGATTGCCTTTCGTTATAGTTTCGTTAGAGCTTGCTTGCGAGTGCTTTGAGCAACGCCGCCGTTTCAGGATTGCTCAACAGCTTAGTAATCAGTTCCGTATCTGCCTGCGTATCTGTTGCTGTTTCATCTTTTTTATCAGACTCTATCGGTACAGCTTCGGGCAATTCGGTTGATGACTCAAACTTTGGCATAGGTGGGATTGTATCAGCTTCAGGGGTATTGCCTTGATAAAATCTCTCCTCAAAGCGTTGCGCATTAAATCTTCTGTCCTCGTCGATAATATGCGAATACACATTGGATACCATTTCGGCACGGGCGTGTCCTGAGTCTCCCTGAACAGATTTTACATCACCGCCGTTCCATTTCAGTTTATAGGTAATACTTGCGTGTCTGAAGCTGTGAAAGACTACATCAGGCAGATCGTTCTCACGGATGAGTTTCTTCAATGCGTGTGTTATTACCTGTCCCTCCATTGGTCTGCCCGATGAATTACAGAACACAAGATTATAGTCTGTGTACTCATCTCCAAAGAGTTCTTTGAGTTCGTCAATCTGTTGTTTACGGGCTACCAACATTTGAGCAACTGTTGTAGGAAGAAATACCTTTCTGACACTCGTTTTTGTCTTTGGCGATTTGAGAACCAAGACGGTGTTACCCTTTTTAATTAAGTGAGGAAATGTCAAGATCACATCTTTGTTATCCAAGACCTCCGGCACATCTCGTTTAACTCTTTGCAGTTCTTTATTGATGTAAATGTACGCCGTGTTTTCCTTGATGCTTTTTTCTGAAACATCTATGCAGTCCCAAGTAAGTCCAAGCAGCTCCCCCATTCGCAGAGAGCAGGAAAAGGCGAGGTTGATTGCAAGCGATAGTATTTCATCATCGCATACTTCAAGAGCGTGCAGCAGCGTTTCAAGAGTCCATATCTCACGAACCTCGTGTTCTTCTTTTGGGAGCGTTGCATTTAGTACGGGGTTTCGGGACATCATTTCCCATTTGACAGCCTGATTAAAAGCGCTTCTCAGGAGTTTGTGTATCTCCCTGACTGTATGCACAGTGAGATATTCGTTTTTGGGTTTGCGGTTATTTACGACTTTTGCCTTCACGCTCAAAAGGCTTTGAAAGAACCTGTCCATAGTTCTCGGATTAAGGTCATCCAACTTCATATCTCCGATTAGCGGATTGATGTAATTGAGTATCAACCCTCGTTTTGAGTCATAGGTTGACATTGCCCAAGTGCTGACACCGTAAACGGAAGTGTATTCATCAAGAAGCTCTGCGACCGTTGTAGCTGTCGGAACTACGAAACTTCCGGTCTGCTGTTGATACTCAATCTGAATTTTACGCTTTTTGCTTCAGCATTGGTATCAAAGGTTTCCCACTTCTGTCGGGTGTTGCCCTTATCATCTTTGTAGTTATATACGACTGCGTATCTGTTTTTACGCTTTACGATTGATGCCATATTGGTATTCGATTCTTAAACCGAAAGTCTTTTCGATGATTGTTTCAATCGGCACTGCACGGGGACTGCCGTTCAGATACATTGGATCATATTCACTTAATGTACGGCGGGCAATCGTTTCAAGCGCCTGCGGTCGATAGAATACTGTTGCCACTGCTGCGTCCTTTCTGTCCGACAGATTAGTCGGACTCCTTTGTTATGCGGCGGATAAAATCTTCCCATTGTTTATCGGTTACATTGTGCTTCTTTGCGGTTCTCAGTGCAGCCCGGACAATATCTTTTTCCATAATATATTCAGGTAAATCTGCACTTACGGTATTCCTTGACCTTGCCGCCAAGTCGTACATCTCCTCCGTTTCTGCTTCGGTCAGACGGAGAAGTGCGGGAAGTTTTTCAAGAATATCGTCAGGAACCGGTCTGCGGTCTTTTTCAATGTCGCAGATATATACGGCTGAATAATCAAGGGCGATAGCAAGCTGCCGAGCAGACATTTCGTGTTCCATTCGCTTTGAAATTAAAAACCTCCCGAAAGTCTTATTGTTTTCCATAAGGTAGCTCCTTTCAAATTCGCTCTTTTGCGAATACCGTAAGTATATTATATCCGAACACTTGTTCACAGTCAATGCTTTTGGGGAAAGTGAAAATGAGTTGGGCGTTTTTTCACCCAACTCATTTTTTGAACCGTTCGATATTCCTTTATTTCAAGGCGTTTTCAAGCATTTCACGGTATCT
>CADAVL010000074.1 GCA_902791335.1 Oscillospiraceae bacterium
CTGAAACAGAATATTTTCCCGTTTTGTTTGTCTCATCACTTGTAATACGACAGTATTGCTGCGTTCTTCGACTTTCAAAACGAAAAAATCTTCTTGTTTCCGGTCGAAGATTTTCGGCAAACAACGTCTTTTAACGGCGCGGCGGCGATTCTCAGAATACCGGCGTATTCTGATTGGAGGGCAATAAAACCTAAATATTCACGCTGTTTCGCCGTAAAAACCATTGTACCCTGATTGTTTTGTCTACTCCATTTTTCCACCGGAATTTTCACTTAATTTACCACCCGAACTTTAGTATACTGTAGGCGAATACGGCGTAAATTCCCACATAAAGCGCCAAAAAATCCCACAAAAACGGAGTGTACAGAAAACATGAATGCAGAAAATCAATCCGGCTCAAAGAACGCCAACGAAACCGTACACGAATATATTATAAATAACATTGAAAACTGCGTGCGCTTTGAGCCGGAGGATCGGGATACCCTGATCGGTCTTCCCTACCCTTATCTGGTGCCGAGCATCAGCGAAAGTTATCAGGAGATGTATTACTGGGACACCTATTTTACCTGCGAGGGGCTCGTTTTGGAGGATAAAACCGAAATTGCGAAGAATTGCGCTGGCGGCATGTCTTACCTGATCGACCGTTACGGATTTATGCCGAACGGCAACCGCACGCGCTATCTCGGCCATTCCCAGCCGCCGTATTTTTGTATGCTCGTAAATGCAGTGTTCAAAAAAAACCGGTGATAAAGACTGGCTGAATGAAATGTACAAAGCGGTTGAAAAGGAATACAAATTTTGGCAAACCGAACGGATTTCGGAAATCGGCTTGAATCATTATTCCTCCGTGGACCTTGATGAAGAAGAAGGCAAAATCGTTTACAGAGACATAACCGGCCGCGTGAAATACAAAAAGCCGATCTCTCTTTATAAAAGCTACGCAGATTTTGCCGTAAATGCCTTGGCGGAATGCGAAAGCGGCTGGGATTTTAACCCGCGGTTCGACTTTTTCTGCAAATCGTTTGCTCCGGCCGATCTCAACAGCAATCTTTATATGTATGAAATCCTGATGGGAGAATTTTCAGAGGTGCTCCAAAACGGTCGCGAAGACGAATGGCTTGAAAAAGCCCAAAATCGCGCCGAGCTTATGCGCCGATATTTGTGGAACGGCAGTTATTTTGCCGATTATAATTTTAAGGAAAACACCCACAGCCCTGTTTTCTCCGCTGCAGCTTTCCATCCGCTTTTTGTGGGGCTCGCCACAAAAGAGGAGGCCAAAAGCACCAAAGCGCTGCTTTCAAAAATCGAACTGCCGCACGGCATTGCCGCCTGCGAGAAATTAGACATCGACTATACTTATCAATGGGCTTACCCGAACGCATGGGCGCCGCTGCAGTATATCATGGTTCTGGGTCTTGACTGCTACGGATATAAGAGCGACGCTTTAAGAATTGCAAAAGAATACAATGCAACCATTGATGACATCTTTGCGTCCACGCAAAATCTTTGGGAGAAACACAACGCCGAAAACGGCACGCTCAATGCTGTGTGCGAATACGAATTGCCGAAAATGCTCGGCTGGACGGCCGGTGTTTATCTCGCCTTCGAGCACTATATAAAGGAAAACGGCTGATTGCCGCCGCACTTTTTCTGAAAATTTTCTGTTGTGCCGTCCAGCCCAACGTCTTTCTTTTGACGAATTGACAGATAGTTCTTTGCCGGATCGCCATCTTTCAAAACCACTGAAAACTTCACGCCGAAAATTTGCAAATTTTCGGCGTGAAGCTTTTCTTTTTTTCGGTGAACGAGAGTCCAATACAAAAAAGCGAAACAACAGCCCGTCGCTGTAAAAAAATGCCGTCGTTCTTTAAAAGCTTCCGATCTAAGCTTAACAGAACGGCTTTGCGGCGCGCCCCCCGATTCAAACCGGGCGATTTGAAATCGGGCAAAGCCCCTCCTAAAATATCCGACAAAGTTTGCAGTATCTAAAAAAGGGGGCTTTGCCGTCGCCCGTGAGGGCGACAAGGGCGCGCCGCAAAATCCCGTTCTGTTGAGCTGACGGATTCGACGCTCGTCAGCCCGGCTCAGATTGGAAGCTTTATCCGAGGATAATTTTGAAAAACCGGATTGTATCTTTTCATAAAATGTGATAAAATGAGGAAAATGCCGAAGAACACGGGAACCCCCCGATCACTTTCGCATTCACAGTTTATTCATGAAATTGCCATGGCGCCGCGATATGAACCTTTTATAATAATACTGTCAATAAACATTGGGTCGTCTGCCCTTTTTTGAAAAATTTCGCGCAAAGAATTCGAAACCTTTGCCGAAAAAGCACTGCAACCGGCAGAAAACCGCCCGATCAACGGCAATTTTAAAAAATCACGATCAATCCATTACAACCGGAGGTATTTTATCTTATGGGAAAAGGAAAACGCACACGCATTTTCACCGAGGAGCAGCGCACCATAGCCGTGCAAAAGCAGCTGGCGGAAAAGCGCAAAAAACGCTGCAATACCTTAGTCACTGTTTTGGTGGTGGCCATTGTTGCCGTCATCGGCGGCGGCTCGGTCTTTGGTACGCTGCAATATAATAAAATGGTGGAAAACGGCCACTTTGCACGCAAAAAAAACGTGATTTCCACCAAGAATTATTCGGCCAACGTCTGCATGATGCAGTATTTCTTTAATTCTGCCGTGCAAAATTATGTGACCAACTATGGCAGCTATCTCAGTCAGTTAGGGCTGGATAATACCAAGGACCTCAAAACCCAAACCTGCTATTACGATCAGGACAAAACCTGGTACGAATATTTTATGGAAAGCGCAAAAACGCAGATGGAGCAGGTCTTATCTCTTTGCGAAGCGGCCAAGGAAAAGGGCATGACGCTCAGCGAGGCCGACAAAAAAAGCATTGACTCGGCCATGGACACAATAAAGACCTCCGCAGAAGAAAAAGACCAGACCGTGCGCGAATATCTGGACAGCACCTACGGCACCTGGGTAAGCGAGCAGGACATGCGCGACTGCATGGAGCTGACCCAGCTTGCCACCAAATATCAATCGGAATACGAATCCTCTTTAAGCTACAGTGATGAAAAGATCAACAGCTATTTTTCCGAAAATAAGGATCAGTTTTTAACAGCGGACTATATTTCCTACACTGTTACCTCCGAAGCCACGGACAAAAGCTCCGACGCGCAGAAGAAGGTGCTCAATGCCGCGGCCAAAAAGAAGGCCGAAAGCATTGCAAAAGCCAAAAATGTAACCGAATTCAAAAAGCTTTTAACGGAATATTTAAAAGATGTGGCCAAAAAGTCCGACAGCTCCTTAAAGGGCGACGATCTTACGAGCAAAGCCGAGGAGCTTTTAAGCAATGCGACCACCACCGGCGCTTCGTATAACGTGACCACCGACGCCGGCGAATGGATCTTCTCGGACAGCAGAAAGATCGGCGACACCAAGGTGCTTGAAGACAGCCAAAACGGAGGTTACACCGTTTATTGCGTGACCACGCCCGCCAAAAAAGATACTTCAAAGACCTGCAACGTGCGGCACATTCTGCTGTCTAAGGACAGCTATCAAAGCGACGCCGAGTGCGAGCAGGCCGCCAAAAAGCTTTTGAAGGAATGGAAAAACGGCAAGGCGACCGAGGAAAGCTTTTCCGATCTTGCCAAGGAGCATTCCGAGGATCCCGGCTCCGCCTCCAACGGCGGACTTTACGAGAATGTTCCCGAAGGCCAGATGGTAACCGCATTCAACGATTGGATCTTCGACGCCAAAAGAGCCGCCGGCGACACCGGCCTTGTAAAAACCGATTACGGCTGGCACATTATGTATTATGTCAGCGGTGGGCTGCCGGCGTGGAAATCCGCTGTCGTCACCGCGATGAAAAACGCCGATTACGATAAAAAGCTTTCCGACTTAACAGAAAAATATGCGCCGAAAACCACGCAGAAGAATTTGGATCTGATCACCCAGGTAATCGAAGAAAGCACCGACAGCTCCTCCGAGAAGTCTGCTTCGTAAATTATTTTATTCGTGTTGCGTCCCGATTCGGACGCAGCGCCCGATCAACAATGTTTTGAAACTTTTATCATTTTTTGTGTTGCGCTTTAAAAAAGGCGCAACACAAAAAAATTTTTCGAGGGGAAACTATGAAAAAACTGATTTCAATTTTGCTTGTCATCGGCCTTTTTTGGGGAAGCCTTTGCGGCTGCCGCAGCAAAGAGAAGACCGAGCCTTCGGCCGACACGGCAGGCTACGCCATGACTTCGGAGCATTTTAAAGTCAGCCGCGCGCAGATGCAATATTTCTTTAACGAGCAGTATCTCAGCTTTTTGAGCGCCTACAGCGGCAATTTGGATGCCGTGGGACTGGACACCTCCAAAAAGCTCTCCGAGCAAGCCTGCACCCTCGACAGCTCCGCTTCGTGGTACGATTATTTTTTGAACCTTGCCACCGACAAAATGACCCAGTGCCTTGTTTTTTCGGAAAAGGCGCTGAAAGACGGCACAAAGCTTTCGGCCGCGGACAAAGCAGAAATTGAAAAACAGCTGAAAGCGGTATCGGCCGCCGCAAAAAGTGAAAATTTGAGCGAGCAGGACTACTACGAAAAATATTACGGAAGCTCTGTGAAAAAAAGCGACGTTCAAAAATGTATGGAAATGGAGCACCTCGTACAGAAATATTTTAAAAGCTACACAAAAAAGTTGGACGTTTCCGAAAATGCTTTGGAAAAATACTATGCCGGTCACACAAGGCTTTATAACCGCGTGAGCTATCTTTATTTCAACGTGCCGGTCGATTCCACCTCGACCGACGGCCAGCAAAAGGCCAAGGCTTCGGCCGATGCAATCAGCGACGCCAAAAACGAAAAACAGTTCAAAAGTCTTGTCACCGACTATATTACCAATTATTATCTGGAGCATTCCGGCAATCGGTACAACGCCAAAAGCGTTTCAAAACAAGTGAAAGAAACCATTCAAAAATGCACGGTGACCGATGCCGGATACAGCGCGGCGAGCGCCGCCAGCCGCTGGGCCTTTGATACCCAGCGCGCCGCCGGAGATACCACCGTTATAAACGAAACTGACGGCAGCTACACCGTTTATTATATCACCTCGGCGCCCAAGCGCGAAGAATACAAAACGGTAAATATGCGAACGGTTCTTTTCTCGCCCGATGATTACAGCACCGACGGTGAAGCAAAGCACGCGGCCGAGCTTTGTCTGAAAGATCTTCGACTGGCTAGCTTTTCAAAAGACGCTTTTTTGGAGAAAGCGCAGGAATACTCCGCCGATACCGCAACAAAATCCACCGGCGGCCTTTATGAGAATTTGAAAAAAGACGCGTTGTCCAATGCCGACGAGGTGGAAAACTGGCTGTTTTCCAAGGACAGAGCCCCCGGCGACTCGGCTTTGGTCCACACCGAAAAGTACGGTTGGTTCGTGCTGTATTTTGAGAGCGAGGGCGTGCCGGCCTGGCAGGTCGATGTACTTCGTGACTATAAAAACAGTCGCTTTAACACCTACGCCGAAGAAGAGGGCGACAATTACGTTATTCGCATGAACAACAACATTCTTTATCAGATCAAGGAAGCCGCCGCAAGCGAGCTTAATATCGGCACTGAGGCGTGACATTTTGGCAAATGAAATTTGAGCCGACGCGCGTTGCTTTGTCTTCCTAAAATCGGCGCGAAGACGGTCAAAAAATCGGTGATCGGCCGTTGCGGCTTAGGCGCTTCAAGCGAATCGTTTTTTGCCGCGCCAACCAAAATCGGCGGTACGCGATTGCCCGATTTCGGCCAACAAAAGTGAAACAAAACGCGCCGTATTCGCCCCTTGCGCAACAATATTTGAAAAGTAAAACAAAAATAAAAAAACAAAATACGCGCCGGAAGCTTTACGCACGCCGCGCGCCGTGTCACCGCAGGTGACAGCCGAAAGGAGCCGCAAAAAGCAAGAATCTTGCTTTTTGCGGCTCCTTTCGGCACGGGACTTTGCGCCCCGAAGGGCGCAAAGTCCCGACGGCGCGCGGCAGTACAGAGCACACGTACCGGCTGCCTTATACGCTTTTATTCTGCCACTCTGTTTTGCAGGAAATCAAAAGCAATTTTTGAATTGCTGCACTTTGTATCATCTTACAATTCAAAAAACTCTGCGCCGCTGATAATTGCCTCGTTCACCTTTTCAAGCGCGGCCACAGCTTCGGTCTTGGTCGGATATACATAAATTACATCCCAACAGTCGATTCTGGTCTGAACGGACAGCGCCCAACCGGTCGGATAACAGTTTCCTCCGAATTTGCCTGTATCCTCCACGCGCAAGCCGCCGTAGCAGAGCAGTACCATCGTTTTATCGGGGCTTGATAGGCGCATCTTCTCTCTTGGAATAACGTGTGTTCCGTCCGGAAAAATGAATTCAAGATCGGAAAAGATATTTCGAACAGCGTTCTCCACAGACGACGATACGGTTTCTGTAACGACTTCCTCCATGCTCTCCCGGAAATCATCCATTGCATTATCAAGCGCATCGTTGACCGCATCCTCCAATACGTCGTCAATCGCGTCCTGAATTTCGTTGTATGCTTGTTCATTAAAACCCATAAAATCACCCTCCGATAACTAATTTTCATCTACTTTGTTGCCGTTAAAAGCAGTCGTCGATAAAAAACGAGATTCAGACCCTTCGTCGTTTCTTCACTCGACAACCTATTTATATTATATATGAACACGCCGGAAAAATCAACCTGCTCAAAAAAGCACCGCACGCAAAACAATCCAAACACACTGAAAAGCAACACCAAACCGCCGCGGCTCGCAGAAAGATCAAAGATTTTTATGAAAAGGGCTTGACATTTAAAAAGAAAACTGGTATTCTATTAGAGTGCTTAAAACTTCGGTTTTCACACAACCATATGCGGATATGGCGGAATAGGCAGTTTGCCTGTGAGCGCTGCCGGTGGCAGAGCAAGCGAGCAAGGCAAAGGCGCAGCGGTCGAAATTTTTGAAAGCTTTTAAGCTTTTATAAAAAATTTCGGGCACCGCAAGAGTCACGCGGAGCGCGGCTGCCATGAAACCAAAAGAATTCGCATAAACCAACAATTTCATATTTACAAGACCATATGCGGATATGGCGGAATAGGCAGACGCGCTAGATTCAGGTTCTAGTCGGGGCAACTCGGTGGAGGTTCAAGTCCTCTTATCCGCACCAACGCTCAAAGTCTTTACGACTTTGAGCGCTTTTTTGTAAACAAGCAGTCCGCCCTCACAATGAGGACGGACTTCTTTAATTTCTTATTTTTTTGCTTCATTCAAACCGTAATATTTTATATTGATTTTCGGCAAAGAAATTGACTGCCCAAGAACACTGTCGTAAGTATAGAGGCCTTCACACGTTCCGTAGAACGTGAGAATATCGCCTTCCAAAATACGATCCGTATCTTTTGGAATCTTTACGGTAGCAAAAATGGTATCGGTCCATGTAACATCGTCAATGTATTCGTATGTCTGTTTTGTAACATTGATACGAAGCTGCACTGCTTCATCAAAGGTCGGTTCAAGAACCTGTATCACTTCGCCGGTCATTACAAACTTTTTACCCTTATAGCTATCGGGGTTTCTGGCAAGCGTTGCAAAATCAATGGGTTTATAAGCTGCCAATTCTTTCTTGTAATCTGTTTTAGATGCTGCCTTTTTTGATGAATTTTTTGTTGCTTTTTCAGTGCTTGATGTAACCTGAGAAGAAACAGGGGCGGACGATGAATTAGATAAAGAATTATCAGTTGCACCGTAAATATCGGCAATTACACCGGCTGCCAAGAAAACCGCAACGATGATGAGTATAATGTGCCAAAGTTTCAACTTCTTTTGTTTCGGTTGCGGAATCGGAATCATATTATTAGGATAGTTGCATCCATTGGGACAGATGCCATTGTTGCATTGAGCGCCGCACTTAGGACAATACATTGAGATTCCCTCCATAGATTTAGATTTTATAAATCCGCTATGGAAATTGTACCCAATTTCGACAAGAATGTCAACGCTTTTAGCATAAACTTTTTTGCGCCGCAACCCATTCGAGAGAAAAAACCGCGCTTTAAACCGCGATACGGTGGACGGTGTATTTTTGGGAAAAGTCCTCATACGCTTCGTCGAAGCGCTGGTCGCCGTATTTCACGCCATTCAGGTATTTATGCGTATCAAAGCTGTGGTGCTCGGTTTCGATGATCGCCACCGCCACGTTGGAGCAATGGTCGGAAATGCGCTCGAAATTCATGAGCATATCCGACAGCACAAAGCCCATTTCAATGGTGCAGTCGCCGTGCTGTAAGCGCGTGATCTGATTGGACTTGATGCTGGCGATCAGGTGGTCGATCACCTGCTCCAGCGGCTCTACGCGGAAGGCCGTTTCGGCGTTGTTGGATTTATATGCGTCGGCCGTAAGGGTTAAAATTTCGTCGATCGCCTTGACCAGAAGTCTAAGCTCCCGGCGCGCGTCCTCGGAGAAGATGATTCCCTTTTCGCTCAGCTCTTTTGCCACCTTATTGAGGTTTACGGCGTGGTCGCCGAGCCGCTCAAAATCGCCGATCGCATGGAGCATTTTTGAAATTTTGCCGCTGTCCTGATCGGACAAAGATTGCGACGCAAGCTTGACAAGATAGGTACTCAGCTCGTCCTCGTAGGCATCGAGAACTTCCTCATTCTTTAAGATGGTTTCCGATTTTTGCTTGTTATAACCGCCGAGCAGGCCAATGGCGTCGCGAATGGTTTCGCAGCTTAAAGTACACATTTTTTTGGTGTAGCTTTCGCACTCGCGAATGGCGCCTGAGGGGGCGACCATTAAGCGTTCGTCCAAAGTGACGGGGGTGGGGCCTGTCGATGCAGGTGCGGGCTGCTTTTTATCCTTGACGAGCCACTCGGTCATGCGAATGAGCAGCTTTGTAAACGGCATTAAAATAATGGTGATGAGAATGTTGAACACCGTGTGCACCATGGCAACCTTGACGGAATTCACCGGTTCATTTACAAATTGGAATTTGAAAATAAGGTTGAGAAGTTCAAACAGTGTAAGGCAGATGATCGTGCCGATGATCTTAATGGAAATATGCACCGTGGCAACGCGTTTGGCGTTGGTGTTGGTGCCGATGCAGGAGATGAGCGAGGTGGCGCAGGTGCCGATATTGATCCCCATGATCAACGGAATCGCCATGCCGTAGGTAATGCTACCGGTGAGCGACAGCGCCTGCAAAATACCGATCGATGCGGCGGAGCCCTGGATCAGCGCTGTGAAAAGTGTGCCGACCAGCACGCCGACGAGTGGATTATTGAATTTCACCAAAAGCTCGGAGAACTGCGGCATATTGGCCAGCGGACTTACCGCGGCGGTCATGAATTCCATGCCGTACATTAAAACGGAGAAGCCCACAAAGATGTTGCCGATGCTTTTTCTGCGGTCGCTTTTGGAAAGCATGGCCATTAAGACGCCGATGAAAGCGATAATGGGTGAAAAGTTCTTCGGCTTGAGCATTAAAATGGCGATGTTGTCGCTTTGAATGCCGGAAAGGCTTAAAATCCACGAGGTGAGCGTGGTACCAATATTTGCGCCGAAAATGATGTGCAACGTCTGCCCGAAGGACATAATACCGGAGTTTACAAGGCCGACCAGCATAACCGTGGTGGCCGAGGAGGACTGCATGGCGATGGTGATGACCGCGCCGAGGCCGATGCTGATAAGCGGATTGGACGTTACCTTTTTTAAGCTGTGCTCCAGGCGGCCGCCGGCCATTTTTTCCAGATCGCCCGACATGACGCGCATACCGAACAGGAAAAAGGTCAGACCGCAGATCAACTGGATCACTGAGAAGATATCAAATTTCGCCATTTTTTATTTTCACCCTTAATTTTACATTTCTCGCATTTTCTTGAGTACAAGATCCATTTTATCACACCAAAAAACGGAATAAAAGGCCGCTATGTTAAATTTAGGTTAAATGTAAAATCGGCGCCGCGCTCGGTTTTTGGAAAACGCGGCGGCTGCCTTTTGCTGATTTTTAAACGGCGGCAGCAGCTGAATGTGAAAGGCCGCGATTTGTGGCGCAACGCTCAGGCGGCGGGGGCGGAAAAAGAACCGGCCGCGAGAAAATCGGTAGCTCCCCTGCGCGCCGTCTTCGGCGA
>CADAVL010000075.1 GCA_902791335.1 Oscillospiraceae bacterium
CTGATCGGATTTTTTGCCGGCGGCGGACTTTCTGCGGCACTGGTGGCCTTTTGCACCGTGACGCTGGTGGCCTGCCCACCGTCCGCTTTGTTTGCCTGCAATCTGCCTTTGTCGCTGGCCGCAAAGTCTTTGGCGGACTACGACGCCATGATCGCCGGCCCGGAACCTTTGGAAAATATTTCAAACGCCAACGCCGTGGCTTTTGACGTTTGCGATCTTTTCCCGGCCGGCACCATTAAGCTTTACAATATGCAGGTGCTGAATAAGGGCGCTGTGGACCGCTATCTTGCGGCGGCCGCTGCTGTGCTGACCGCGGCAAAATCACCGCTCAGCCCCATTTTTGAGGAAATTTTACAAAGCGACAACGAGAAAATTCCCGAAGCCGACAGTGTAAAATATGAAAACAACATGGGCGTTTCCGGCTGGATCGGCGACCACCGTGTGTTTGTGGGCAACCGCACCTTAATGGAGGGCCACAGCATTCGCACGCCAAGCCTGGAGCTTGACAAAAAAATTCTTCGCCAGGGTTATTTCCCGGTTTATCTGGCTTTCGATAATATGCTTTGCGCGCTGTTTATTGTGGGCTATGAGGCCGACGAAGAGATCACCTACGAACTGCGCCGCCTTTGCTCCACCGGCGTTACCATGCTTGTAAATTCCAACGACCCCAACATTTCCGGCGAAATGCTCTGCGATTATTTTGGTCTTTACAAAGACTCCGTAAAAGTGATGGGGCAGTCGGGCGTTTCAGCTTATAAAAATGCCGTGCGCTATGTGGACAGCTATCCGGCTTTTGCAAGCTACGGCGGCAAAATTTCCGGATTTTTGGCCTCGATCACCGCGGCGATCCGCGCAAAGAGCCTGATCAGTATTCTGATGATCTTACAAATCGTCTTTATCTGTCTCGGCGTGGCGGTTACCGGCTATTGGATCTTCTCGGGCGTGCTGTTAAAGCTGCCAGTGGCACTGTTTGCCGGCGCACAGCTTTTATGCGCCGCCGTGACTTCGGTCGTTGGCTATTTAAAGCAGCCTTAGGCTGACGGGTCTGACTCTTGGCAGCCTAAGGTTTACAAGGCAAAGAATCTTGTTACGGTTTCGACACCCGTCAGCCAAACGAGGTTCTTTGTTCTTGAGAAAGGAATCATTTATGAGTTTATTGACCGCCGCCGGGGTTTCGGTATCCTTTGGCGCGCGCACGCTGTTTTCCGAAGTAAATTTTCGCATTGAACCGGGCGATAAAATCGGATTTGTCGGCGCAAACGGCACGGGGAAAACCACGCTTTTAAAATTAATTATCGGCGAATTACAGCCCGATACCGGCGGATTTTCACGAACGAGCGGCCTGCGGCTCGGCTATTTGGAGCAGCACACCTGCGCCGATTCCGACGCCACCGCAATGGAAGAAGCGCTGACGGTGTTTTCCGCACTTTCGGCAATGGAACGGCAGCTCGATGAGATCAATGAAACCCTGAGCGCTGCGCCTACGTCGGAGCTGCTCAGCCGTCAGGCGGAATTAAATGAACAATTCACGAAAAACGGCGGTCTTACCTATAAAAGCAGAACCCGTTCCGCGCTGCTCGGCTTGGGACTTCGGGAAGAAGAGCTTTCCTTGCCGACCAGAGCTTTAAGCGGCGGCCAGAAATCAAAGATCGGCCTTGCGAAGCTGCTGCTTTGCGACCCACAGCTGATCTTATTGGACGAGCCGACCAACCATTTGGATATCCCTTCGGTGGAGTGGCTGGAAAACTATCTTTTAAGCAGCCCTGCCGCCGTGCTGATGATTTCGCACGACCGCTATTTTTTAGACAAGGTCACAAACAAGACCTTCGAGCTGAAAAACGAACGCCTTTATTGCGACAACGGCAATTATTCGCGGCACATTCAGCTTGAAAAGGAGCGCCAGCTGAGTATTGAACGCGAATATGAGAATACTTTAAAGGAGATCCACCGCATTGAGGGGATCATTGAAAAGCAGCGCACCTTCAGCATGGAGCGCAATTACCGCACCATTGACCACAAGCAAAAGTCTATTGACCGCTTAAAGGCCGGTTTGGTTGCACCGGACAAGATGCTCAAGTCGGTGCATTTTGAATTTACACCCGATTCCGACAGCGGCAACGACGTCCTTTTTGCCGAAAATCTTAAAATGACCTTCCCTGACGGAAAAACGCTGTTCGACAACGTAACCCTCGATATCAAACGCGCCGAACACGTCTTTTTGCTCGGTGCAAACGGTTCCGGCAAGACCACCCTTTTGCGTACCCTGAAAAGCGATGATAACGTGCGCCTCGGCGCACGCGTCACACTGGGATATTTCGATCAGCTGCAAGCCGATCTGACTCCCGAAAAAACGGTACTTAGCGAGGTTTGGGACGCCTATCCGCACTTATACGAAACCACGGTGCGAAACGCATTGGCGGCTTTTTTGTTTTTCGGCGACGATGTTTTCAAAAAAATTGAAACGCTTTCGGGCGGTGAACGGGCGCGCGTGGCGCTGTGCAAGCTGATGCTTTCCGGCAACAATCTTCTGCTTTTGGACGAGCCGACCAATCATTTGGACCTGCGTTCGCGTGAGGCACTGGAGGAAGCGCTCCTGGGCTTTGGCGGCACGCTGATCGTGGTGTCACACGACCGCTATTTCATCAACCGCCTTGCCACCAAAATCCTTTGGTTGGAAAACGGTACTTTGACCGAATACAAGGGCAATTATGACGAATTTCTTTTGAAGCGTCAGCCTGAGACCCCCACGCAAGCCGTGAAAAAAACCATGGGTGCCGGCGGTGCGGAGTACCATCAGCGCAAAAAGCGACAGTCGGCAATCAATAAGCTGAAAACGGAGATCAAAAAAACCGAGGCCGCTATTGAAAAGACCGATCGGGAGCTTGAAGCGCTTTCAAAACAACTGGAGGACCCCGAAATTTCCGCCGATTACGACAAAGTGCTTTCTATTTCCAAAGACCTTGACGACAAAAAGGCCCTTGCCGACCGGCTGATGACCCAATGGGCCGAACTGAACGAAGACTTAGAGGCGGCAGAAAAAGAGGACGAAAGAACCGAATAGATAAAAAATCAAAGGAGGGCGTTTTGAGCCGTTGAATACCTTATATATTTCCGATTTGGACGGAACACTGCTCGGCGATGACGGACAGCTATCCGATTACACAAAAAAAACATTAAACGCGCTGATTGCCCACGGCCTGCCGTTTACGGTGAACACCTCGCGCAGTCCCGAAAGCGCACGAAAGGTGCTTTCAGGGCTTCATTTAAAGCTGCCGGCGATTTTAATGAATGGCAGTTGCTTTTACGATTTTCAAAAGAATACGGCGATATCGCTGACCCCTGTGCCAAAAAGCGCCGTGGTTTCTGTGGTAAAAAGGCTGTCCGGCTGCGGACTTTCGCCGTTTGTTTTTTCTCTTTTAAACGGTGACACCGCCGTAAAGCTTTACGGCGCGCAAAATGAATATACAAAGCGTTTTATTGCCGATCGCGCCGGATACTATCCGAGCGTGACTACGGGCACCAACATAGAAAATGCAGACAATATTCCTTATATTGTTTGCGTGGGCAGCCGCCAAATGTGTGAACGTGGCGCGACGGCGCTCAGAGGAATTCGCGGTGTTTCGCACTCGCTGTTTTCCTCGGAGGACGGAAGCTACTGTTTCTTGGAAATTTACGACGCGGACGCCGGAAAGAAAAACGGTGCCGAACGGTTTTTAAAGCAGTACGGATTTCAGCAAATGGTCGGTTTCGGCGATAATTTAAACGATCTGGAATTTATAAAGCACGCCAACATCGGTGTTGCGGTTTCCAATGCGTACAAGGAGCTGTTGTCCGTGGCAGACGAGGTGATCGGCAAAAACAGTGAAAACAGCGTGGCCGATTATCTGCTGATCGAATGGTCGCGCCGTCCGGAGCTTTATTAGGCTGACAGGGTTGGTGACCGGAAAGCGGCAAGGGACGGCCTTAGAAAAATCAGGGCGACTTTCAAAAAACGGAGCAAATATGATAAAGGTTTTATATGAAGACAAATATTTAATTGTGGTGGAAAAGCCGGTGAATATTCTTTCGGAAACGGTGTCGAACACGCGCCGCACCATGCCGGATATTTTAAAGAAGATGACCGGCGCCTACGCGGTGGATACCGTGCATCGGCTGGACAAAATGGTGGGCGGCACCATGGTCTATTCCAAAAGCCGACGCGCCACGGCCGGTCTTTCTAAAATGATTCGGGATCACGAGATGGTGAAGGAATATCTTGCGGTGATCCACGGCGTGATGGACGAGCCGAAAGCCACGCTTCGCGACATTCTTTTTAAGGACTCCAAAAAGAACAAATCCTTTGTGGTGAAAACGCTGCGAAAAGGCGCAAAAGAGGCTTCGCTCGACTATGAAATGCTGGCTACGGCAAAAACGGAAAAAGGTGAATTTTCTCTTGTAAAAGTGCGGCTGCACACCGGCAGAACGCACCAGATCCGCGTGCAGTTTGCCTCCCGTCAACACCCGTTGGTAGGCGACAGCAAATACGGAAGTCCTCTAAAGGACGAGGAGATTGCACTTTGGTCGTATCATCTGCAATTTCAGCACCCGGTTACGGGAAAGCCGGTGGACGAGGTATCGTTCCCAAAAAGCACGGTTTTCCCTTTCAGCTGTTTTATGAAGACTATTCGGGAAATTGAAAAGCAGCACCGCGCGGAAAAAGAAACGCTGTAGACAGCTTTGCGGCAAACTGCTCAAAAAATGCAAAATTCGGCGGAGAGCACTATATATAGTTATTAATTTAGATATAATTACAATATACGGTGCATTCTACCAACAGTAGAATTGTGTTTTTCGGTCTACTGTGCGTTTTTGTCGGGTAGATACGGCAGCCTTTAAAGGTAGGGTGACAAATGGGAGCTTTTCGCTTATAATAAATAAATCAAGGAATCAACTGCCCGGCATTCCCCAAAAACACGAATGTGCATTTTTTTGGAATGCGGCGATCCGGCAGACTGTTGGAATCGGCCGCACAAAAGAAAAATGCTTTATTTTTTTAAAAGCCGGGACCCGGAGGCACGCTATGACAAAGTTTATTATTACATCGGATACCGGCAGCGACCTGACGGTTCAGGACTGCGCCAAGTTGGACGTTTATCTGATCTGTTTAAAATATCGTGTAGATGATGAAGTGATGCAGTCGGCCATGAGCGACCGACAGCTAAAATCCTTTTACGATAGCATGAAAAGCGGCGCAGCGGTGGGCACCTCGGCGCCCAATATTCACGATTATATTTCCGCCTGGACGCCTTTTCTTGAAAAGGGTCTGCCGATTTTGCACCTTGCGCTTTCTTCGGGGATCTCCTCTGCCTGCCAAAATGCCATGCATGCGGCAGAGCTTTTAAAAGAGGACTATGAAAATGCAGAGATCACGGTCGTTGATTCGCTCGGCGGCTCGTTGGGGCAGTATTTGCTTTTGGAAAAGGTGGCAAAAATGCGGAAAAACGGCGCCACCGTTTCGGAATGCGCCGATTGGCTGCTTCAAAACCGTTTGAAAGTCCACATTATGCTCACCACGCAGGAGCTCACTTATTTATACAAGGGCGGCAGAGTCAGTCGTGCCGGTATGACCGTGGCGCACGCGCTGGGAATTATGCCGGTGATGGGCATTGACAGCGAGGGCAAAGTTTGTTCGCTGGATAAGGTGCGCGGAAAACCGAAAACCTTTTCAAAAATGGTGGATCGGGTGGCTGAGCTGTGCAATTATTCGGACAACGGTACGCTTTTTGTGGCGCACGCCGCAAACGAGCCGGACGCGCGGCTGTTAGCTGAAGAAATTTCCAAAAAATGCGCCTTTCAAAAGGTGGAGATCCGTCAGCTGGGGCCGGTGATCGGCGCGCACGCAGGTCCGGGACTTGTAACGGTTATTTTTATGGGTGCCGAGCGATCGGTTTAGGCTGACGAGACAAAGAACCCCGTTACGGTTTGGTATTTTGCTTAGGCCGACTGACAGCGGCGCTGAGTTTTTAAAAATTTGTTTTGCTATAGACCACCAAAAATCAAGCTTGCAAGCTCGAAACCGGGCGCGAAAAAACCGGAAGTTCCCCCTGCGCGCCGCCGCCAAAGGCGGCAGCCAAACCGCCCGCGGGCGGTTTGGCTCTAATCGGAGCTTCGCCGAACGGCGAAACTCCGATTGGCGCGCAGGGGGAAACTTCCGGTTTTCTCTCGGACCGGTTTTCGGCAATTGATTTTCGCGCGGCCGGTTTTCGGCGGCCGGTTTATGGCGACGAATTCACACTCGGTCAGGTTACTCCCGGCCGTTTTTCGGCGGTTGACTTTTCTCTCAGTTGATTTTTGCAGTTGATTTTCTCCCGGTCGGTTTCGCCCACTCTGTTCGCCGGCGTTCCTTGGTTGAATTGTCGTTTTTTTACTTTTTTCGCTCGTTCGGCCTGCCCGTTTTGCGTTGCCCGATTTCCAAAAATACAAGCCGCCTTGCCGCTTTTAAAGCACCGTATTTTCAAAAATCCGCTTTTGCCGCCTCACCGGCGTTTTCCTGATAAAATCACCGATCCCAAAAATCACTGAATATAAAACCTCCGCCTTCAAAAATGATAAAACACAAAAGCACCGCCGCAACCGAAAGAACAAAACTCCGGTTGCGGCGGCACTTTTTGAATAAAGGGTATTATGAAAGCGTTTTTAAAAGTCGCAATCCTCAAAAACTTCTTTTTTAAGGATTGCTTTCGGCTTTTTTTACAGTGCCCCCTTTTTTGGACGGACGAAAATATCAGACCGTAACGGGGTGCAACGGTCGTCGGCCGAAGTTCGACAGCCCTTTGGCCGCCGACCGTTCACCGAAAAAGCTTGCCGAATGCATTTTAAAATGCTTACTTCTTGGTCTTTGCAGACTTATATCCGCTCCAGCTCGAATAGAACTTCGTCTTGCCCACAGTCTTGTAGGTTCTCACGCGGACGTAGTATTTTTTGCCGGCCTTTAATTTCTTCGCGGTTTTCGAGGTGTTCTTGTTGCCCGAAATCGTTACCGTCTTGGCACTCTTGAATTTTTTAGAGGTGCTGTACTGAATCTGATAACCGCTGGTCTGCGATTTCTGCGCCGACCATTTGGCTTTAAAGCCTTTCTTCTGTGCGGTTACGCTCTTTAATTTGGTGCCCTTCGGGTTGATCGTAAAGTACAGGGTCTTGGAGCCGGAATAGTTGCCCCTAAAGGTGATCTTTACGGAATATTTGCCAACCTTCTTGCGGCCGTTGGCGTACTTTACGGTGTAATCGGTATTTTTCTTCAAGGTCTTGCCCTTGGAATCCTTTACCGTAACGGTCGGGGTCTTCACCTTGCCGTTGTAGGTGTATTTTGTGGTGGAAAGCGTGATCTTGCCGATCTTGTTCAAGGTAACGTATTTGCTTCTGTCCTTTGCACCGCAGTAAGCGCAGGTCTTGTAGGCCTTGCCGTTCTTGGTTAAGGTAGCTTTGGTCTTGGAATCGGGGGTGTATTTGCTGTAAACGTGACCGCGGCTCACAAATTCTATACAATTGTCGTCTGCATAATACTGCGCATCTGTTCCGCAGTAACCATAAATGGTGCCGCAATCCATAGCGTACTCACTGAGGTGAACCTTTCTCGGCAGATATACAACACCATCCATGTCCATTGTAATACCATTGTCCAGAATGGTGATGCTGTCAGACTGAATATAAATCTTTTGAAGACCTTCTTCAGAAGAAATTGCACCGGATACAATGGTCTTGACGGTGGCAGGAACCTTGAAAGTGGTTTCTTCGGTGTTGAGATAAAGATACAGCGTATCTATTTTCTTTGAATACAGCGCATGGTTCTGCACGGCAAAGTATGGGCTGTCGCTTGCAACCGTAATGCTTTCCATGTCGTTTAGATGGCCTAAAGCCAGCTCATCCAGTGTTTTTAAGCTTTTCGGCAGACTTAAAGTCTTAATCTCATAATGCGGGCCGGAAGCGTTTTTATTATAGAATGCGAAGGAACCAATAGAGGTGATGCCCTCCTCCACCACAATGTGGTTGTACATCAGCTCTGCGTCGAAATAAGGACATACCGGAGGTGCGTAATCCTCACAATCACAATCGTATATATCATAGCCGTCTACAGCACCGGTACCACGGATGTACAGTGTATTATCACGCACTTCAAAAGTAGCCTTTTCGCCGCATTTACCGGTGGTGGGAGTAGCGGGATATTCTTCGATGTCGCGGAATTTAAGACCCAGGCCCTTTGCGTAACTTTCTGCGGTGGAAGCCTTGTAGCCGCAGATTTTTCCGGTTGTAATAATGGCAGCTTCACAAAGTTTGCACTCACGGTTTTTCACATAGACATTGGCACTGTTGTTCATGACGGGCATAATCGCACCGGATTCAATACGGTTTACAGCAGTCAGTGTAATGGAGGCAAGATTTTGATAGCCAAAGAAAGCATAACTTTCAATTGTTTCTACCGTTTGCGGTGTCTCAAAAGAAGTATCTTCTTTTGCAGACGGATATTTATACAAGGTTTTGATATCTTTATCGTATAAAACGCAGTCTTTTGCAGCAAAGTTCGGGTTATCGTTGTCCACGATAATCTCTTTTAAAGAAAGCAACATAAAGAAAGCCTTGTCGCCGACCTTTGTAACAGATTTCGGCAAAGAAATGCTTTCGATGTTCGGACCGGACAGAATGTCGTCGGTAGGCTCGTCATCGTCGAACAGCTTATTATCGCCAACACCGCCCAAAAGTGCGTAAATGTCCATAAAAGCGTACGCACCGACAGAAGTCACGCCGTCTTCAACCACGATTTTTGAGTAGTTGTACAGCGGGCTTAAATAGGCCGGATATTTTTCTTCTGTGGGATAATAGTCCTCCATTGCGCCGGTGCCGCTAATAAAAAGGGTGTCGTCCTGGATTCTCCAGGTGACGTTTTCGCCGCACTTGCCGGAGGGAATGTTGGTCTCCTCAGCACCGGCGGAAAGCGGCAGACAGCCGACGATCAGCAAAAGGCTGAGAAAAGCGGATAGAATCCTGCTGGTGTTTTTCATTATCTTACCTCCTGTTTTTGCGTGGCGCGATGCTCCGTTTTAAAAACAGTTTTTTAAAAATCCCTGCCGCGCCACCAAAGCCTCCGTTTTTTGAATTCAGAAAGCTTTGCACCGAACCCCATATGAATTCAGTTCACAAATATTGTACCACGCCATAGATACAAAGTCAATGATGTGCACGAAAATATTTAATTATTTTATCATTTGCACAATAATTTCAGGAATATTTTGGTAATATTGTTATATATTTTGTATTTTTTATGTCGATTTCTCAGATGATTCGACCGCGTTCTTCTTTTCGACAGCGCGCGAGGTGCGGCCGGATCGTGTCGGATTACATGTAAAAATCGTTTCGACTTTTTCGTTGATTCAGAAAAGCAGCAAAATCTGTCAGCTTAGGCGGACATGACAAGGAATCGACTATGATAAAACCGGAAGCTTCCCTGCGCGCCGCGCGGTGTTTTCCCGTAAAGGGAAAACACCGCTTGAATCCGGGGCGCCTTTGGCGCGCCGGATTTCGCCGAAGGCGGCGGCGCGCAGGGGGAACTTCCGGTTTTTTCGCGCCCGGTTTCGAGCTTGCAAACTTGATTTTTGGTGGTCTATAGCAAAACAAATTTTTAAAAACTCAGCGCCGCTGTCAGTCGGCCTAAGCAAAATACCAAACCGTAACGGGAGTTGACGCTCGTCAGCCTAGACGAACGAATCCAAACCGGCCTGAAAAGCGTTGCGGCAAGAAGCAGCTGCATTTTTTTGCGCGAAGCGCCGGCAAGGAGCCTCCCCGACGGGCGGTTCCTTGCCGATAAAGCCTTTTTCTTAAATCTGTCGCAAAACTTTTTCCGCGCCGCTTTTTATAAAAAATCCGAAAAACCCGGGAACACCGCTTTGCTGAGAAAAAGGCTTTGCCGCCCCGAACGGGGCGGCGCTTCGCGCAAAACTCCCCCCCCGGTCGCCTTTGCCGCAAAAAATTTATAGATTGCCCCTCAAAAAAGTGTGCGTCCGGTTTTTGTGCGTCCGGATTTCTCGCCCGGCAGTGCAGGCATTTTTTAAAAAGAAAACTTCGCGCACCGTGC
>CADAVL010000076.1 GCA_902791335.1 Oscillospiraceae bacterium
AAATCCCCTTTTGAAAGCCGGGCCGCCGCGCGCGGCGGCCCGGCTTTCAAAAGGGGATTTCGTGCGGTGCGGTAAAGCTTTCGTTTTCGATATACTGCTCCCCCCGACGGGGGTTCGTTTTTTTTAAAAACGAAAGCCGGTCGGCAGCCACAGCCCCGACCGGCATCGTTAATCTTTTGTTTTGTCTTAGTATTACCGTATTGTTTTATTGCGACGAAGCTTTTGATTCTTCCCGATACGCACAGTTCCGGTTTTCACAGCTTCGGCATTTTGAAACAGCCTTTGACCGCTTTCCGTCGTCCCTTGTCGGCGGCAGAATTCCTACAATCGCCGTCACCGATTTCTGCGGCGACATCAAAAGGCTTTCGTTCAGCGTAAGACCGATACTGCGCGGACAGTCGAGTGCCGAAAAAAGGTCTTTCTGCACTTTCAGCGACAGATCACCGTAGCCGGGGCTGAACCGCGGCCGAAGTTCACCGTAAAGCGTCTTGAAATGCGCGCAGGCAAGGTCGCAGAGCGCTTCGATCCGTTCCGTGCCCACAGCGTCGGCGATCAACGCGGCGGTGGGCGAAAGCACGGCGTATTTATTTACGGCGCGTTCCACCTCTAATCCCACCGTTGCCGCAAAAAGGATTGCTTTTTCGGCGCCGTTCAGATTCCTTTTCAAGGCTTTTGAGTCGGTTTTAAAATACCCGAGATCAAGGCGCTCGTCCGCAAGATATTTTACGTCGGTCAGTCGGTAGCAGACCTTGTAGCAAAGCTTTTCCGAAAGCGTTTTTGACACTTCGTCTATAAAGGCAATACTTTCTTTTTCGGCACCGCCGCAGTATCGGATAATTTCGTCGCGGTCGATCGGCGGCGCAGAAAACCGCTTTACGTATAACTCATTCATAGCTTTCCGATAATATCCGAGAGATTTTGTAAGATCGCGCTTGCAACCTTCGGATTGTTCATGGAATAAACGTGAACGTGTCGAATTCCGCAGGCAAACAAATCAATGATCTGATCGGTGGCATAGGCAATGCCGGCCTGCATCATTGCGCGCTTGTCCGAGCCGAAACGGTCGATCAGGCTTTTAAAGCGCTGTGGCATAAACGCGCCGGAAAGCTCCACCGAGCGTTTTACAAAATTCGCGTTGGTGATCGGCATAACGCCGGGCACTACCGGTACCGTAATGCCGGCCTCGCGAATCTTATATAAAAAGCTGTACAAAAGATTGTTGTCAAAAAACATTTGCGTGGTCAAAAAATCGCAGCCTGCGTCCACCTTTTCCTTTAGACGCGCGATATCCTCGCGGCTGTTGCGGCTTTCGGGGTGAACCTCCGGATAACAGGCCGCGCCAATGCAAAAGCCGCCGTCTTTTCGAAGCTCTTTTACAAGCTCGGCCGCATATGGATAGCCCCAACTTTTTCGGTCGTCTTCCGTGGTTCCGTCGGGAATATCGCCGCGCAGTGCCAGCACGTTTTCAATGCCGGCATTTTTGAGCGCCTGAATGCTATCTTTAATTTCCTCTTTCGTGGCCGAAACGCAGGTTAAATGTGCAAGCGTCGGCACACCGTATTTCTTTTGAACCGACACGGCAGTTTTTAAGGTTTCGTTCTGCCTTTTGCTGCCGCCTGCGCCGTAGGTCACGCTCATATAAGCGGGTTTTAACGCGGCGATCTCGTCGATCGCCGCCGCCATTTTTTCAAAATCGTCGTTCGGCTTTGGCGGAAACACCTCAAACGAAAGACTGGTGGGCTCCCGGTTTAATACTTCTGTGAGCTTCATTTTTAAGATCGGCTCCTTCTTTCTTGTCAGGGTTTTTCCTGTGCGTGGGTCACGATGTTACAAAAGCGGATTTGGGTCTTTACAAGTTTATACCGAGATTCGCCTAATCCAGTTCCTTTTTGCCGGTGTAAAGCTCATAGTACCGACCCTTTTGTGAAAGCAGATCGTCGTGATCGCCGCGTTCAATGATCTCGCCGTTTTCCAGCACCATAATAGCGTCGGCATTGCGAACGGTGGAAAGTCGATGGGCAATCACAAAGGTGGTGCGGTCGGCCATCAGCCGATCCATGCCGTGCTCAATGTGCCGCTCGGTTCTGGTATCCACCGAGCTGGTCGCTTCGTCCAACACCAGAATCGGTGCCTTGGAAATGGCGGCTCGGGCAATATTCAAAAGCTGTCGCTGACCCTGAGATAGGTTTGCACCGTCGCCGGTAATCATGGTGTCATAGCCGTTTTCCAACCGCATAATAAAGCTGTGCGCGCTGGCGGTCCTGGCTGCGGCCTCCACCTCTTCGTCGGTGGCGTCCAGCCGTCCGTAGCGGATATTTTCGCGAATGGTGCCGGTGAACAGGTGCGTATCCTGCAAAACCATGGCGATGTTGCGCCGCAGATCGTCGCGTTTGATGCGGTTGATGTTCACGCCGTCAATGGTGATACTGCCGGAATCAATGTCGTAAAACCGATTTAAAAGGTTTGTAATGGTGGTTTTTCCGGCGCCGGTCGAGCCGACAAAGGCAATTTTCTGCCCCGGCTTTGCGTAAAGCGAAATATGCTTTAAAATCACCTTATCAGGGTTGTAGCCAAAGGTCACGTCGTCCAAACGGATCTCCTTTTTCAAGCCGCCGAACGGCAAAGCGTCGGGTGTGTCGGGCTGTTCCGGCTCCATGTCCAGAATGTTGAATACCCGTTCGGCACCGGCCAGTGCGGCAAAAATGGTGGACGTCTGCTGCGAAACCATGTTGATCGGCATGGAGAACTGACGGGAGTAGTTGACAAAGACCGAAAGGCCGCCGACGTCGAATTTCCCAAGCAGGCAGAGAATGCCGCCGATACCGGCTGTAATGGCGTAGCTAATCTGTGAAGTGTTGCCCATCACAGGACCCATAATGCCACCGTAAAACTGTGCTTTAAACTGTTTGTCGCGCAGGTCATCGTTCAAAGCGGTGAATTCCTCCACGCAGTCCTTTTCGTGATTGAAGACCTTCACGACCTTTTGGCCGGAAACCGATTCCTCAATATAACCGTTTACCGCACCGAGCGCCGACTGCTGACCGCCGTAATATTTTGACGATCTTTTGGCGATCCAGCCGCCGCCTTTAATAAACAGCGGAATGAAGGCCACGGTGATCAGCGTCAGCGGAATGTTGAGATAAAGCATCATGCAAAAAGTGCCGATCAGCGAAACAAGACCCGATACCACGCTGACCAGCGAGTTGCCGAGCATGATGTCAATATTGTCCACGTCGTTTGTAAAGCGGCTCATGGTTTCGCCGGTGGTATTGGTGTCAAAGAACCGTACAGGCAGGGTTTCCAGCTTTGTAAACAGGTCGTTTCTGATGTGTTCGGACGCATTCTGCGAAATATGCACCATAATTTTGGTTTGAAAAAAGTTTGTAAATACACCCACAAGATAAATGCCGCCCAAAATTAAGAGCATTTTCATAAGATAGCTCATTCGCTCAGCCGCCGGAATGCCGCTTTCGGCAATGTGGTTGATGATCGGCCGAAGCATGGCCGAGCCGAACAGGGAGGAGGCGGTGGTGCCGAGCATACAAATGATAACGACCACAAAAAGATATTTATAAGGCGCCACATAAGACAGCATTCTTTTCACGGTAGCACCGGCGTTTTTCGGTTTACCGGAGGCGCGACCGTGTCTGCCCGGACCGCCGGGGCCGGGGCCGTGACCCATGCCGCCTTTTTTCGGATCAATCGAGCGTGCATACTGTCGTTGCAGCGCTTCAAGACTTCTGGCCATAAATCATTCCCCCTCCTTTTTATCGTTTTGCGAATAGTAGATCTCGCGGTATTCCTCGTTGGTTTTCATCAGCTCGTCGTGCGTGCCGATACCGGTAATCTTGCCGTCGTCCATCACGATCACGGTGTCGGCGTTCCTTACGGAGGAAATACGCTGTGCAATAATAATTTTTGTAGTGTCCGAAAGCGTGGTTTTAAAGGCCTTTCGAATGGCCGCTTCGGTGGCGGTATCCACGGCGCTCGTTGAATCGTCCAAAATAAGAATTTTCGGCTTTTTCAGCAGTGCGCGCGCAATGCAAAGGCGCTGCTTTTGTCCGCCGGATACATTGGAACCGCCCTGCCCGAGGTCGGTTTTGTAACCGTCGCTGAAGGCGCTTACAAATTTATCTGCCTGCGCGGCTTCGGCCGCGGCTTTCAGCTGTTCGTCGGTGGCGTTTTGGTCGCCCCAGCGCAGGTTATCCTCAATTGAGCCGGAGAACAGCACGTTTTTCTGCAAAACCATGCCCACGCCCTCGCGCAGATGATAAAGCGAATATTCGTGCACGTTTTTGCCGTCGATCAGAATTTCGCCGCTGTCGGGGTCGTAAAGCCTTGGAATCAGCGATACCAGCGTGGTCTTGCCGCAGCCGGTCGGGCCGATCAGTCCCACCGTGGCACCGGCGGAAATTTTGAGGTTAATATCCTTTAAAACCTCGTCGTGACTGTTTTTATAATAGCGGAAGTTGACGTTGCGGAATTCAATATCTCCCTTTTCGATGGTGGCGTTCTTCTGTTCTTCTGAAAGGTGATCGTCCTTGATATCTACGTCCTCTCCCAAAACCTCCTTAATACGTCCGGCACTGGCCATGGCGCGGGAGAACATGACAAACATCATGGTCACCATCATTAAAGACATGAGAATCTGAGTGATATAAGTAACAAAGGCAATGAGATCGCCCACCGACATACTGCCGGAGGCTACCATGTTGCCGCCGAACCAAACCACCGCCATGGTGGTGATATTCATAAAAAAGTTCATGGCAGGGCTAATCAGGATCATCACGCTCATGGCGGAAAGACCGGCTTTTTTCAAATTGCTGTTGGCAGTACCGAATTTCTTGTTTTCCCGATCCTCGCGCACAAACGATTTTACCACCCGAACATTTGTGATGCTCTCCTGCACGGTGGAGTTGAGCGCGTCGATCTTTTCCTGCATGATACCAAACCGCGGAAAACCTTTTTTTACAATAAAGCCCAGCACAATGAGCAGCAGCGGCATGGTAACGGCCAAAACAACCGTTAAGCGCGGATTAAGCAAAAACGCCATGATCAGCGCGCCGATCATCATGCCCGGCGCACGCAGACACATGCGAAGCAGCATATTAATAAAGTTTTGCATCTGCGTTACGTCGTTGGTAAGCCTTGTCACCAAAGAACCGGTGGAGAATTTGTCAATATTGGCAAAGGAGTAGGTCTGCACCTTGCGATAGACGTCGGCGCGGACGTCTGCGGCAAAATTTACCGACGCTTTTGAACCGAAATAAGCGCCGCCGATACCGCCGAGCATCATTAAAATCGCCGTTAGAATCATGCCGGTCATGATTGCCAGTACAAAGCCGTTGGCGTTCGGAAAAAGACCGTAAAGCCATTTGATCGCGGCCGGTGCGTTTTCCATGCCGTTTTCACTGATTCCGTAGTCCACAATCAGCGCAAGAAATTTCGGCATCAGGACCTCGCCGATGACCTCCACGATCATGCAAAGCGGACCTATAATAAAATAGGGAAGATAGGGTTTTACATACTTAGACCATTTCATTCCGATTCCTCCGAAAGTGCGTTTTGTTGATTGCTTTGCGCCGAAACGCTGTGATCTTCTGCACAAAGCGCCACTAAATTCTGCTGAATTTGCTTTAAACAGCCGTAAAAGGTATCCAGCTGATCCTGGGAAAGACCTTCTAACATTTTTGAGTCGATCTCGTTAAAGATCATCTCGGTCTTTTTTACAATATCCATGCCTTTTTCGGTGATATACACTGAGTTTGCGCGGCAGTCGCCCTGACACGGATTTCGGGCGATCAGCCCTTCGCTTTCCAGTTTTTTAATTTTTACCGCCACTGCGGTGGGACTGATCTGGAGCCTTTTTGCAATTTCACGCTGCGAAAGCACCGACGAATGGCATTGCAGCTCCATCAGCATCATGTGTTGGCTTCTGTGGACACCGAGCGCGTTGATCTTACGGTCCGCCACGCGGTGGTGCAGGCGGTCGGTGTCCATAAAAAGCCGCGCAACCAGCCTGCCGGTATCGGCATCGTTTTTCATATTCCTCACTTCTTTCCTCTTTTGCCGTTGCAAACATAGTTTTTTGCAACAATACGGGCAAGCGTTTTTGCCTGTACCCCAAGGGATCTTCGTTTTGCATAAATTTGATAAATTAACATGTTTACTGTTAACATGTTAATGATTATAAGCCCCGATCGGTCGTTTGTCAACCCTCTTTGATTGATTTTTTTGGGAAAATATGTTATACTTTTATTTACAGCTTGAAAACTCGGACAATCGGCAAAATCCGCGAAAGGGCTTTGCCTTTATCACGATAAAAACCTTGCAAGAAGCGCTGAGAAAACGGGGCTTTGAATCAAAGAAAGGACAAAAGAATGGCTGCACACAAAATTCGTCGCGGACATAACATCCCAAAGCGCATGATCATCACGGCGCTTTTGCTGCTCGTACAAATCTGTTTTATTGTACTGATTGCGGATTTTATCACCAAAAACGTGCTGTGGACTTATGCGCTTTTTGAGCTGATGAGCATTGCCTGCGTGGTCTATATTGTAAATAAACGCGGTGAGCAAAGCTATAAGATCGCCTGGATCATTCTTATTTTGTGCATTCCTTTTGCTGGATGGCTTTTTTATCTGATCTTCGGCGGCAACCGTATGCTGCCGCACTTAAAACGGCGGTACAGCCGCTATGAAAAGGAGTCTGCGCCGTATCTTGAAACACAGCCGCAGGTGGTGGCCGACCTCGAAGCATACGGTCTGCTCGGCGCAAAACAGGCCAAATATTTAAAAAACGAATCGGGTTATCCGGTTTACGACCGCACAGAATCGGAATTCTTCCCGTCGGGCGAAACCGTGTTTGCCTCCATTCTCCGCGACCTTGAACTCGCGGAAAAATACATCTTTTTGGAATTCTTTATTTTGGCCGAGGGCTTTATGTGGGACGAGATCCACAAAATTTTAAGTAAGAAAGTGCAAAACGGCGTGGAAGTGCGCGTGATGTTCGACGATTTCGGCTCGGCCAACCGCCAGTATAAGAATTTTGTAACCGACCTGCGCGCTGAGGGAATTCACGTTTCGGTGTTCAACCCCATTAAGCCCAGCTCCAACATTTTCTTAAATAACCGCAACCACCGCAAGATCATTGTCATCGACGGAAAGATCGCTTATACCGGCGGCTTTAATATTGCCGACGAATACATCAACAAGACCCACCGTTTCGGCCACTGGCTTGACTGCGGCATTCGGCTTTACGGCAGCGCCGTAAAAAGCTTTACCGTCATGTTCTGCAATATGTGGAATTTCACCTGCCGAAAAAGCGGTATTCAGATTGAAAATTATTTGAGTTCCGGCTTTGAGGATTCCCTCGGCATGGGCTTTGTACAGCCTTATTGCGACGGACCGTTCGACGATCACCGCGCCGGGGAAGGTATTTATCTGCAAATGATCAATTCCGCAAGAAAATATGTATCGATTGCCACGCCTTATCTGATCATTGACAATATGATGATCGACACCCTTGTTCGTGCGGCGAAATCCGGCGTGGACGTTCGCATTATCTGCCCAAAGCACTGGGACAAATGGTATGTTCACCCCGTGACGCAGTATCATTATGCGGAGCTTTTGGAGGCCGGCGTGAGGATTTATGAATATACGCCGGGATTTATTCATTCCAAGCTTTTTGTGGTGGACGACCGCTTTGCAACCGTGGGCACCTTCAACATGGATTACCGCAGCTTTAACTTCCACTTTGAGTGCGGCGTCTGGCTTTGCAATTGCCGCACGGTAAGCGACATTAACGACCATCTTTCGAAAGTTATGGAAAAAAGTGAGGAGATTTTGGAGGAAACATGGAAAAAACGTCCGCTTATGCTGCGCTTTAAGCAAACGGTACTGCACCTTTTTGCACCGTTTATGTAAAGAATCGGCGCAATCGGGCACTTTCTTCAAATTGTTATTCTTTTTCAAGGCCTTCCATGCCGGTCTGAGGTTGACATTTGGACTCATTTGAAGTACAATATATAAGGTATTACCTGTCTTGATACCAAAAGGACGTCGGTAACGTAAATTTGGAAGATACAAAGGAGTTTTGTTGCAATGGCACGGAATGATGAAAAGTCCAAAATTATTTGTTTCGTCGGCTTCATCGCCGCCGTAGCGGCCGCTGTGACCGGTGTTGTTCTGTTGGTCACAAAGCTTGTGAAGAAGAAAAACGAAAAGAAATATTATATTGAATGCGAAACCTGTGATGATGAGGCTCTGCCTGAGGAAACGGAGCAGACTCTATCTGACGCTCAGACTGAGGATACCGCAAGCCCCGCTGCGGCAGCCGAATAAACGCACCATAACTTGCCGGATTTTCTTTGCGGGAAATTCGGCATACTTTGTATATAGCGCAATTCTTTTTTATATAGCGTAATTTTTTATCACGCAGCTCTTTTAAAGCGCAATTCTTTTATCGCTATCGCGCCAATTTTTAAAAAATGCATGAACGCTGTCAAGCGCAAAAAGGCATTCTCTTCCCCAAAAAACGACAGCTTTATATTTTAAACACTGCGTTTGCGGCGGGCATTGCTGCAAAGCAGAATCAGGAGGTTCTTTTATGATTACCAAATTAACTGCAAAGGAGCTTTCCGAGAGGATCGAACAAAAGCTCTCTCACAATTTCGGCGTTACCCCGGCCGAAGCGTCGGACGATTTCTTTTACAAGGCCGCTGCGCTGGTCGTCATGGACATTATGCGCGAGGATCGCCAGGACTTTAAAAAGGTTACCGCCGAAAAGCAGGCAAAACACGTTTATTATCTCAGCATGGAGTTTTTAATGGGCCGCTCCTTTAAAAATTCCGTCTATAATCTCGGCATTGAGCGCGCCATGACGTCCGCTTTAAAGGGCTTCGGCGTAAAAATAGAAAATCTTTATGAATTAGAGCCGGACGCCGGCCTCGGTAACGGCGGTCTGGGTCGTTTGGCCGCCTGCTATCTGGACGGATTGACCTATCAGGGCTATCCGGCCATGGGCTATTGCATTCGCTATGAATTCGGTATTTTCCGCCAAAAGTTAGTGGACGGCTGGCAGACCGAAATGCCCGATTTCTGGCTGCCCGGCGGCAGCGTGTGGCTCGAACAGCGCCCCGGCCATGCCGTGGAGGTGCGTTTTGACGGCAAGGTTCAGGAGGAGTGGCACGACGGCTATCATTCCGTGAACTATGAGGGCTACAACACCGTGATCGCCATGCCGTACGATCTGATGGTGGCCGGCCGTGACGGAAAAGCCGTAAATGTACTGCGCCTTTGGAGCGCCACTGCGCCGCAGATCGACATGGAAGCCTTTAATCAGGGCGACTATGTGCGCGCACTGGAGCAGCAGGCGATGAGCGAGGTCATCAGCAAGGTGCTGTACCCCGAAGATAACCATATAGAGGGTAAATCGCTGCGCCTGCGCCAGCAGTATTTCTTGGTTTCCGCCTCTGTTCAGGATATTCTTAACCGCCATTTAAGAAAGTACAACACGCTTGATAATCTGCCCGATAAGGTTGCAATTCACATTAACGATACCCACCCCACCCTTTCAATACCCGAACTTATGCGCTTTCTGCTTGACGAATGCGGCTACGGCTGGGACAAAGCGTGGGATATTGTAACGCGCACGGTGGCATACACCAACCACACCGTTATGCCCGAAGCGCTTGAGTGCTGGTCGGTTGAGCTTATAAAAGAGCGCATTCCGCGAATTTACCAGATTATTAAAGAGATAGACCGCCGCTTCAGGGGCGAGGTGCTTTCAAAAACGGGCGATCCGCTTGTGGTTGAGCGCACCGCAATAATCCAAAGCGGAGTTATTCGTATGGCTAATTTGTGCGTTGCCGCCTGCCATACCGTAAACGGCGTTTCAAAGCTGCACAGCGAAATACTTGTAAACGAGCTTTTTACCGATTACGCAAAAATGACCCCTGAAAAGTTTACCAACGTAACAAACGGTATTGCGCACCGCCGCTGGCTTTGCCAGGCTAACCCCGCGCTTACCGAATACCTTACCGAGCTTATAGGCGGCGG
>CADAVL010000077.1 GCA_902791335.1 Oscillospiraceae bacterium
TCGCGCACTTTAAAACCCCATGATCTCCCGAAAATTTTATCCATTTGCGACGCGTACAAAATGGTTGAACGACCGTTCCGTGACAATAAATAATGAACCCGGGAACCTAAAGTCCGGCAACAAGCTTAAAGAGAATTTGCCTTTAGGGAATGTCGGGCTTTAAAGCTGCAAAAACGGCAAACCCACATTACAAAAAAACAATGCTGTTCCTTTTCTTGTGAAGGAGCGGCGTTTTTTTGTTTGTCGCGATGGTTTTAAGGAATCGTTTTTGGAATTTATAATTTCATAAAACAACCCGGCAAAGAAGTGACCGGATAAAGTGCTATGCTTTGGTTATATCGGCAAAGTTTCTTGCTGATAAATAAAATCACAGACACATTTTTTGTTGGAAAGAGAGGATTTGGGAATACTTGTCGGTATTATTTGGATATTGACAGCCAGCTGCAAAGAATTCTGTACGAGGTGAAAAAAGGAATTCAGTGGTACAGCACTCCAAATTATAACATGACGTTTTCACAGTTCACCAAATCCACAAAGAGTGCCAGTTATTTGGCCGGCGCGTTTATTTATAACTATGAACGTCCTGCCAGCTACTCAACTTTATCCACCAGACAATCTCAGGCGAAGTATTGGTACAACAATCTTGTGTGATTGCTTGATTGATAAATTAACATAGTTCCTCACAAAAAATCAGGGTGCTGTTTTCTTGCAAAATGGCGCCTTGATTTTTGAATGACTGTCAAGCGTTGAGCTACAGTGCGCCGGCCAGTCGTGCTTAATAAAATGCAAACAAAAAACGGAAACTGCATTTTTACAGTTTCCGTTTTAAATATAGGGACTGACTGGTGCCTTTGTTAATATGCTGTAGTTGATTTTCAAGAGACCATTCTATTGATTCATATATTTCTGCCATTTGTCGGAGTTAAGGTTCCAGGTCGTGTTGTCCTTGTAATATTCCGAAACCTTTGGATCCATTTTGTAGCTATCGTCGCCGCTGTTTTTTACTGTAAATTCGTTGACCGTTTGCAGCTTTCCGTCCTTCAAGGCTTCCTCTTTGTATACGATGCTGTTGCCGTCCGAAGAGGGTGAATAGGAAAGCGTTTTTTGCACGACAAATTCATTTTGAGCCGGTTCAAATTTGCTGATCGCGTAAGCGGTGGTCTTGTCGGCGGAGAAACTTGAAAGTATGGTTTTGTTCTCGCCGTCCGGCGCGGGGTTTGACAACGTCTCAAAATTTTCGGCTTCCTTCAAACGGCCGGCGTCGGCATCCCACACAAATGCGGAAAAGTGCTGTGCGGCGGCAGTTCTGCTGTAAGGAATTAAAACGTCGCAGTTGCCGTCAAAGGTCACGTCCGCAAAATAGACCGGTTTTTCGCTGATCGGCTGATAATCCTTTAAATCAAAGTGCTGGATCTCCTTGCCGTCGCTGTTTAAAAGCGAAAAGGATACCGGCGTTTTCTTATCTGCGGCGCCCAGCGTCACCTTGACCTCATACTTTGCCAGCGCTGCGCTGATGTTGTAGGAATAGGATTCGGCGGCCTTGTCGGAATTTCGGGATTTGACGTCGATCCATGTGACGTCGGTTTTCTTATTAAAGCTATTGATAAAACCGTCTACGGCGCTTTTTGTGGATTTTTTTCCGTCCAGGCGATAGGTGTTCGCGGCATCGTCCGCATAAGCTTTTTCCGTTACCTTTCAATCGGTGCCCTTAAAGGTGAGCGTGCAGTATGCGTTGATCGTGGCGCTGCTGCTTTCAATAAAGCTGCCGTCGGTTTTCAGGTTGATCATGGCGCGTTCGCCGAACGGGAAAACGTAGATCTTGCCGTCATATTGACGGAATACCAAATAATATCCGCCGCCGGACGCGGTGTGCATGACCGGTTCGTCGGTGCCATCACCGTCAAAATCGACCATAGCGTACTTTTGCGGCGTGAGCTGAATGTTCGGAAGATCTTTTATGCGGTAGTCTTTTAATAAAACGGCTTTGCCGTCCTCGGTTAAAAATTCCGCTTTATCATTGAGAACATCGGTCAATTTGAGCGCGGCAGAGGACGTTTTGTCCGCACTGTTTTGATTGGACGAATTCGTTGCGTTCTTTTGGCCGCAGGCCGAAAAAGAGAATACGAAAAGTATGACCGCAGTGAATAGGCAAAGCAGGGGTAGTTTTTTCATGAGATTTCCTCCTTAAATAATTTCAAAAAGAAGTACCGCTGCAAAGGGGCAGCGCGGTTACAAATAAGGCGACACTGTTACAAAAAACAGTGATGCCGTTTGGCCACCGATAAGACGCACCATATTTCTGATATTCGGCTTTTGGCAGCTGCAATTGAAAAAATCCCCGTGACCGCCAAAATACGGCGAACAGCCCTCCGTGAAGGGCAAAGGGAATTTTGTTAAAAAGACATGAAAATTTTCCTCATCATCCCTCCCTTTTATAATATGACACAGTTTTTGTGAAAATAAAAGACTTTTTTAGAGAATTTAGATATGAATTTTCGATAAAAGTATTTAACAATTCGATTTTTGATCCACTGATCTTTATAAAATACCCAAAGCACCGACTGCCGATTGCTTTTCAAAAGGCCGCAATGTTCTGTTTCATTGCGGCCTTTTGAAATTTTTTCTAAAAAATATTTCAACCCTGACAGGAAGTGTCAGGGTTGAAAGGTACAATCAAAGTACAAACAAAGATTTCACCGGAATTTTGAGGATTTCAAATGAAGTGAAAAGAATGCAAAACAAAAATTGAAAGGGAAAGATCTATATGACAGAACAGGAAAAACGACTGTTTCAAAGTCTTTGCAGTTTCCAATCGAAAAGCTTTGATCGGGAACTGCTCACGGCTGCGTCGCCAACGGTTTTGGGTCAACTGTTTTTTAACCGAATGCAGGCAGTTGCGTACGGCACACTGGCGAAAAATGAATTATTGAGTGCAATGAACCGCGAATTTCGCAACTCGCTCAAAGCGGCGTATGCGCTGAATATCGAAAAGAACCAAAGCTTTTTTGGTTGCGTGCGGTATTTGGGAAAGCTGCTTTCCGGCCTTGGGCTCAATTATGCCATGCTGAAAGGCGCGTATCTTTGCAAATTATATCCCGACGGCTACCGCACTTCCAACGACATTGATCTGCTGGTTGCGCCTGAGAATGTAACAAAGATCGGCAAAGCTTTAGTGAATGCCGGATTTCAGCAGGGCTATGTCCGAAACGAAGAATTTTATCCGGCAAGCCGCCGCCAGATCATTGAATCCAAAATGATGCGCGGGGAAACCGTTCCTTATATTAAGGAAATGGACCTGCCGCAAATGAAATTTCTGGAAGTTGACCTCAACTTTTCTTTGGATTACAAGCCGAACGACGGACACGCGGTGGGAGAACTGTTGAAAAACACAGAAGTAAAAGAAATCGACGGCTACAAAGTATGCACATTAAACGACGAGGATTTTTTGGTGCATTTGTGCTGCCATCTTTATAAAGAAGCAACCACGCTGCCATGGGTTGAGATGAAACGCGACATGACGCTTTATAAATACTGCGATATTTACCTGCTTTTGAATCACGCCGATAAGCAGAAGACGGATCGGTTTTTCGACCGTGCAAGAGTGCTGGGACTTGAAAAAATCTGTGCTTTTGCGGTGAGGGGAACGGCCGAACTGTTTGAATTTAACAATGCCCACGCCGTTCATACGGCGGATGATATTTTGCGTGATCGTCCGGCTTTTCTTCACACAGTGGTATCTCCGAAGGACAAAAAAACCTATGAATATTCGGTTTCCGATATAAAAGAACGGCTGTTTTCGGAAAATCGGGTGGATTTATTAAAGGAGGTGAAAACGCCGTGAAACCTTTGAATATGCGAAAAAATTCATCACCGGGGTTTCTTTTCAGCTTTTGCGGCCTGGACGGCTGCGGAAAAACGACCATGCTGACAAGACTTTTGAATGATTTAAAAGGCGACCGCGAGGTCTTTTTGACCAAACAGCCGACGAACGCCGTGAGAACATCGGAAATTTTCAGAAATTATATGGATTATCCGAATCATGAATCTTATGATTACCGAAGTCTTTCACTGCTTGCGGCAAGCGATCGGTTGCAGCACGGCAGTAAGGTGATTGAACCGCAGCTGCAAATGGGCAAGGTGGTTCTTTGCGACCGATATTTTTATTCCTGCCTTGCAAATCTTTTGGCAAGAGGATTCCCGAAAGATCGGTGGATTTACGAAATTGCCGAATCGGTTGTAAAGCCGGACGTCGCCTTTTTCTTTGACGTTCCGGTTGAAATGGCGGTAAAGCGTGTGCGAAGCCGTCCGGATGAAAAGGACAGATACATTGATATGAAGCTGCAGTACCGTTTGAGAGAAGCTTACATAGACATTGCAAAGCAAAACGGCGGCGTGATCATATCCACAGAGCGTTCGGAGGACGAATGCTATAAAATTGTAAAAAAAGAAGTGGAAAGGGTGATGAAACATGAACATTGAGGAAAAGGTCAAAGACATTTTGTTTGAACTCAGCGGCGAAGAAATTAACGATCTATCGGTGTCCTTAGCGGACGATCTCGCGCTTGACAGTCTTTCTATGGTGACGCTGCTTTTAGAAATTGAAGAGGTTTTTGTCATTGAGCTTTTAGAGCAGGACATGAATTCTTATGACCTTGTCACAGGCTTCGATATAGTGAGCCTGGTGGAAAGGTACATTGGTGATGAAGATGAATAGGCGGGTGGAATTGCCTTTGACAGCGCCGATGTACAGCACCTTTAATAATCAGGGGCCGGCGGTGGCGATTGCCGTGAATAATCCAACGGCAAAGAACCGATATCTCAATCAGGTGATGAATCTGACCTGCAAACGAAGTTTTTTGCACGGATACTCCTCGCCGGATATTTTTGTTGCCGACTCCGGCTGGTATCACAACGAGTACATAGAAAAGCATTGGGTGTCTGCAAAATTTGTGGGCGGTTATCTGAATCCGATTATCAGAAACATGATAGATAACGGCTATTATGTTGCTTACAATGACGTGGACGATTACTATGTGAAGGGAAAAAGCTGGTATCACAAGCACCATTTCGGCCACGACGGTCTCATTTGCGGCTATGATCAAAGCGATAAAACCTACTGTATTTACGCTTTCGACAGCAACTGGATTTATCAAAAATTCTGGACGCCGCAAAGCGCATTTCAAAGAGGCAGAATTGCGGTGGAAAAGCAGGGAAGATACAGCAATATCTGTGCAATTTCCATGAGCGATGCGCCGATCGCGTTTTCCCCCGTTACTGTGTGCGAAAAATTAAGGGAATATCTCGATTCCGATTTAAAAAAATATCCGTTTGACGGCGAGGGCGACGTTTACGGCATTGTGGTACACACCTATCTTGCAAAATATATGGCCATGCTTTATTGCGGCGAAATTCCCTATGAGCGCACGGACACCCGAATTTTCCGCCTGATCTGGGAGCATAAAAAGATCATGCATGAGCGGCTGGAGCTTTTGGAAAAGACCTTAGACTTGAAAGATCACGTCAGCCGAAAATATGAACCGCTTGTAAAAGAGGCCGATACAATTCGCCTTTTGTATGCGGCGCACTGCTTAAAACGTCGCGACGCGGTTTTACCGCTCATTGAAAAGAAGCTATTGAATATGGAAAACACCGAGCGTGCATTGTTAAACGAAGCCTTAAACAACGCGGAAAGGGCCATTGACGGTCAAGAAAGGAGCATTGAAAAATGAAGTTGTGGCAATTTTTAAAAAATAATATGTGCAAAAACGCCGGACAGCGCGTTTCGGAGGGTGCGGCGCAGATGACCTTTGAGGAGCTGATCATCTTTGCGGAAAGCTTTTCAAAAAACTTGAAAGACATGAAATGCTGCGCCATTCTTTGTCACTCGGAAATGGCCGCCGCGATGGCGCTGTTGGCCTGCTTTGCAGCAGGTGTGACAGCCGTTCCGTTGTCTTACCGATACGGTGCGCTGCATTGCAAAAAGATTATAGATACCATTGGCCCCGACGCCGTGATCACCGACGAGGACGGGAAGTTCATGATTACTAAGGTGACGGACGCGACGTATAAAAATCCAGATAAGCACCCGGCGCTGATCATGTGTACCTCCGGTACAACGGGAATGCCGAAAGGTGCCATGCTGAGCGAGGACAACATCATCGCGAATGTAACGGATATTGCCGACTATTTTGCTATTGCGCCGATGGACACCCTTTTGATCGCGCGGCCGATCTATCACTGCGCCGTGCTGACGGGGGAATTCTTAACGGCGCTGATCAAAGGAACCGGCATTCGGTTTTATTCCGGACGGTTTCAGCCGGCTGCCGTTTTAAAGCTGATTCGGGAATATCGGATCACCGCGTTTTGCTCGACGCCGACGCTTCTTCATATGATGGCGCGTTTTCAAAGAGAGAATACCACGCTTCGGCATATTTGCATCAGCGGCGAGTGCATGGATCTTGAAACCGGTCGCCGGATTGCAGCGGCTTTTAAGTCGGCCGCGATTTACCACATTTACGGGCTGACCGAAGCCTGCCCCAGGGTGTCTTATCTGCCGCCGAAAGCGTTTTTTGACTATGCCGACTGCGTGGGTGTGCCGCTGCGGTCTGTATCTGTAAAAATCTTAGACGCTGCAAAAAATGAGGTTTTAAAAGGTCGGCCGGGCATTTTGTGGGTCAAGGGCAAAAATGTCATGCTGGGGTATTATAATGACCCCCAAAAAACGGCCGAAGTGCTGAAAGATGGCTGGCTTTGTACCAACGACGTGGCCGTGATCAATGAGGCGGGCTTTATAAAGATCAAGGGCAGAAACGACAATCTGATTATTAAAGCCGGCATGAATATTTATCCGCAGGAAATTGAGGGCGCACTGAAATCGGATCCCAGAGTGCGGGAAGTACTGGTGTGCGGCGCGCATGACAAAAAAATCGGCACGCAGATTTTGCTGACCGTTGCCGGAGATTTTAAAAATACCGACGAGGTGCGCACACTTTGCAAAGCGCGTCTGCCGGAGTATCAGCTTCCTTCAAAAATCCGTTTGGTGGACGAGATTCCGAAAAACGGTTCGGGGAAGATCATCAGGAGGGGACCCCAATGACCGTGGAACGTGAAATTAAGGTGGGGCTTAAAAAGGAAGAATACGAAACGATCGTTAAAGGATCGGACAACCCGGAAAAGCTTACGGTTCAGACGAATTACTACTTTGATACAAAGGACCTTTTAATGAATAAAAAGGGAATCACCTGTCGCACCCGATGCAAAAACGGGATCTATCGTTCCACTGTGAAACGCCACACCGTAAGGGAATTCGGTTACAGCACGGAAACAGATTTTTGCGAAAGAGATACCTTTGACCCGAATGTTTTTGCGGCGTTCGGACTGTATTGCAGGGGAAATCTTACCACTGAACGAATTTCCGTGTATCACGATAAGGAGCTCAATGTGGTGGCCGATCGCAATACTTATCTTGGCAAGGTTGACTATGAACTGGAAATTGAATATTCGGAAAGCGGCTACCTTAGAGCAAAAGAATACCTGAGAAAAGTTTATGCGCTTTTATTAAAAAACGGTCTTGTATCGGGGGAATCCGACTGGCTTTTGAGGGCGTCAACCGGGCTTTCAAAATCGGAGCGATTCTTTTTGGCTTTACAAAACGAAGCGCAAACGCGCCTATAAAAACGGGAAAAGCCCCAAAACCGCCGCGATCCTGCCGAGAAGAAAAAAGAAAGCGGTTCATTCCTTCGCAGGCGAGCGCCTGCGCTATGGTCAACAAATACTGACGAAAAAATTATTTTAAGGAGGTGATAATGAATGTTTTGCTATCCACCGGATTGGCCCGGCTACCAGGATGTAAAATAACGGCCGAAACCCCGACAAAATCGTCGGGGTTGTTCTTTTTGTTGACACGCCAAGATAAACTTGTTATAACAAATAACGTAGCAGCTTTATTCCAACGGTGTATTGCTAAGCGTTGCAAAACGACGTTGATTAATAAAAAAGCGAATATTAGACGATTGCCGGTTTTAAAGGGAAAAACGCCGCTTATAGATGATTCATCCGGATGAGTGGAAACCGTTCGCGCCGTCCGGAATCACAAAAGCCCAGATCGCAATTTGGCAATACGGCGAATATTGCCATCCCATCAACGACATCAATGACGATGAATTTTCGTTCAATGCAACCACCGGTTTAGTTAAAGCGAAAAGCAACGGATGAACAGTTAGCGTTCTTGTATCAGTTTGATCCCAATGGCGTTGCATATTATGTGAAATGTTATGCGGATTCTTTAAGTACATTAAAGGCAAAGCTGGATTACAAGGACAGAATCTTCCAGCTGCTGTTCAAAAGATGTCCGAGCTATTACTTTAGAGATGTAACCAAAAAATGGATTCCGATCGCTAAGGAAAACATCGGAAACGTACAGTCCTATTTATCGGAGTCTGAATTCTTATTCGGACTTCACCCGGTGTATGATATTACTACTTTGATAGATTTGGCACCGGTAATATTTGATATTTTCGGATTGGCCTTTCCGAAAATCAGCAATGTTATCCTGCTTTTCCAGTATGCTGCAATGGTTCCAAGCGGAAATTTTGAGATAATTGGCATACCTGATGTAGATTTACCTGATAAGGATCCAATTAAGATCACTTGCGATTGGATCAATAGAATACTTATTTTCAAAGATATAGTAGAAGCTATGGCAAACATTGCAAAACAGCCGGATTTTTATGTAAACATTCTTAAATACGCTGGAGATAATAAGAAATACGACCCGTATTTCAAGCTGACAAAAAACAAAACAGACAGCTATTACAAGATCAGCGATGTTGGTAAATGGCTCGAGGAGCGCAAAAAGAATTCATAATATCTTTGGTATACGCAAAAGGATAGCGCTGTAGAGCTATGTGCGATTGCGGGTCACGGGTTATCGGACAAAGATCCGATAACCCGTTGACCAGCCAGTATGCACAGTCATTCGTAAAAGCTACGATTTTTATGAATACCTGTGAGGTGAGCACACTTAAAGGGTACAGGATGGAGCTGATTTTCATGTTAAAAGAAGAACACCGCGAGCTGCTGACTTATAAAAACATCACGCGGGATCTATTAAGGCAAACTGTAAGATATATTTTAGTTCTGATCATTTGTATCCCGGTTATTGCATTGCTTTACTTTAATCCGTGGGTTGCGCTGCTTAAAGGTATTGCATATGCAATTTATATGGTTGGAGTTTCTGTCGGTGGTTTCATCTTTGCAATTGTGATGCTTGCAAAATTTTTTATTTATTCCAAAAAAAGACGTTATAAGGTGTTGACCGACTATGTTGTAGGGCATTCGGACTGGGATATTGACACCCATGTATATAGACCGTTGAGTTACAAAACATCCCTGATCGTTACTTTCCGCAATCACGGTGAATATAAAACGTACGACCGCC
This sequence comes from Oscillospiraceae bacterium, assembly GCA_902791335.1. Lineage (GTDB taxonomy): Bacteria > Bacillota > Clostridia > Oscillospirales > Acutalibacteraceae > UMGS1532. Next base: position 9,440 of record CADAVL010000077.1, read on the forward strand.
CGCTTTTCACCTGGTCAAAAGGGTGGTGTATGCCGGCTTGTCATCTTGGCCGCTATCTTCATGCAGATGATGAGTGCTATATCGTTGTGTTTAAAAACAAAATTTACGGTGTTTATCCGAAAAGCCTTTTTCGGCTGGAGGGAGAGCCTCAAAAGCGTAGCTCTTTTAATAACGACCGATAAGTGTTTCCAATTGAAGAATCAAGGAATGCACAAGGGCAGGGGGGTGGTATGAAACACGTTAAAATCAGGTTGACGAGGGTCAAGCGGGCCGATACAGTAAAACCACAAATCATACATAATGGAGCTGATTTTCATGTTAAAAGAAGAACACCGCGAATTGCTTACTTATAAAAATATTACACGCGACCTTATAAAACAAATGCCTATCTACATCTTTGTTGCTGTGCTTGGTGCGCCGCTTTTTATCACGTTTTGCGTCTACCCGGAATTTGTTGCACTGATGCTTGCAAGAGGAGAAATTATCGTTCTGATCGGCTTTGTAGCCGGTCTTTTCCTCTCAATCAGTGCGCTTGTAAGGCTCATTGTTTATTCCAAAAAAAGACGTTATAAGGTGTTGACCGACT
>CADAVL010000078.1 GCA_902791335.1 Oscillospiraceae bacterium
TTATGGTGGACGAGTATCAGGATACCAACCATGCGCAGTATATGCTGGTGAAACTGCTTGCAAACAAGCTCCAAAACATCTGCGTGGTGGGTGACGACGACCAGAGTATTTACCGCTTTCGCGGCGCGACCATTGAAAATATTTTAAGCTTTGAATCGCAATATCCTAAGGCAAAGGTCATTCGGCTGGAGCAGAATTATCGTTCCACGCAAAATATACTGGACGCTGCAAACGCTGTGATCGCCCACAATGCGGCGAGAAAAGGCAAAAGCCTTTGGACGGACAACGGAAGTGGTGATTTAATCAAGGTTGTAACCGCCGAGGACGAAAATGACGAGGCGCGCTTTGTGGCGGAAACGGTATTGGACACCGTGAAAAACGGTGGACGGTTTTCGGATTGCGCAGTGCTTTACCGCATGAACGCGCAGTCAAACCAGATTGAAAATGTTTTTGCACGGTCGGGGATTCCCTATAAGGTCGTGGGCGGTTTCCGCTTTTTTGAGCGCAAGGAAATCAAGGACACGCTGGCTTATTTGCAGGTGATAAACAACCCGAATGACAATGTGCGTCTGCGGCGGATTATCAACGAACCGAAGCGGGGAATCGGCGCAGCGTCGCTCGGTGCGGCTGACGATATTGCCGAGGGGCTCGGTATTCCGTTGTTTGAAGTGTTTCGTCACGCCGATCGCTATCCCGGCCTTTCAAGAGTGCAGAAAAAGCTGACGGCCTTTTGCGAGCTGATCGACGATCTGCGTTCCGACGCCGAGGTTTTATCACTGCACGATCTACTGAATAATGTTTTGGAAAAATCCGGCTATAAAACGGCACTGACGCTTTTGCCGCCGGAGGAGCAGGATCGACTGCAAAACGTGGAGGAGCTTTCCACCTCGGTGATGCAATACGAGGAGGAAAACGAGGAGGCCACCCTTTCCGGCTTTTTGGAGGAGATCTCTTTGGTCAGCGATCTCGATTCCTACGACGACAACGACGACACCGTGGTGCTGATGACCCTGCATTCCGCAAAGGGATTGGAATTCGGCACGGTATTTTTGGTTGGTATGGAGGAAGGAATTTTTCCCGGCAGTCAAACCTTATACGGCGGCCCCGAGGAGATGGAAGAAGAACGCCGCCTGGCTTACGTCGGCATTACAAGAGCTAAAAAACGGCTTTATATTGTCAATGCGTCAAGGCGTATGCTATACGGCAAAACCACTTATAATATGCCCTCGCGCTTTGTGGACGAAATCCCCGACTTTTTGTGCGATGTTACCACAAGAGAATCCCACCGCTTTTCGAGTGGATATTCCTCCCGGGGACCCGGCGGAATGTTTTACAGTGATGGCAGTTATTCATCAAATGCTCAGGAAAACAGCCCTTACAAGGCTTACACTGCGGCAAAGGCTAAGGCCGCGCCCAAAAAGGCGGCCGGCAGTACCTTAAAATTCAAAGCGGATGACCGTGTTGTACACGGTGCGTTCGGCGAGGGCACGGTGATCAAGGCAATTCCAATGGGAAACGACACGCTTTTGGAAATTTCATTCGACGAAGTCGGCACAAAAAAGCTGATGGCCACCTTTGCAAAGCTGAAAAAGATATAAAAGCTTTTATAAATCTTTGGCTTTGCTATAAATTTTTATTGCGCGTTTCGCGGCAAAAAAATTGCTCAAATTGTGCGCTGTGCCCGGTATGCCGCGCCGCAGCGCCCGCGTTTTTATAAAAAATGCGGGCGCCTCAAAAGCCCATTTTTTTGGGGGACAAAACTTTTTGAGTGCTTTTATGCAGCCGATATAAGGCTTTAAAAGTCGTCTTACAAAAAAACAAAAAGGGGCTTTGCCGCAGAATGCGGCGGCGCGGCAAAGAAACACCGCTACTGAAATGCAGCAAGTGAATGGCAGTCCGGGCAAAGACCTGTTTTTACAAACCGGAAGCAATAAAGTCAAATCAAAACCCAAACCCAAACCCCAAACCCAAACCCTTTCAAGGAGTAAACCATGGCAAAAGAAGTGAAAACAAACGCGATAAGAATTTTGGACCGTGAAAAAATTCCGTATCAATTAAATCTTTACGAGTGCAAGGAATTCATTGACGGCGTACACGTTGCCGATATGCTTTCTCAGCCGTACGAATGCAGCTTTAAAACTCTGGTGGCAAGAGGGAAGACCGGCGGGTATTACGTTTATTGCGCGCCAATCAAAGAAGAACTGGATTTAAAAAAGTGCGCGAAAGCAGTTGGCGAAAAATCCGTTGAGCTCATTCATGTAAAGGAGATCAACAGTATTACCGGCTATATCCGCGGCGGCTGTACCCCGATCGGCATGAAAAAGCGCTATCCCACCGTACTGCATGAAAGCGCTTTAAAATACCCGCAAATTATTATCAGTGCCGGCAGGATCGGCGCACAGATTTTTATGAATCCGAACGACCTTGTTCGGGTGACCGGCGCCAAAACTTTTGATATTATACTAAAAAATTAAGGAGCGTTCATGCATGGCAGAGCTTATTTTGTCCGTTGGCATTGTCGCATTTAACGAGGAGGCGTGCCTGCCGGAACTTCTTTCTGACCTTTCGGCGCAGGATTACCCCAAAAAAAGCACCGAAATTTTGCTGATCGACAGTCTTTCGAGCGATCAAACGCCGCAGATCTTTCAAAAATTTCAAGTGGAATACGGTGCGCTTTATCACGATGTAAAGGTATTGGACAATCCGGGAAAAATTCAAGCGGCCGGTTGGAATGTTGCCATTAAAAATTTCACGGGCGACGCGCTGATTCGCGTGGACGCGCACGCAAAGCTTACAAAGAATTTTCTTTCTCAAAATGCCCGATGCCTTTTGTCAGGCGAGATGATGTGCGGCGGCAAACGGCCGAATATTATCAAAAATCCCACCGCACCGAAACGGCTTGTATTAATGGCGGACAATTCTATGTTCGGCGGCAGCTTTATGAGTTATCACAGCTCCGATACAAAGCATTATACAGACAGCGTTTTTCACGGCTGTTACCGCCGCGAGGTAATCGAAAAGGTGGGGCTTTTTAACGAAAAGCTCGGCCGAACCGAGGACAACGACTATAATTACCGCGTTCGTGCAGCCGGATACAAAATTGCTTACGATCCCAATATCGTATCCTATCAGTATTCGCGCGGCAGCCTTTCGGCGTCGCTCAGGCAAAAATTCGGCAACGGCTATTGGATTGGCAGAACCACTGCGATTTCGCCAAAGTGTATCTCGCTCTTTCATTACGTGCCGTTTTTGTTTTTGCTTGCGTTGATCTTTACCGTCTTCCTCGGTCTTTTCGGCATTTGGTGGCCGCTTCTTCTGTTGGCGGTAGCTTACGGCGCAGCGGATTTTCTTTTAAGCGTTTTAAGCGTGCTGTCCGAGAAACCGTTTTCGCCCTTGTTTGTGGCTTTGCCTGCGCTTTTTCTTCTGCTTCATGTAAGCTACGGTGTTGGCACGCTTTGCGGATTCTTCTCTTTGCTGAAACGGCAAAAATGGTAAAATTTTTGAAAGAAAATCATTGCAGCCGCCTAAAAACAGTTGAATCCCTTTGTGGATTGTGCTATACTCATTAAGTTAATTCTGTTGTTTTTTAAATTAAAATACGGTGCTGCAAAAAACGCGATTGATTCGGGCCTGTTCTTTTTGCGGCACCCGGGTCTTAGGGAGATATACAAAATGTCAGATTCAAGACCGATCGGTGTTTTTGATTCCGGCCTCGGCGGCCTTACAGTTATGCGCGAGCTGATCAAGGTGATGCCGAACGAAAATATCGTTTATTTTGGTGATACCGGCCGCGTACCCTACGGTGCGCGCGGTCGTGACACCATTATTAAATATGCAAAACAGGACGAAAGCTTTTTGCTTTCCAAGGACGTTAAAATGATTATCGCCGCCTGCGGCACGGTCAGCTCGGTTGCACCGCACACCGGCGCGCTTTTGCCCGTTCCTTTTATGGAGGTGGTCACCCATGCCGCAAAAAAAGCGGCCGAAGTGACAAAAAATCGCAAAATCGGCGTCATTGCAACTCCGGCTACCGTAAAGAGCAACGCTTATAAAATGCGGATCATGGAAATCCTGCCCGACGCCGAGGTGTTTCAAAAGGATTGTCCGCTGTTTGTTCCGCTGGTGGAATCGGGCTGGATCGACCGCAATGATCCCATTACCGTGAATACGGCGCAGCGTTATTTAAAAGGGCTCAAAGAGCAAAGCATTGACGTGCTGATCATGGGCTGTACGCACTATCCTGTAATTACCGATATTATTCGGGATATTATGGGCGAGGGGGTTACCTTGGTAAATGTCGGCGAATGCACGGCCAAGGCGGCAAAGGCTTACATAGAAGCCCACGGACTTGCTAATCCGAATGAGAATATTGGCACTCACCACTATTTCGTCAGTGACCGCATGGAATCCTTTTCCGACACCGCCTCCATATTAATGGGCAGCAGCATTACCGGTAGTGTGGAGCTTGTGGACATCGACCATTTTAAAGCGATCATTTAAACGTGTTTCTTTACAATTAGATTGCCTACGAAGCAGTATTTATAAAGAAAATACGCGGGTATTTTTGAAACGGAGAATGCTATGAAAAACATCGTGCTAAATATCGTCAGCACGCAGGAGATCGAGGGTGAAACCGAAACCACCCGTTTTATCTCAGAGGGTCGGTGCCACAAACAAGACGGCAAGACCGTACTGATTTACGACGAGAGCGTGACGACCGGCATGGACGGTATTACAACAACGCTTACCTTGGACGCTGACGGTTCGGTTACCATGGAGCGAAGCGGCGGCCTTTACGGCGGCCTTACCATTGAAGCCGGAAAACGACACCTTTGCCAATACTCCACCGAATACGGCGATTTTACCATTGGTATTTGCGGTGAACGCGTGGAAAACCGTCTGGACGGCTATGGCGGCACTATTTATTTGCAGTATTCCGTTGATGTAAATTCCGGATTGCTGAGTCATAATAAAATTGAAATCAGGATAAGAGAGGACGAACAACCATGTCATCCATTGTAAATAAAACGATCAGCGACATCAAAAGCGCTGTTCTTTCAGCGGCCGAAAAGTCCATGGAAAACGGCACCTTTGAAAAGCAGGAGCTGCCGACCTTTATTGTGGAGGAACCGGCGGATTCCGCGCACGGCGATTTTGCCGCCAACGCTGCAATGGTGTGGGCAAGAGCCTTAAAATGCGCGCCGAGAAAGATTGCCGAAGAAATTTTAAACAATATTGATTTTGAAGGAACCTTTATCGACCGCTGCGAAATTGCCGGCCCCGGCTTTCTGAATTTTTACTTAAAACAGGCGTATTATGCCGCGGTGGTTGAAGATGTTCTGACAAATAAGGAAAACTACGGTTCCTCCGATGTGGGCAAGGGCAAAAAGGTGATGGTGGAATTTGTTTCGGCCAACCCCACCGGCCCCATGCACATCGGAAACGCGCGTGGCGGCGCTTTGGGTGACACCCTCGCCTCGGTTTTGGAAAAAGCAGGCTACGACGTCACAAGAGAATTTTATGTAAACGACGCCGGCAATCAGATTCAAAAATTCGGGCTTTCTCTGGAGGCGCGATATTTACAGCAGTTTGATGATACCGTACCGTTCCCGGAGGACGGTTACCACGGCGCTGATATTACCGAACGCGCTTTGGAATTCATCAAAATCCACGGTGACCGCTATGTAAACGCGCCGTCTGAAGAACGCCGCAAAGCGCTGGTGGATTACGCACTGCCGCTCAATATTGCCGCGCTTAAAGAAGACCTCTCGGAATATCGTATTAACTATGACGTTTGGTTCCGCGAATCCAGCCTTTATGCCGACGGCACCTTGGATAAAGTCATTCAAATGATGAAAGATAAGGGCCTGACTTACGAAAGAGAGGGCGCACTTTGGTATAAAAACGCCGAATTTACGGCGGCACTTCTCAAAAAGCAGGGCAAGAGTGACAAGGATATTGAAAAGCTTGAATTAAAGGACGATGTTTTGATCCGTGCCAACGGCAACCCGACGTATTTTGCCGCCGATATTGCCTACCACTACAATAAATTTGCCATTCGTGGTTTTGATACCGTGATCAATGTTTGGGGTGCCGATCACCACGGTCACGTTGCAAGACTCAAAGGCGCGATGGAGGCTTTGGGTCTTTCCGGCGATCGTCTGGACATTGTTTTAATGCAGCTGGTGCGCCTGGTGCGTGACGGCGAGGTGGTCAAGGTTTCCAAAAGAACCGGAAAATCCATCACGCTCAAAACCCTTTTGGAGGAGGTTCCGGTGGACGCGGCGCGGTTTATTTTCAACTCCAAAGAGCCCTCCACCCATTTGGAATTCGATCTTGACCTTGCCGTGCAGGAAAACAGCCAAAATCCCGTTTACTATGTGCAGTACGCTCACGCGCGTATTTGCAGCATTCTGCGCGCACTCAAAAACTGCGGCATTGAACCACGACCGTGTTCCAATGAGGAGCTTTGCCTTTTGAATACGCCCGAGGAGATCGAGCTGCAAAAGCACATTGCGGCCTTAACCGTTGAAATCGAAACAGCCGCCAGAACCTATGACTCGGCGCGCATTACAAGATACGTCTACGATCTTGCCACCCTTTTCCACAAGTTTTACAATGCTTGCAGGGTAAAGGGGGAGGACGAGCCGCTCATGCTGGCGCGTTTGCAGCTTTGCGTGGCAACGGCTTCGGTAATCCGCACGGTTTTGACCATGCTGAAGATCGACGCACCGGAATCTATGTAAAAATTTAATTCGGCGTGGACAGGCTCTGTCTTACCGCGCCGTGAAACCTCAAAACAGCGGTTTCGAAAAGCACTCAAAGCCGCTGTTTTTGCGTTTTTTTGTAAGAATTAAGGCTTAGCAAAGGGCAGTCCTTTGCTAAGCCGTTTTTGTTGTTGATTTTTCTTTTGCTTCCTGCCGCTTTAAATCACGCTGTAAATGATCTGTGCTAAGGTTGGCACCGGCCACAAGTCGGCGGGCAGCAGGGTTTCAAGGGTGTCTACCGTTTCACGCAGGGCGTTCATGCCGCCGAGAATCACGTTCTTATAATACTGACCCTTTTCGTTGGTTCGATCGTGGTTTTTACGGTTTTCAAGCTCTTCTTCCAAGGTGTGAAGCTTTGTGTAAAGCGCGGTGGTAAGCTCAGCGATCTTCTCTAAGATTTCATGCTCCGGCTGAGCGACCAATCCAAGCTCTTTTTTGTTTTTTACAAGGCGCGTCAGTTCCTCTTCGTAGTGCAGCACCGCAGGCAGGATTTTTCTTCTCACCATGGAAACCATGGTAAGCCCCTCAATGGCCAGCACCTGGCAGTAGTTATCCATAAAAATTTCGTGCCGTGCGGAAAGCTCTGCTTTGGAATAAACGCCGTATTTTGAAAACACCTCAATGTTCTTCGGCTCCAGCATTTTGGAAAGTGCGTCGGGCGTGGTGGGCAGATTGTGCAGTCCGCGGCGCGAGGCTTCTTCTTTCCACTCGTTGGAATATCCGTTGCCCTCGTATACAATGCGGCTGTGCTCGCGATAGGTCTTACCAACCAGCTTGTAAATATCCTCGCTCAGGTTTTTTGAATTTTTTAATTCATCATAGAATTCGTCCAGTTCTTTGGCAACAATGGTATTGAGCACCGTGTTGCAGCCGGCAATTGAGGCCGAAGAACCGGGCATTCTCAGCTCGAATTTGTTTCCCGTAAAGGCAAAGGGGGAGGTGCGGTTGCGGTCGGTGTTGTCCTGCTTGAATTTCGGAATTTGTTTCACACCGAGATCCATCATGCCGCGTTCGTGGCCGTGGTAGTTTTTACCGCTGGAAATATCCTCTAAAAGGTCTACCATGTCACTGCCGAGATACATGGAAACAATGGCCGGCGGCGCTTCGTCCGCACCAAGACGGTGGTCGTTTCCGGCGCTGGCAACCGATATTCTGAGAAGATCTTCGTATTCGTCCACCGCTTTGATCACGGCCGATAAAAACACCAAGAACGTGAGATTTTTTTCGGGACATTTGCCGGGGCTTAATAAGTTTCCGCCGTTTTTGACCGACAGTGACCAGTTGTTGTGCTTGCCCGAACCGTTGATGCCTTCAAACGGCTTTTCGTGCAAAAGGCAGACAAGACCGTGGCGGTCGGCCACCTTTTTCATAATTTCCATGGTCAGCTGATTGTGGTCGGTGGCAACATTGGCCGTGGCAAAGACCGGCGCCATTTCATGCTGTGCCGGCGCTACCTCGTTGTGCTTTGTCTTGGCGCTGACGCCGAGCCGCCAAAGCTCCTCGTCAAGGTCTTTCATGTATTCAATGATCTTGGGCTTTAACTGGCCGTAATACTGGTCGTCCAGCTCCTGACCCTTCGGCGGTTTGGCACCAAACAGCGTGCGGCCGGTGTATATAAGGTCCTCTCTTTGAAGATAGACATTTTTATCAATAATAAAGTATTCCTGCTCGGCGCCGACATTCGGAATCACTCTTTTCACATCTTTGTGGCCGAGCAGCTCCAGCATTCTGCGGGAGGATTTGTCAATCGCCTGCATCGAACGCAAAAGCGGCGTTTTATTATCGAGCGCTTCGCCGCCGTAGGAGCAAAAAGCGGTGGGGATATATAAGGAGCCTTCCTTTACAAAAGCAAAGGAACTGGGATCCCATGCCGTGTAGCCGCGCGCTTCAAAGGTAGCGCGGATACCGCCGCTCGGAAAGCTTGAAGCGTCCGATTCGCCTTTTACAAGCTCTTTGCCGGAAAATTCCATAATAATATTGCCCTTGCCGTCGGGACTGATAAAGCTGTCGTGCTTTTCGGCGGTAATCCCCGTCATGGGTTGAAACCAGTGGGTATAGTGCGTCGCGCCAAGCTCGATTGCCCAATCTTTCATTGCGTTTGCAATTTCGTTGGCAACGTCCAGTTGCAGCGGCGCGCCGGTTTTTATGGTGGATTGCAGTGCGTCGTAAATCCGGCTTGGCAGCCGATGTTTCATTACGCGCTTGTTAAAAACCTGACAGCCAAACATTTCGGGCAAATTCATGAAAATACCTCCGACGAAAAATGAAGATTTTCTCCATTATAATACAATTCCTTGCTTTCGTCAAACGACAAAGATTAATATTGTTTGATACCAACACCCCTAAACATAAGTTATTTAAGTGGTGGCGGCTTATCTGCTTAATAATGTAACCTGTTCACTATAAAACCAAATATTTATGCAAAAAAAACATAAAAAACGCAAGTGTCAAGTATTTCTACTTGACAGGGGACGCTCGTTGTGGTAAAATACCGAAGTAAGGTGATTGTAATGCTTAAAAATCTCAAATATGCCGAACTGCTCGACCACTACAGCACCATGTTAACCGACCGTCAGCGCGAAATGCTGACTTATTATTATAACGAAGACCTTTCGTTGTCGGAAATTTCAGAGCTTGCCGGCGCTTCCAGGCAAGGCGTTATGGATTTGTTGCGCCGCGCGGAAGCACAGCTTGATCTCATGGAGTCAAAGCTTCATTTAAGCGTGTATGCGCGTTCACTCGGCGATTGCGCGCAAAGACTTCATAAAATCTGTGAGCAGTTGCCCGATAACGATTTAAAAAACGACCTGAAAGCGGTTATCAACGATCTTTCAAAGCTGCCGCTTTAAAATAAAATCAGACGTGCCGGAGAATTCCGGTGGTCTGCACGAAGGTATTCAAGAAAATTCAAGGAGATGAACCGTTCATCATGCCAAGCCAGATCAGCACGGTATGTGATCTTTTTGATTCTCCCGACACTCAGATCGCCACACTTGTCAAACCATTCTCAGCTAACGATTCAATCGCCGATCTTGAAAACCCCAATTCTCCAAAAGTTGTGATCGACGGTGCTGGCAATGCCGTCTACTTCTCTCGCAGCATCATCCCTTATTTGCGTGGTGTGGAGAAATCTGAATGGCTAAAACGTCACACTTTCTTCAAACATATCTACAGATTCAGCTAATGATATCAAAAAACCAACTTGAGGATCGGATTCAAAGT
>CADAVL010000079.1 GCA_902791335.1 Oscillospiraceae bacterium
AATGCGCGCGTCGTGCCAGCCGGTAGCTTCATCATAGTCCATAATAAACATGTGATCGGTGAAAATTTTACCGAATCCCAAGGAGTCACTGTCCGGTTTCTGTGCCGGATGTTCGTTTTTTGTAAATTTGATTTCCATTGCTGAAAACTCCTTTCCTATATTCCAACATTTAAAAACTATCGAAAAACAAAAGCTCACCTCAAAGAAAACGCTTTGAGATGAGTTTTAAAGGGACAAAACCGACGGTGCCGCTCAAAAATGCAAAATGCCGTAAACTAAAAATTGCCCTGCTGCTGTCTTTTTTAAAGTGTCCGTCACAAGCGCGATATTCTTAAAGCCTTCAAAAACAGTCGGGCACCATAACGCGGTTTTTGTCCCGACACCGGCTGTCACTTCTTTTTTAAGAAACCTCATTACAGCAAAATGCACAAGGAAAATTCAATTTCCTATATCATACCACTTTTATAGTTTACTGTCAATCTTTCGGCAAAAACCCTCATTTTTTTAAGTTTTGTCGGTAAATCGGTTGAAATTTCCTCAAATTTTGCAACTTTTGCCTTTGATTTCTAATAGAGTGAAAATCTCGGATTTTGTGTTCAGCGCTATAAAAAGCTTTAAAAAAGCTTTCTTCGGCGTCGGGAAGTTTTTGCGCGCGCCGGGGCGTTGAAAACGCCCGGCGCGGGCAAACGCCAAACAGGCTGCCTTGGGTTTTTATATAATCTTTTTGGGTGGCGTTCGACCGCGCCGCTTTTTTTACAAAAAAGCGGCGCGCGCAAAACTCCCCGGCGACCGCAGAAAGCGTCCGCCAAAAACTCATAGCGCCGAACCGTAAATCGCGGAATTCAAGCCGCCGCAAGCCGAATTTTCGCCGATTACGATTCAGAGGATCACTTTTAAAGGCTTATAAAAACGGGTCGCCCTCGGGCGCGTTTTCCTCACCCGAAAATACACGCAAAGTTCCGTTTTCGTCCAGTGTTGCCAAAAATACGTCCTTTGCAGATTTATAACCTTGCACCTTTAATTCCGAAGAAAGCCAGCGCTCGTCTTTTCCCGCGCTTTTAAGGTTTTTCTTTAACATTACACCGTCTACAATCACATTGCGAAACAACGTGGAGGGTGTTACCGTCAAAGAAAGGTCCTTTGGACTTGCCGGTTTGTTGGCCGCGTTTACCAAAAAGCTTATCTTGCCGTTCGGCTCCAAAAACGCCATGTCGATCTCGCTTAAATCAAAAAAACCCGAAAGTCTGCACTGGGTCAAAAATTCATTGAGATCCATTCTTGCACGTTTTAAATTATCTTTATAAAGCTTTCCTTTGCTCATCAGTACCAGCGCGCGGCCGGACAAATATCGCCGCAGCTTTAAAGAATGATTGGAGCAAAGCGAAATCCCCAGCGCAAGAAACGCATAAACCGCCATAGCGATAACAGGATACACCGCGTTGCCGTCAATACCGGTGGCCATTTCCGCACCGATCGAGCCAATGGTGATTCCCACAATATAGTCGAACATATTCATTTCGCTGATCTGCTTGTTGCCGATAATTTTAGTCAGCACAAAAAGCACTGCGGCCGATGCGATACTCAGAAAAAATACAAAAATATAATTCATAAAGCACCACTCTTTTTTAATATTTATATTAGTATCAGTATTCGCAGGCACTTAATTATTTATACAACTGATCCTACGCGAAACACAAAGCATGAAAGGGTGCTTACAAAAAAACGGCCTGCAACAAAGTCAAGATAAGCAGACACTTTTCACTGACTTACTTTTTATATTGCAGGCCGTTTGAAATGAATTTTATATTTTTTAAAAATCTAATCGCTCTATTGTGCGCTATTCGTGTCATCGGGAGCGGTTTTCCCGACTATATCGTCCGCTGACCGCACCGTAAACCAAAAGCAGACGCCGTCTTTGCAGTTTTTCACGCCGCAGCAGCTTCCCGAAGCCTCGGCAATGGCGTGGACAATGGAAAGTCCCAGGCCGAACCGATCCTTCTCGCGCTTGTGCGACACTTCGCCGCGCCAAAAGCTTTCCCAAATGTGCTCCATATTTTCTCTGGGAATCTGTTCGCCGTCGTTATAGACCGACAGCGTAACGGTATCCGTTTCGCGTTTTGCGGATACCTTGATCGTTCCGCCGCGGCGAACGTGGCTTGCCGCATTGCTTAAGAAATTTTGCAGCACCTCGCCCATTCTGGCACCATCGGCAAATACCGGCAGGCTTTCGGCCGTGTCGATCTCTACCGTGGCGTCGGCCTCCTCAAAGCTTTTGTGCATTCTTTCTGTGAATTCCCGAATCTGGGCACCGAGATCATAAACGGTCGGGTCCAAACGAATACTGCCGGACTCAAGTCTTGAAAGCTCCAAAAGTCCCAGTACCATTTCATTCATTCTGGCGGATTCATCAATGATCACGTCGGCATATTCGCGGCGGTCTTCATCGGAATTGATATTGAGCTTCAGCCCCTCGGCATAGCCGCTGATGATGGCGATCGGCGTTTTTAATTCGTGCGAAACATTCGCCACAAAACCTTTACGCATTTTATCCAGTCGGCGCTCGGCTTCAATTTCACCACGCAGCTGCGCATTTTTCTGATTGAGGTCCTTGAGGGTCATATCAAGATTTTCCGACAGTCGGTTGATCGCCTCACCAAGCCGACCGATCTCGTCTTTGGAAGTCGGCGTTAGCTTGCGCGAAAAATCAAGGTTTGCCATCAGCTCGGTGGTTTCGGTCATCTCACGAATCGGTTTTGCAATCCGTTTGGAAAGCAGCAGCACCCACAAAATTGTGAGCAAAAGACAGCCAAAAGCCACCGATACAATAAATTGGTTGGCGGTTTTCGCGCTGCTTTGAAGCAAAGATACCGGTAAGGAGAGATACAGCGTTTCGCCGCCGGACAGCGTGGCGGTATAACGCAGGACTTTTCGGTTTCCCTTTAAAATTTCTGAAAATCCCTCGCCCGTTTTGCTGCTTCCTTTGTCGCTGTCGCTTTTTTTTCGCTCCAAGGCGCCCTTGTAGTCGGCCACCGGCGCGTCAAAACTTGAAAAAAGCAGATTGCCGAAGCTATCCGAGATCTTTAAGGAATAATTCCCGTCGCCCAAAATTTCGGAAAGCTTTTGCGCCGCGGTTTCGGTGTCGGAATACAGATCAACGTCGTCGATTTTTTGTGTGATCTTGCGCATCTCGGCCTTTTCGCGAAGGACATAATATTTCAAAAGACAGGTGCTGTTTGCAACGGTTAAAATTGCAACAAACGCCACAAAGATAACGGCAATTTCCAAAAAGAGCCGCACCCACATTTTTTTCTTCATCGGTTTCCTCCAAAGATCGTTCGGTGTTATAAAACCTCTAAGAGTTATTCTCCTCAAAACACCGTTACAATTTTGCCGCGGTCGGATAACCGCCGGTCTTTGTTTTAAACTTTTTGCACCGGCTCCATTTTGTAGCCGGTGCCGTAGACCGTTTTTAAATGCGCGTCACCGTAAGCGCCGAGCTTTTGGCGAAGTCTTGCAACGTGGGAGTCCACCGTTCGGGCATTTCCGTAAAAATCGAAACCCCAGATTGCATCCAACAGTTGATCTCTTGTGAACACCCGACCTTCGTGGTCGCTCAAATAGCAAAGGATCTCGTATTCTTTTAAGGTAAGATCGAGCGGCTTTCCGTCCAAATAGGCAACGTAGGCGTCGCGGTCGATCCGCACGCCGGTTTCCTGAAGCCCGTCCCTTTGTTTTCCCTCAGAAAGCTTGATCAAGGCCTCCACGCGTTTTACCAATACCGCCGGAGAAAAGGGCTTGGTGACATACTCATCCGCGCCGGCTTCAAAGCCGGTGAGTTGATCGAATTCCTCGCCGCGCGCCGTCAGCAATATAATAGGCACGGAGGAGGTTTCACGCACACGGCGGCAGACCTCCCAGCCGTCAATGCCCGGCATCATAATATCCACAATCATCAAAGAAACGTCCGGGTGCTCTTTGAACAGTGCCAACGCCTGCTCCCCGTCCTCAGCCTGAATCGTTTCAAAATCAGATTTTTTCAAAAAATCGCATACCAAACGGCGAATCAACGCTTCATCGTCCGCCACAATAATTTTCCGCATATATTTTCAGCTCCTCCGTATTTGCCATGATCAACTGACGAAATCGGCAATATTGGGGAAAACCACTCGTCCGGCATTCGATAAGATCGTCCGAACGATCTTTGGTAAAGCCCACGCTCTTTGGCCGCTTTCATCACGAAATCATCTTTCACTTTAATACTATTATAGACTTTTTGCCGCTGTTTGCAATATTTGTTAATATTTTTTAAACGATATACTTTTCCGGCTTTTAAGTAAAACGCGCTCGCTGCCCTGCTGCACAAAACAAACCTCCCGGTGTAAAATCCTAACCCAACGTCAAAAAAAGGTTGAATTCTGTAAAATTGTATGCTACAATAGCGAAGTAAACAAACGGTGCTTTGCACTCAAAAAAGCGAAAAATGCATTGTCTTTTTTATGTGCAATGCTTAGGCTGACGAGCGGCCGCACCGCTTTGTGTATACCATGCGGGCGTGGCGGAATTGGCAGACGCGCCAGACTTAGGATCTGGTGTTTCCAACGTGCAGGTTCAAGTCCTGTCGCCCGCACCATGAAAAAAGCAATTGCAAAAAAGCAATTGCTTTTTTTAAGTTTATTCGCCTTACGGCGAATAATATTGCGATGCAGTGATATTTGGCTTTTTGCCAAGTGATATTCGCTTCGCGAGTGTGAGGGTGAATATAAAAAGTTGTTATTAAGACCATTAAAATATATAACCGAGGGAACCTGTCATGATGTATAAAATAAAAAAACAGACCGCAGCATTCCTAGCGCTTTTCATGCTGCTTATATTTACTTCCTGCGGAGTGAATAAGGACATCGCCGCCTCGAATACGTCGAATCCAACGACCGATCTTACTTCTTCGGCCGCTTTGTCCAGTGCTGCTTTCAGCACTTCGAGCGACATTGCGGCGTCGGTCACTTCAAGCCGGGAAATTTCCACTGCACCGAACAAAACCACTGCCTCTAAAGCCGCCGTGAGCAAAAAAGGCAGTGCTTCCTCAGTTTCAAACAGCAAAGCCGCGTCTTCAAAGCAGAAAACGACTTCTTCAAAAGCGCAAAAGGACAAATACGGCACCGACCCGATCCCGTCCGGAAAACCGACGCCCAAAGAACCGCAAAATGAAACGGTTGACCGCAAAACGGTGCTTCACTGCACCTTTTCGATCTCCTGCGAAACGATTTTAAATAATATGGACAAATGCGATAAATCGAAAAAAGCCATTGTGCCGAAAAACGGCGTGATACTGAAAGCAACCAGAGTGTCCTTTTACAAAGGAGAAAGCGTTTTTGACATTCTTCGGCGTGTTTGCAAGGAAAACGGCATTCACATGGAATTTTCCAACACACCGATGTATAATTCGGCTTATATTGAGGGCATTGCCAATCTTTATGAATTTGACGTGGGCAGCGGTTCGGGCTGGATGTACAAGGTCAACGACTGGTTTCCAAACTACGGTTGCTCGCGCTATCAGATAAAGGACAACGACTTGATCCAATGGGTCTACACCTGCGATCTCGGTGAAGACGTGGGCGGCGGCGTTCAACAAAAATAGGCATTCAACGCGTAACGGTGTTCATCGCGAAAATAAACTAAAAAAGCCGACTTCGTAACGGCATTCTTGAAAAACTGATAAAAAGGGAGGCGTGAGCATTGACGGACGCATTTTCACGGTATCATCCACTGGTGAACTTTTTATATTTTGCCTTGGTGCTCGGCTTTTCCATGACACTGATGCACCCGGTCTGCTTGCTTGTCTCGCTTGTTTGCGCATTATTATACGCTGTGCACCTGAAAGGCCGCCGCGCTGTACGGTTTACGGTTTTCGTCTGTCTGCCGACGTTACTGCTTGCGGCCGTTGTAAATCCGGCGTTCAACCACGCCGGCATGACGATCCTTGCCTATTTGCCAAACGGCAATCCTTTCACACTGGAAAGCGTTTTATACGGTCTTGCGGCAGGAATTCTGCTGTGCGCCGTGCTTTTGTGGTTCACTTGTTTTAACGAGGTAATCACCTCGGACAAATTCGTTTATTTATTCGGCCGGATCCTGCCGTCGCTCTCTTTGGTTTTAAGCATGACGCTGCGGTTTATCCCCCGATTTAAAGCACAGATGGACACGGTAAGTCAAGCGCAGCGCGGTATTGGGCAGGGCGTTTCTTCGGACGGTGTTTTGGGGCGGCTTCGCAAGGCCGTGACCGTTTTTTCTGTTACGGTGACCTGGGCGCTTGAAAATGCCATTGAAACGGCCGACAGCATGAAAAGCCGCGGCTACGGCTTAAAAGGACGCACGGCTTTCTCGGTTTATCGCATGGAGGAACGGGACAAAGCCATGCTTTTATGGTTGGGCTTTTGCGGCCTTTATTTAATTTGCGGCAGTCTTTCGGGCGGACTTCGGTGGTGGTATTTTCCAATCCTGCAAGGCAGCGGCACAGAAGTCTTTTCCGTAAGCTTTTATCTCGTGTATTCGGCGCTTTGTATGACACCTTTAATGATCGACAGAAAGGAGGAGGCCGCGTGGCACTTATCTGTATCGAAGATTTGACCTTTTATTATCCGGAACAAAGAAAACCTGCAATAGAAAATATCCATTTGCAATTAGATAGCGGTGATTTTACAGTACTGTGCGGCCCCTCCGGCTGCGGCAAGTCTACGCTTCTTCGTGCACTGAAGCCGGCACTGGCACCGCACGGAAAGATCAGCGGACAGATATTCTTTAAGGATACCCCGATCGACGCGCTCGATCACAGAACGCAGAGCGCCGCCATTGGTTTTGTGGGGCAATCTCCCGAAAACCAGATCGTGACCGACAAAGTTTGGCACGAGCTGGCTTTCGGCCTTGAAAGTTTGGGAGAAGATACCCCTACCATTCGCCGCCGTGTGGCGGAAATGGCCGCTTTTTTTGGAATTGAGGATTGGTTTTATAAAAATGTTGCGGAGCTTTCCGGCGGTCAAAAACAGCTTTTGAATTTGGCCTCGGTCATGGTGATGCAGCCGACGCTTTTAATTTTGGACGAGCCGACCGCACAGCTCGACCCCATTGCGGCGTCGGAATTTTTAAATATACTCGGAAAGATCAACCGCGAGCTTGGCACTACCGTTTTTCTAACGGAACATCGGCTGGAAGAAGTTTTTTCTTTGGCAACAAACGTGGCGGTTTTGAACGAGGGACATCTCATGCTCAGCGGCTCGCCCACCGACGTAGGCAGCGCACTGAAAGCCTCCGGCAGCAAAATGTTCGGCGCTATGCCGGCCGCTATGCGTATTTGGGCGGCGGTGGAAACGAATGCACCCTGCCCTGTCAGTGTTCGGGACGGTCGGTCATTTTTTATGAATTATCAAAAAGAGCACCCGTTGAGAGCACTGCCGCAGGAAGCGCAAACCCTGATCGGCGCGCCGGTACTGACGGCCGACAATGTTTGGTTTCGCTATGAAAAGGACGGCGCGGACGTGATCAAAGGAATGAGCCTCACTTTGCACAAAGGCGAGTTTTTGGCACTGCTCGGCGGAAACGGTGCAGGAAAAAGCACCGCTTTAAAGCTTTTGTGCGGCATTAAAAATCCTTATCGCGGCGAAATTTCCGTGAAAGAAAGACTTTCCCTGCTGCCGCAAAATCCGCAGACGCTGTTTCTCAAAAAAACGGTTTTGGAGGATCTCAATGAAATGCTCCGTGACAAAAGCAGGGCGAAAGCTAAGAATGAAGCGGAACGCACGCAAGTGGTGCAGCTATGCCGACTTGAAAAGCTCTTAGACCGTCACCCTTACGATCTGTCCGGCGGCGAACAACAGCGGCTGGCGCTGGCAAAGGTCCTGCTCACAAAACCGGAAATTTTACTGCTGGACGAGCCGACCAAAGGCTTAGACGCGGAATTCAAAGAAGTATTCGCAGGAATTCTCTGCCGTCTTGCGGCCACCGGCGTTTCTTTGATCATGGTCAGCCACGATGTGGAATTCTGCGCGAAATACGCACAGAACTGCGGCCTGTTTTTTGACGGAAGTATTGTGACAAAGCTTCCGACCCGTGAATTTTTCTCCGGCAACAGCTTTTATACCACGGCGGCCAACCGCATCGCCCGACCGCTGGAGCCGAAAGCCGTTACCCCGGAGGACGTAATGTACCTTTGCGGCGCGGCAGTATCGGACGATTTGAAATCCGTAAAAAGCGCTCAACCGTTGCCGACCGTTGACAGCGAATCGGATCAAAACGCCGCCAAAAATCAAAAAGCCGCGTATCTGCCGCAGAACAGCGCAGGTTCTCAGCCGTACGCCACAAATTCAGTGCGAAATACCGTCCTTGCAGATGATGAGTCGCTTGGAAAAGACAGCACTTTGCCTCTGCCCGATAACAACAGCAACTTTTCAAAAAAAGCAAGTGAAAAATTGCCGCTGTGGCGCAAAATTTCGGCGGCCGTGTGCGGCATTTGTGCGCTGATTCTTTTGCTTTACAGTGCCGCCAATACCGACCTTTCAAGCATTGTAACAGACGCAGGACTGACAAGCATGGGGCAAAAACAGCCGCTGCTTTATTTTGCCTTTTGCGGTTTCCTGCTGTTGTCGGCGCTCTTTGTCGGGCTCGGGCGACGGAAAAAGCCCTCAAAAACGGTTGGGACAGGAACATTAGCCGGTGCAACCAAAGAAAAAAGAAAGCTTTCCAAAAGGACGGCAATGGCAGCTTTTTGCATTCTGTTGCTGATTCCGCTGACGCTCTTTGCCGGCGTATTTTATTTGGACAAACAACGGTACGGTCTTGTTTCCACACTGGTACTGCTCGAATGCATGGCACCGTTTTTTCTGATTTTTGAAGGGCGAAAGCCAAAGGCGCGGGAGCTGGTGGTGATCGCGGTTTTGTGCGCCATCTCAGTGGCCGGCCGCGCGGTATTTTTCATGCTGCCGCAGTTCAAACCGGTTCTGGCCATGACGGTAATCTCCGGCGTGGCGCTCGGCGCGGAAAGCGGCTTTTTGGTGGGCGCGGTTTCCATGCTCGCCTCAAATATGCTGTTTTCTCAAGGTCCCTGGACGCCGTGGCAGATGTTCTGCATGGGAATTATCGGCTTTTTGGCAGGTTTGTTATATCAAAAGGGGCTGTTGCGGCGCACGCGTACATCTTTGAGCGTATTCGGTGCTTTTGCGGCCATTGTGATCTACGGCGGCATTATGAATCCGGCGTCCATGCTGATTTGGGCCGGCAGCGACACCTTCACATTAAAGGCGCTGCTCACTTACTATGTCACCGGTTTTCCCATGGACTGTGTTCACGCAGCGGCCACGGTGTTTTTTCTCATGGCGGCGGCCGAGCCCCTGCTTCAAAAGCTCGATCGTGTAAAGACAAAATACGGACTTTTGGAATAGTTTAACGGGCACAAACACCGAAACCGCGGCAAAAGTTTGAAATTTCGTGTTCATGGTACGTTTTTTCGGGTTGATTAAGAAAGCAATTTGTGATAAACTGGTTTTGCTACATAAATTTTGCAAAAAGTCGGGGGGCGATTTGCCCCTGACCGATTGCAACAAAACAAAATAAAAATTATTGAGGGCAGTACGGCCGAAGCATGATTCTTCGGCGACGGAATGGGGTGCAAATCCCCGCGAGTGGGTCACTGTGAAGCCTTGGTATTGGCAGCCTGATGCAAAATCCGCAAAAGATTTTTCATAGGCAGCCGATACAGGATAAGTCAGATACGTTCAGTGCTGTTCCTCGGCTTTGCCGTCACCGAAGCCGAATCATGAGGGGCATACTGCGCGCATGGTCGGTTTTTGGCCATGCGTATTTTTTTATTTTTGTGAAAAAATGTAAATCTCCCGACCGTCTTGGAATCGGCCGTCTT
>CADAVL010000080.1 GCA_902791335.1 Oscillospiraceae bacterium
AAAACCGTGAAGCCAAAGAAGTAAGCGCGTTGCTTAAAAACAGAAAATATTAAAAACAACGACCGCCGCGGCAAGTTTAAAAATCTTGCCGCGGCGGTCTTGCTTTGGTGGGGTGAAGCTTTAAAAAAAGATACAAAAAGAGAAGCGCCGGAGAAAAAGAAAAGCCCCTCTTCTAAAAAGTGTAAAAAAGGAAAGCATCGGAGAAAGCAAAATACCCTAAGAAGCGAAAAAAGGGAGAACAACGGTAAAAAGGCGGCGATGAGAAAGGGCGGGCTGCCAAGGAAAAAGAGTTCCAAAAATCGACCACGGAAAAAGGCAGGCTTTTCAAAAAATGTGAAAAGAGCACGGCAGAAAAATGGGCGGGTTACCTCCCTCAAAAAAGTGCGAAAAAAGGGAAGTAAAAGTGTAAGGGTAGACAAAGAAAACCGGAAATTTTATGCAAAAATACGCCCACCGTTTACTTCGGCGGCAGTTTTCCCACGCGCGCGCCGCCGAAGGGCGGCTGCCCCTCAAAAAAGCACGTCCGTGCTTTTTTTGAGGGGTAAAAAGAATCGGCGTTCTTTTTAAGAACGCCGATTCTTTGCGCGCGTGGGAAAACTGCCGCCGAAGTAAACGGTGAGCGTATTTATCCGAATCCCTGCTTTGCGCTTTACTACAGGAAAATCTAACTTTCAAAACGCCAAGATGTATCAGTTACCGGCGCCATTTCGACAACACTTTCAAAAAAGTGCCCTTATCAAACAATAAAAAGCACGTTCACCATGGCGGCCGCCATACAAAGCACCGGAATAACCGAACCGATCACCAACTGTGCCGGTGTGTGCCGCTTTAAAACCACCGAGGACTTAAAAACAAATGCCAAAAGAATATACCCGAGCAAATACGGCATTCCCAAGAAAGCCGCCAGCATGGCCACCGGTCCCGAAACACCACAGGCGTGGCCGCTGCCCTTGACATGAAAAAGAAAGGACAACAGCGCAATGGCAACGCCTGAGAATAAGTAGGTCAAATAGATCGTCAGTTCTGCCGCCGTATAGCCAAAAAGCAAGCAATATACCGTGCCGAATAGATATCCAATCACGGCAAATACAATGGCAAGGTCGCGCTGACCGCGGCGACCCATTCGACGAATTTTGGGTACTAGCAATGATACAGGGTAGGCCAAAATCGGCAGAATGCTTAAAAAGAACAGCGCCATGAAATAATGGGTGTTGTTTAAAAATGCGGCGTCGTAATTAAAGTGCAACAGCGTTACAAGAATGCCTGCCATGATAGGCGCCACCGTTACGGTACGAATAAATTTTGCCAATTTTTCATTCATAAAAAACACCTCGCAGTTTTATTTTTTTAAAACAATAAAAAGTTATCATAAAACAGTTATCATAAATTAAAAGCCCGAAAGCCTTATAAAACCGATAAAACTTTGGCCGGCTGACGAGCCTCGAACCTCTTGACAGGTTCGGCGCTTCATCTATAATTAAAGTATATCCCGGTTTTTTCAAAAAGTCACCCTACCGTGCAGAAAAACCGCTACACCGTAAAATTATTTGTCGGTAGAGTTTTAAAAAGCACACTCTACCGTGAGTAGAATTCCAGTGTTTATGCGGATTTTGGGGCTTGAAAAGCGATATAAAATCGTTTATAATAAATAAGCTGACGAAGATCAACTGATTGAGGTTGCCTGAACACGGCAGTTAATGAACAATTGAAAGGAGCTACGGGGAGTGTTAAGTGTTTTTATAAAAACAAAGAAAACAATACGATATAGTGGGCAGAAAATCTTGATACTGTCGGTGAGTTTCTTTTTAGTTTTGATAAAAAGAAAATATTCAATCTTTTTGCTGATTATCCCGACAATTTAACGAAAGAACAAAAAGAAATATTTGACAAAGAAAACCCGAATTGGGCGAACTTTTTCAAGAACAGAAGTTAACGCAGAACAGTTGCGATTAAATTTCCGGCTTTTGAACGCATTTTAGCGTATACGATCGGGCGATTTTGAGATATAATCCGAACGATTTTTAATAATTTCGGGCTCTTTTCCGCCCTTTGAAAGCCAAAAATATATATTTTAAAAAAATTTTTGGAGGCGTACTGCATTGACCGACGTTGAGTTTAGAAAAACTGTGGCAAAAAATCTGGCCGCATATCGAAAAATGAGCGGACTGACCCAGTTGGAACTGGCTGAAAAACTGAATTATTCCGATAAATCCGTTTCAAAATGGGAGCGGGGCGACGGCCTGCCGGACGTTTACGTTTTAAAAACTTTAGCGGATTTTTACGGTGTTACTTTAAACGACTTTGTTTCCGAAAAAGCGCCGCGTCGGCCGAAATCCTCGCGCCGTCAGCACGTTTTGATTCCGATTTTATCGGTCATGGTCGTGTGGCTGGTCGCCACGATCGTATACATGGTTTTAAGTATGCTGCCCTTTTTGGTGCCGGGCAGCTGCCTTGTCTTTATTTTTGCCATTCCCGTTACCATGATCGTGCTTACGGTGTTTTCCGTTTTGTGGTGGCATCAGTCATTGCAGCTGGTAGCTGTCAGCGGCCTTGTCTGGACCATCGCGTTGTGCGTGTTTCGGACAGTCCACATTCACGGCGTCTATCTGATCTGGTGCGTGGCAGCCGTAATTCAGGTCATGGCGGTTTTGTGGTTTTTCTTAATGTTTAAAAAAGGAAGAAAGAACAATCACTCATAAAACAAATAAGAACGCGCAGGGAAAATGCCCAAAGAATAAACTGTTTTGCACGAAGTTTAATTTAAAATTCCAAATAGAAATTTCAAAACCCACAGCTCATCAGCCAAAAGCGTACTGAGCACGCAGATTAGGCTGATGAGATAAAGAACCCGTCACGCCTAAACCCACTTTGTACTTTTAAAAATCCATGCATGCCAAAGGGCACGCATGGATTTTTTACCCGAAAATTCTACCCAAAAAATTCTATATAATTCTATCTATTTCAAAAAGCTACAAAAAACCGGACAGACTGCCGTTTTAAAAAGGGTTTCCCCCTTTAAAAACCATGATCTGTCCGGTTTTCGATTTTGTCATTAGTTTTATGAAACAAAACGTGCCATCATCTTGCCGCTGCGGTTCTTTGTCGAGACGAACAAGCGTCGAACCGTACCCGGGTTCCGGCCTCTGTCACGCCTACGAAACGAACGCACGGCGCACGATTATAGAAGGTTTAAAAGATTTTTTGCTGCCGTTCGCGCCTCCGGCGTATAGCTTGCATCGTCGGCAATTTCTTTTAGCTCCTCGGCCGTTTTATCGCGAAAAACCTCGGTCATGCGGGCAATCTCCGTCGGATTCAGGTCATCGTCCTGCAAAATCGACACGTCGGCGTTCAGCTTTTCCTTTTTCTCGTCTTTTAAATGAGCAACGTGATCGCGGTATTCCGCTACATACAAAATAAAGGCCCACTCGGCGTTGTTGTAATATTCGCGCTGTTCCGAAAGAACCTCTTGAAGCTCCTCATCCGAAAGACCGATAATGCCGCGCATAAAGCTCTCGGCGGTGTCGCTCTCGCTGACAAGTCCCTCCAAATATTGTTCGATCTTATCGTTTGTCATGCCGCGAAGTTCTTTGAGCACCGCCTCAGTTTCGTCCTTGTCCACTGAAAAGGTGCGATCAATCACCGCGTCGCCGACCTCGTGATCCATCAGATCTTTTTCCTCCGCGGCTGCGGCTTCCTCCGCCATATCAAGCAGTTCTTCGTCCTCAGATTCAATATAGGACTTCATAAAAGCCGTGCCCTCTTCGGAAAAACGCTCAAAATCGGCGTCCTCCAAAGGAATTTTCAGCTCGACCTTTTTCAAAATAACATCAGCCGCCTGCAAGCAGGTTTCGCAGATTTTTTTGTCGGGATCTCCGGTCAAAACATCGTCGCCGTAGGCGCTGAAAAACCCCAGTTTCCTGCCGCATAGCGAACAATTTAAAGCCATAGTAAAAACTCCTTTCAAAAACACAAGAACCTTAAATATTTAAAAAGAACTGTCCGCGGTTTAAAACAAAAATCGGATCGCCCAAAAGCCGAAACTACCGCCGCAGATCCGACCACAGCGTGATCTTGCCGGTTTGAAGTGTTGCTTTCAGGTCAATCACGCGCTGATTTTCACTGCCGCGAAATTGCAGGGAAATATTTTTCTTTTCTTCCTCGAAGCGGCCGTCGATCAAAACATCGATCTGCCGCAGCAGTTCTTCAAGATACGGCGTTTTGGCGCGGCAGTCAGGCTCGGATAATTCTTCCAACGTAAACCCTGTAAAAAGCCAGATTGTTTTTTGCGGCAGCTTTTCGCGCACCGTTTTTAAAAACTCCAAAATATCCGGTTGATTTTCCGGCTCCAGCGGTTCGCCGCCAAGCACGGTAAGCCCGGCAACATAAGAAGGCGCCAGCGCGTCGATGATCTCTTTTTCGGTATCTTTTGTAAAGGGCTTGCCATATTTGAAATTCCAGGTGTCGCGATTAAAACAGCCGGGGCAGGCGTTTCGGCAGCCCGAAACAAACAGGGAAACGCGCACGCCGATACCGTTTGCAATGTCAAATTTTTTTATTTCACCGTAATGCAAAATTCGTCCTCTCCCTTTTTCACTGCCCATTTATCGCCTTTTGTTCTTAAAAAAATCGCAAATTCTATCGGCATTCGGCAAATCAGCCGCCAAAACAATCGCCAAAACAACCGGCAAAACGACCAAAAAACGCCGAAACGCACAACCAATGAAAACCGCTCAATCCTCGCTGATCACGCAGGTTACGGTCAGTTCCTCTTTTGAAAAGGAAACCTGACCAAGACCTAAAAATTCCTCACCGCACAAAACACGGCACTGCAGTCCATCGCAAAGTTGAAATTCCGGCCGCAGCCGATTGAAACTTAATCCGCCGCCGTTTTTAAAGCGGTTGGCCTGCGCCTCGGTTACCGTAATTTTCGGCAGATGCATCACGCAAAGCTGAGGGTCCTTTAAAAAGGTATTGCTGTCGTCGCTGATGATTTTTTCCAAAGGGGTACATTCGTCCGCCGTAAATCCGGCGGCTTCGGTTCGGCGCAGCTCGAAAAGCGCAGCGCCGCAGCCGAGCGCCTTACCGATATCGTCGGCCAGGGTTCTGATATACGTTCCCTTGGAGCAAAAAACGTCGATCAAAAAATCGGTTTCGTTTAAGCGTTGAATCAAATTGATTTCGTGAATGGTGACTGCGCGCGGTTCTCTCTTTACTTCCTCGCCGCGCCGTGCCAGCTCATAAAGCCGCACGCCGTCGCGCTTTAAGGCCGAATACATGGGCGGCACCTGCAAAATTTCGCCCTGAAATTTTGAAAGCGTCGCTTTCAGCTGTTCATCGTCTACAGATACCGGAAATTCGCCGGTGATCTGTCCGGTAATATCCAGCGTGCCGGTGGTTATTCCCAACCGTACACCGGCAATATACCGTTTGTCGGCCGCAAGCATATAAGAAGAAAGTCTTGCCGCGCGGCCGGTCAGCACCGGCAAAACACCGGTAGCCATGGGGTCGAGCGTTCCGCAGTGCCCCACGCGCTTGATGTGCAGCTTCTTCTTAATCTCGGCCACTGCGCGAAAAGAGGTGACCCCTTTTGGCTTATCAATCAGGATCAGATAAGACATCCGTTCTCCTCCAACGATTCGCGAATGACCGGCAGCAACTGCTCGGTGACCTCCTCAATGGGGCACGTAAACTCACAGCCGGCGGCTCTCGGGTGTCCGCCGCCGCCAAACCTATGGCAAATGGACGTGGCGTCAATCGGCGCGTTGGTGCGAAGGGAAATTTTGATTTTTCCGTCCTTTTTTTCGCGCAGGGTAACGCCGACCATAACGCCCTCAATGGTTCTGGAAAGCGCGTTGATGCCGTCCAGATCGCTGTCGTTTGCGCCGGTTTGTATCAACAGCTTTCGGGTAATGGCAATCACCGCCACCCGACCGCCGAAATAAAAGTCCATGTTATCCATGACCGCGCCTTCAATCTTCACCCGTTCGCGTGATTTCGTGTCGAACATCACGCGGTTGATTTCGGCGTAGTCCACCCCGGCGTCGATCAGCTCCGCCGCAATGCGGTGGGTCTTTGCCGTGGTGTTGGAATATTTAAAACAGCCGGTATCGGTGACAATTCCGGTGTAAAGCGCCGATAAAATGTGCCGATTCAGCGGAGTCTCAAAGATTTTAAGCATTCCATAAATAATCTCGCAGGTGGCGCTGGCGTTCGCGTCCAGTAAAAGACGCTTTGCGTACCGCACATTGGAAACATGGTGATCAATGCAAAGATCCACCACGTCCTTATATTCCTCGCATAGAGAACCCAAAAGCTTGCAGTCGGCAACATCGACCGCCACGATCGTTTGCGGCTCGAATTCCTCCGGTTCAAGAGAAAGACTGATGAAGGTGAATTTATGAGGAATCGGGTCGGCACAGCGCACGGCCACCTGTTTGTGAAGTGCCTTTAAGGCCAGCGCCAACGCATAGCCGGAGCCAATGGTGTCGCCGTCCGGCTGCGCGTGGGTGAGGATCAGAATTTGATCGCGTCCGAGAAGATATTCGCAAGCCTCCTTCAACGACAGCTCACTCGTCGTCCGACTCATGTTGCTCCTCCCCCTCTTTACTGAATCCAAAGGACTCGATAATGCTGGCAATATGTGCACTTTTGCTGATAGAATCGTCGGCAATAAACCGCAGCTCCGGCACTTTGCGGAGCTTCAGCCTTTTTCCAAGCTCCCGACGCAGATAACCGGCGGCGCTTTTCAGCCCCTTCACGGTTTCTTTCAGTGCCGCTTCGCCCTCAATGGTGCTGACGTAAACGGTGGCATACGAAAGATCCGAGCTTACGTCCACTTTTACAATATTGGTAAGCGACGACACTCGCGGATCCTTTACTGTGCGAATGAGCGCTGACATCTCGCGGTGCACGTCGGAAGTGATTCTTCCGTTTTTATATCCTGCCATTTTTATCCTCCAAAGATCTTTAAAGGTCACACTTTTTTCTCTGAAAGCTCAAAGAAAGCCGCTCTTTAAAGAGCCTTTTTTTGTGTAACCTCTGCTTTTTGCGCGGCAGATTTTTTAAAAACTGCCGCGCTTTGCTTTATTAATCGCGATATTCCTCCATCACGAAGGCTTCTAATATATCGCCGTCCTTAATATCCTGGAATTTCTCCAGGCCGACGCCGCACTCGTAGCCCTGAGCTACTTCCTTTACGTCGTCCTTAAAGCGGCGCAGGGACTGAATTTTGTCCTCTGCAATAACAATGCCGTCGCGCACCACGCGGATTTCACACGCGCGGGTGACCTTGCCACTCGTAACATACGTACCGGCAATGGTGCCGATACCGGAAATTTTGTAGGTCTGGCGAACCTCCATGGTACCCATGACCACCTCGCGGTATTTCGGCGCGAGCATGCCTTTCATGGCGGCCTCGATTTCTTCAATGCAATCGTAGATCACGCGGTACAGACGAATTTCCACCCCGTCATGCTCGGCGTTTTCCTTGGCAACCGGATCGGGACGGACGTTAAAGCCGACAATGATCGCGCCGGAAGTACCGGCCAGCATTACATCGGATTCGTTCACCGCGCCCACGCCGCCGTGAATCACGCGCACGCGCACTTCGTCGTTGGAGAGTTTTTCCAAGCTGTCGCGCACGGCTTCAACCGAGCCTTGCACGTCGGCCTTCACAATAATGTTGAGATCCTTCATCTCGCCCTCTTCAAGCTGAGAGAACAAATTGTCCAGCGTAACCTTTTGCGCAGCGTTCCAGGTTTCTTCCTTTTGCTTGTGCTTGCGCTGTTCCACCAGCTGACGGGCCAACCGCTCGTCGGAAACGGCGTCAATGGCGTCACCGGCAGACGGAACCTCGGCAAGACCGGTGATTTCTACCGGCACAGAGGGACCGGCTTTTGAAAGCTCCACGCCGTTTTCGTTGGTCATCACACGAACGCGGCCGACCGCCGTTCCGGCAACCAGAACATCGCCGGTGTGAAGCGTACCGTTCTGCACCAAAATGGTGGCAACCGGTCCGCGGCCTTTATCGAGCCGAGCCTCCACGACCGTACCTTTGGCGCGGCGGTCGGGGTTGGCTTTCAGCTCCATCATATCCGAAACCAAGAGAATGCTTTCCAAAAGCTCATCAATACCTTCGTGGGTTTTGGCGGAAACCGGCACGCAGATCACGTCGCCGCCCCATTCCTCGGGCACAAGACCGTGCTCGGTCAGCTGCTGCTTGATGCGGTCGGGGTTGGCCTCCGGCTTATCCATTTTGTTCATGGCAACAATTACCTGAACCTTAGCGGCCTTTGCATGGTTGATGGCTTCAATGGTCTGCGGCATAATACCGTCGTCCGCAGCAACCACCAGCACAGCAATATCCGTACACTGTGCGCCGCGCAGACGCATGGCGGTGAATGCGGCGTGTCCGGGGGTATCCAAGAAAGTAATATCGCGGTCACCGCGGCGAACTCTGTAAGCGCCGATGTGCTGCGTAATGCCGCCGGCCTCGGTATCGGTCACAGAAGAGTGACGAATGGCATCCAGAATGGAAGTCTTACCGTGGTCAACGTGACCCATAACCACAACGATCGGATCACGCGGCTTCAAATCCTCCGCCTTGTCCTCGGTATCGTCCATGATCCGTTCCTCAATGGTAACGGTGACCTGGCGCTGAATTTTGCAGCCAAGCTCGGTGACGATCAGCTCGGCGGTGTCAAAATCAATGGTGTCATTGATCGTGGCCATAATTCCGAGCTTTAAAAGCGTTTTAATAATATCGGTTGCGGGCTTTTTCATGGCAACGGCCAGATCGCGCACCACCACCTCGTCGCCGACGGTAACGGTAACGGGGGTCTTTTTGATCTTTTCAAGCTCATCGGCGTGTTCTGATCCGTACTTTTCCTTTGCACCTTTGAAGAATATGTGGTCATACTTTTCCTGAATCGGATTCAATTCTTTCAGCGTTTTGACTGCATCAAGGATGGCATCTATGTCCCTGATGCGCTTTTCTTTTGATTTGCGGGCAGCGTTCATCTCCATGAATTTGTTATTGGTATCGTTGATAAGTCTGCCAAAGTCATTGACGGAATAAATGTCATGCTCCTGCAGGAAAGCGAAGAGAGATGTCTTTTCCTTGAAATCCTTTAATCCTGCTTTGCTCCGTGCGCCGGGATGCCAGTCCCAGCGTTGCTTTTCCCGCAGATCGTAATAGGCGAAAAGTACTTCATAAAGCGGGAATTCGCCAGGGCTTTCCAACTTTTCATGGTCGCTGATTATTTCCTTCAATTTCTTCAGCCAATCCAGCATGGATTTCAGCTTGCGCCGGATTGCGGAGAACAGATTATTGATATGCTTCACAGCATTGTTGTGATTGCCAAGCTCGGTGCGGATGCCCTGCTTTTCCAAAGCAAAAGCGGCTGGGCCAAGATGCGCTTGGGGTGCCATCTCAATGCCTTGCCGCTCGTAGGATCGCATATCAACCCGTTCTGTTCTCCCGGCATCTTCCAAGGCTGCGTTCTGCATCACTTCCCATTCATGCCGCCATAT